>NZ_JAGQBG010000171.1 GCF_024345515.1 Cyanobium sp. N5-Cardenillas
CGTGCAATGGCATGACCCATTCCTACGCAGGAATCAGATCGGCGGATGGTCGCTCCCCAGGAAGGAGGCGCTGCTGTCACGGCCATGGGGGGTACACCCCAGCGCCCAAGGCCCAGCTGGGGAAGATGAAGACTTTGTGTGCATTGTCCCCTCCCATTTCGAATGCAGCACCTATGCAGTGAGGGACTGCGTCTTCCCGGGCGACGCAAGGACCGCCGGCACCTGGGGCCCGAGACGACCGATCAACCCTCTTTGGTCACCCCCTCGATCCGGTCCTCAATCTCCTGGTAGATCTCCTGCAGTTGGGCGATGTTCTCGTCGCTTGTCTCCCAGTAGCCGCGGCCATTCACCTCCAGCAGGGTGCCGACGATGCGGCGGAAGCTGTGGGGGTTGAGGTCCATCAGCCGCTTGCGCATCTCCGGGTCGTTGATGAAGGTGTCGTTGGCCTCCTCATACACAAAGTTGTCGACGGCGCCGCTGGTGGCACTCCAGCCCAGGGTGAAGTTGAGACGCTTGGCCACCTCCCGCACCCCCTCGTAGCCGGAATCGAGCATGCCCTCGTACCACTTGGGGTTGAGCAGCTTGGTGCGCGAATCGAGGCGGATGGTTTCGCTCAGGGAGCGCACCTGGGCGTTGGCCGTGGTGGTGTCGGCGATGTAGCTGGTGGGGGCCTTGCCGTCGTCGCGCAGGCCGGCGATCAGCTTGGTGGGATCAGAATCGAAGTAGTGGCTGACATCGGTGAGCGAGATCTCGGCCGAATCCAGGTTCTGGAAGGTCACATCGGCGGTCTTCATCGCCGACTCGAACACCTCGCGGTTCTGGTTCATCTCGCCGGGGTTGTCAGCGTTGAAGGCGAACGTCTTGCGGCTGAGGTACATCTCCTGCAGCTCGCCCTCCTCCTCCCAGGTGCTGTTCTCCACCGCCAGGTTGACGTTCGAGGAATAGCTGCCGCTGGCATTGGAAAACACCCGGGTGGCGGCGTCCCGGAGGGAAATGCCCTGCGCGGCGGCCTGCTCCTGGCTGTGCTTGCGCACGAAATTCATCTCCAGGGGCTCGTCGGCCTCGGCGGCCATCTTGACCCCCTGGTCGATCAGGGCCATCTGGTTGATGAACAGGTCGCGGAACACGCCGGAGCAGTTCACCACCACGTCGATGCGCGGCCGGCCCAGCTCCTCGAGGGAGATGAGCTCCAGCTTGTTCACCCGGCCGAGGGAATCGGCCATCGGACGCACGCCGATGAACCAGAGGATCTGGGCGAGGGATTCGCCGTAGGTCTTGATGTTGTCGGTGCCCCAGAGCACGCAGGCGATCGTTTCCGGCCAGGTGCCCTGCTCGGCCCTCTGGCGCTCGATCAGCCGGTCGACCACCACCTTGGCGGCGGCGATGGCTGCCCGGGTGGGGATGGCCTGGGGATCGAGGGCATGGATGTTCTTGCCGCTGGGCAGCACGCCGGGGTTGCGGATCGGATCACCGCCGGGCCCGGGCAGCACGTACTCGCCATCGAGGGCCCGCAGCAGGCTCTCCATCTCCATGTCGGCGCAGATCTGCTCCAGACAGAAGCGCAGGTAGGCGAACTGGCGATCCAGCTCGGTGACGTCCACATCGGGGAATCCCGCCTGGCGGCAGGCGCTCAGCCAGGGGGAGGGCAGGCGGTAGCCGAAGCGCTCCAGCAGATCGAAGAACCAGCCGAAATTGCGCCGCAGGGTGACGCGGCCATCGGCGCCTGTGACCTCCTTGACCATGGCGCCGACGGCGGCGCGGCAGGCCTCGGTGATCACCCGGTTGAGCTCCACATCCGCCAGCACGCCTTCATCGTTACCCCGATACACCTCGGCGATGGTGCGGCCGCGGCTCTCGGCCAGCAGCCCCGGCAGGGAACGCAGGCCCTCCTCCTCCCGCTCCAGGGCGGCGATGCTCACCAGGGTGGCGATCGCCTCCTCGGCGGTGGGCGGCTTGCCGATGGTGTGCAGGCCGCAGGGCAGCAGCCGGCTCTCGATCTCCATCAACTGGCGGTACACGGCTCCCACCACGCCATCCCGGCCGTCGATATCAAGGGCTGCCGCATCGGCATCCCCCTCCGGCAGCTCCACGTCCTTGTCGAGGTTGCACTGGCGGGCGGTTTCGATGATCGCGTTGACGATCTGCACCCCCCGGGAGCTCTCGCGCAGCTGCTGGTAGGAACCCACCAGCTCACCCAGCTCCTTGAGGCCCTTGTACAGACCGGCGTTCTCCGCCGGCGGGGTGAGGTAGCTGATGGTGGAGGCATAGCCCCGCCGCTTGGCGATGGTGGCTTCGCTCGGGTTGTTGGCGGCGTAGTAGTAGAGGTTGGGCAGGGCACCGATCAGCGAATCGGGGTAGCAGGTCTCGCTCATGCCCATCTGCTTGCCGGGCATGAACTCCAGGGAGCCGTGGGTGCCGAAGTGCAGCACCGCATCGGCGCCCCACACCTTCTCGAGGTAGGTGTAGTAGGCGGCGAAGCCGTGGTGGGGGCTGGCGCTGCGGGAATAGAGCAGGCGCATCGGATCGCCTTCGTAGCCGAAGGTGGGTTGCACCCCCACGAACACGTTGCCGAAGTGGCGGCCGTAGATCAGCAGGTTGGTGCCGTCGGAGTTGAGGCTGCCCGGGGGCTTGCCCCAGTTCTCCTCCAGGCGCTCGGAATAGGGGGTGAGCCGCTCGTACTCCTCGACGCTCATGCGGTGGGCGATCGCCAGCTCGGGGGCCCCCTGCAAGGCTTCCGGATCGCTGAGCACCGCCTCCATCAGCTCCTTGGGCGTGCGGGGCATGGCCTCCACCGTGTAGCCCTTCGCCTTCATCTCCTCCAGCACCCGGAAAATGGAGCCGAACACGTCGAGGTAGGCGGCGGTGCCCACGTTGCCCTTGTCGGGCGGGAAGCTGAAGACGGTGATCGCCAGCTTCTTCTCGGAGCGGGGCTTGATCCGCAGCGAGGCCCAGCGGATGGCCCGCTCGGCGATCGCATCCACCCGGTCCTGCAGGGTGTGGGCCTTGCCGGTGGCGTCGTCGCGGCCCGACAGCACGATCGGTTCGATGGCACCGTCGAGCTCGGGGATGGCGATCTGCAGGGCCACCTGCACCGGGTGCAGCCCCAGATCGCTCTCCTCCCACTCCTGGGTGGTCTGGAAGACCAGGGGCAGGGCAACCATGTAAGGCCGGTTGAGGCGCTTGAGGGTCTCGATGGCCTTGGGATGGTCCTGGCGGGCCGGGCCGCCCACCAGGGCGAAGCCGGTGAGGCTCACCACCCCGTCCACCAGGGGCTGCTCCGGGTTGAGGGGGTCGTAGAAGAAGGAGGAGACCGGCCGGGAGAAGTCGAGGCCGCCGCAGAACACGGGGATCACCGTGGCGCCCCGGTACTCGAGTTCCTGGATCACGGCCACGTAGTGGGCCTCATCGCCGGTGACGATGTGGCTGCGCTGCAGCACCAGGCCGATCACCGGGCCCCGGCGGGCGCTCTCGCTGAGGTCGGCGCGGCTGGCACTCCAGTTGAGGTACTCCTTGAGGTCCTCGAACATGCCCGGCGCCATCGGGTGCCAGATGCCCAGGTCCGGGAACACCACCGGGTCGGCCACCGTCAGCTGGGGCCGTCCCAGTTCCGACGTCCCGAAGACGTAGCGGTCGGCCAGCATCAGCAGGAAGTTGCGCAGGTTGTCCGGCGTTCCCCCGAGCCAGTACTGGAAGCTGAGCATGAAGGAACGGGCGTCCTGGGCCTTCTCCACCGGCAGGTACTTGAGCACCGTCGGCAGGGTGTTCAGCAGCTTGAGCATGGCGTCCTGGAAGCCGGCCCCATTGGCTTCCTTGCGCTTGCGCATGAACTGGGCGATGGCGCTCTTGCTCTGGCCCAGCTGGGCCATTGAGAAGGTGCCGAGCTTGTTGAGCCGCATCACCTCCGGCATCGACGGGAACACCACCACCGCCTTGAGCCGGTCGCGGTGGGGGGCCACGGCCTCCACCACCTTCTGGGCCAGGTCCTCGATGAAGATCAGCGAGGCGATGAAAACGTCGGCCGCCGCCACGTCTGCGCAGAAGTCGGAGTAGTTGGCCGGATCCCGCAGCTCCTCGATCAGGTAGCCGCTCAGCTCCACCGCCAGGGGACCGTTCTGGTCGTTGAGGCCGGTGGCGGCGGTGGTGAGGGCGTTCTGGTACTGGGGTTCGAGCACCACGTAGACGGCCTTCATGACCACCCGGTCGTTGGCGCCATCGGTGGGGGCAGGGCTGACCCGGCGGCTGGCGGAACGGACCTGCGTGAACATGCGGCGACTGCGTTGAGCAATGTGAAGCAGCCTACGGAGCCCGCGCCGGGGACGCGATCGGTTGCAGCGCAGCGTTACAGGCAGGCACGCTGCCGGTGGACTGGGCCACATAGGCTCGCCTGGAGTGCCCGCCGCCCATGACCGCGACCTCCCCGTCACCAGCAGAGCCGGCGCCGATCCCGGTGGTGGTGGCCGGGGCCCTGGGCCGCATGGGGGCCGAGGTGATCAAGGCCGTGGTGGCGGCCCCCGACTGCGCCCTGGTGGGTGCCATCGACACCACCCCGGGCCATGAAGGGGAGGATGTGGGGCTGGCCCTGGGACTGGAGGAGCTGGAGGTGGCGATCAGCGCCGATTTCGAAGGCACCCTCTGCCAGGCGAGCCAGGCGGTGCGCCAGGCCGGGCCAGGCGGCGGGGCGGTGCTGGTCGACTTCACCCACCCCAGCGTCGTCTACGAGCACTGCCGCGGCGCCTTCGCCTACGGCGTCCATCCAGTGATCGGCACCACCGGCCTGCGCCCCGACCAGCTGGCCGATCTGGCCGCCTTCGCCGAGAAGGCCTCGATGGGCGGGGCGGTGATTCCCAACTTCTGCGTGGGCATGGTGCTGCTGCAGCAGGCGGCGGCGGCGGCGGCCCGCTTTTACGACTACGCCGAACTCACCGAGCTGCACCACAACCGCAAGGCCGATGCCCCCAGCGGCACCTGCCTCAAGACCGCGGAGCTCATGGAGGAGCTGGGCAAGCCGTTCAATCCCCCCCAGGTGGAGGAGCATGAGAGCCTCGCCGGCTGCCGGGGCGGGCTGCGGGACAGCGGCCTGCGGCTGCATTCGGTGCGGCTGCCGGGGCTGGTGGCCCACCAGGAGGTGATGTTTGGCTCGCCCGGCGAGACCTACACCCTGCGCCACGACACGATCGACCGCAGTGCCTACATGCCCGGGGTGCTGCTCACGGTCCGAAAGGTGCGCCACCTGGGCGGCCTGGTCTATGGACTGGAGAGGCTCCTGTGAGCTGCCCCCCCAAGAGTCGATGCTGATCCCCCTCAAACCCGGCGAACTGGTTCGCCTGATCCCGGCGGTGGCCACGGGCTCGCAGTTCAGCGCCAGCAGCGGCGACCCACGCAAACTGCTGCAGCGGGTGCTGATCTCGGTGATCGGCGGGGTGATCGCGCTGCTGATCAGCCAGGTGCTCCTGTTCCGCAGCCAGGCCGGCCCGGTGTTCCTGGTGGTGGGCTTCGTGTTCCTTCTCTATGTGCTGTGGGGGCCGATCCTGGAGGCGGGCCGCCGCAACGCGCTGCTGCGGCGCTACCCGGCGGCCGCGATCTTCGAAGGGGTGGTGGCCGACCTGTTCCGGCGGGAGGTGGTGGAGAACCGGCGGGAGCAGGCCAACCGCGATGGGCGCCTGGAGCTGGTGGAGAACCGGCGCACCTGGCTGTGCCTGGAGCTGGAGGACGAGGACGGCTACCTGGGCCAGATCCGCTTCCCCCTGGAGAAGAAGCATGAGCTGATCCGACCGGGGATGGTGATCCGCTGTCTGGTGCTGAGTGAGCGCAAGGACTTCTCGCGCATCGGCGCCCTCTCCGATGGCTGGCTGCCCCAGCTGAAGCAGTGGGTGGGGGAGTACCCCTACCTGCTGCGGCCCGCCTTTGAGGAGCTCTGCCTGCGGCGCCTGGGGTGAGGGAAGCTGGACGGATCCGAAACAATGCGTTACAATTCACGTAACACTTCTCAAGGAGTTCTCCCATGACCGCCGCCACCCCCACCGCTCCCACCGCCCTCGATCGTTCCTCCATCCGCGGTGCCACCGTCACCACCGAAGATGGCGGCCGCCTCAATGCCTTCGCCACCGAGCCCCGCATGGAAGTGGTGAGCGCCGAGAGCGGCTGGGGTTTCCACGAGCGCGCCGAGAAGCTCAACGGCCGCATGGCCATGCTGGGCTTCATCGCCCTGCTCGCGACCGAATTCGCCCTGGGCGGCGAAGCTTTCACCCGCGGCCTGCTCGGCATCGGCTGATCACGGCTGACCCCATCGCCGCAGCAGACTTTCTGTTGCGGCTTTTTTGTGGCCATGCGCCCTTCGCTCCACGCCCGGATCAACGGCGCCGGCGCCACCGGCGCCCTGGCGGCCCTGGCCCTGGCGCAGGCCGGCTGGCACGTGAGCCTTCACGATCCGCTCGGCCCCGAGGCGCTGCAGGCCCGGGAGCGGGCCTACGCCTTCACCCATTCCAGCCGTGACCTGCTGGAGCGGCTGGGCCTCTGGGGCGAGCTGCAGCACCAGCTGGTTCCCTTCCGCCGCCTGCGCCTCCAGGATGGGGCGACGGAGCGAACGGTGACCTTCGATCCGAGCGACCTGGAGCACGGCGGCGCGGTGGGATGGATCGGCTCGCACCGGCCCCTGATGGCGCTGCTGCTGCGGCGCCTGGGCCAGCACCCCGCCGTTGCACTGGCGCTGGGGACAGCGGCACAGATCGCAGCCAGCGAACCCGACCTGCTCGTGGCCGCCGACGGACCCGACTCCCCCACCCGACGGGCTCTTGGGATCGGTCAGTGGAGCCACACCTACGCCCAGGCCTGCCTCACCGTGCAGGTGGCGATGGGCGGCGGCAGCGACGACGAAGCCTGGGAGCTGCTGCGGCCGGAAGGACCCTTCGCGGTGCTTCCCCTCGGCGAGCGTCGCTTCCAGCTGGTCTGGAGTGCGCCCACGGCCCGCTGCCAGCAGCTCGAAGACCTGGGC
>NZ_JAGQBG010000172.1 GCF_024345515.1 Cyanobium sp. N5-Cardenillas
CGACGGCAGCGTGCCGCCCCACCTTCTGGAGCGGCTGCGGCAACTGGAGGTGCCTCCCCCCGCCAGCACCCCCGCCAGCCGCCGCCGCACACAGGCCCCCCGGAGCGGAGGCAACAGCCGCCCCTCGGCCGGCGATCCCGAACTCGACCTCTACACCGCCTTCCAGCAACTGCTGCTCGAGGACGACGACTGACCAGTACGTCCGTACTAGGGTGAAGGCCGTCGCCCGGAGCCGGGATGGGGGTCGACCTCAACGAACAGCTGAACCTCCACCCCGGCCGCACCCTGCTGCTGCGCGTCTGCGGCGACTCGATGCTCGGTGCCGGCATCCGCCACGGCGACCTGCTCGTCGTGGACCGGGAGGCCACGCCCCGATCGGGCCGCATCGTGGTGGCCCTGCTGGAGGGGGGCTTCACCCTCAAGCGCCTGGTGCGCCGGGGGGCGCACTGGTGGCTGGAGCCGGCCAACCCCGCCTACCCGCCCCTCGCCCTCGGCGGCCGCGACGACGATCGCCTCTGGGGCGTGGCCGTGCACGTGATCCGTTCGCTGCCGGGGGGGCGATGAGCCAGGCCATCGTCCTGGTCGACGGCAACAACTTCTACGCCTCCTGCGAAGCCGCCCTCGACCCCTCCGTGATCGGCAAACCCCTGGTGGTGCTCTCCAACAACGACGGTTGCATCGTCTCCCGCAGCGCCGAGGCCCGCGCCATGGGCATTCCCATGGGCACCCCCTGGTTTCAGGTGCGCCACGACCTGGAACGCCGCGGTGTGATCGTGCGCAGTTCCAACTACGGCCTCTACGCCGACATGAGCCAGCGGCTGATGGCCAGCCTCGAAGCCTGGGTGGAGGAGCTGGAGATCTATTCCATCGACGAGGCCTTCGGTCGCCTGCACCGCCCCCCCGGCGACGGCGACCTCACCACCTGGGGGAAAGACCTGCGCCGGCAGGTGCGCCGCCAGCTGGGTCTGCCGGTGGCGGTGGGCATCGCCCCCACCAAGGTGCTGGCCAAGATCGCCAACCGCATCGCCAAGCGCGACCCCTCCCATGGCGGCGTCTTCGATCTGGGCCAGGCCGGGGATCCGGCCCCCTGGCTGGAGGCCATCCCCATCGAGGACGTCTGGGGCATCGGCCGCAAGCTGTCCCGCTGGTGCCGGTTGCGGGGCATCAGCCAGGCCCGGGCCCTGCGCGACATGCCGAGCGGCGAACTGCGGCACCGCTGTGGCGTCGTGGGGGTTCGCCTGCAGCAGGAACTGCGCGGCCACAGCTGCCTGCCCCTGGTGGCCATGCCGCCGGCGAAGCAGGAAACCTGCGTCAGCCGCAGCTTCAGCGAACCGGTGACCAACCTCGAGGGCCTGCGGCAGGCGATCGCCACCTACCTCAGCCGGGCCTGCGAGAAGCTGCGCCGCCAGGGGCAGCGGGCGGGCAGCGTCACGGTGTTCGTGCGCAGCAGCCCCTTCAACGGCACCCGCTTCTACGCCAACGCCGCCACCGTGGCTCTGCCGCTGGCCAGCAACGACACCGCCGTGCTGCTCGCCGCCGCCCTGCCCCTGGCCGAGCGGCTGTTCCGGCCCCACAAGCCGCTGCAGAAGGCGGGGGTGCTGCTGCAGGATCTGCAGCCGGTGGGGCTGCTGCAGCACCACCTGCTGGCGCCGCTGCCACCGGAGCAGCAGCGGCGGCGCGAGGCCCTGATGGCCACCGTCGACGGCCTCAACCGCCGCTACGGCAGCGGCACCGTGCAGTGGGCCGCCTGCGGCCTGCGGCCCCGCTGGACGATGCGCCGCTCGCGCCTGTCGAGGGCCGCCACCACCCGGCTGAGCGATGTGCCGGTGGTGCGGGCCTGAGGGCCGCGTTCAGGGCCGCAGTCAGGGCCCGGCATCGAGGCTGGCGATCTGGTTGCGGCCATTGCCCTTGGCCAGCTCGAGGGCCCGCTCCGACCGCTGGATCAGGTCGGTGAAACGGCGGTCCGAGGCGGCCAGGACCGTGAGACCGCCGCTGATGTGCAGGCGGAAGTCGGAATGGCTGTGAGCACCGGACAGGTGGGCGACGGCGGAGCGCAGACCGTCGGCCAGGGCCATGGCCGGATCGCGCTCGACCCCCACCAGCAGCAGGGCGAATTCACCATCGCCGAGACGGGCGGCGAAGTCCTGCTCCTGGAGAAAGGTGCGGGCCAGCTGAACCACATCGGTGAGCACCCGGTCGCCGGCGGCATGACCCCAGCGGTTGTTGATCAGGCGCAGATTGTCGACATCGAAGAGCAGCAGCGACAGGGGGCGCTGGTCACGGCGGGCACGCACGAACTCCCGCTCGCCGATGCTCAGGAAGGTGTGGCGGGTGGGCAGGCCGGTGACGGGGCAGAGGTGGGCCAGGCGCCGCAGTTCCAGCTCGCGCATGGCCAGCTGGGCCAGGCGGTGCAGCAGCTCGCGCTGCTCGGGGCTGAGATCACGGGGCTCCCGGTCGATGACACAGAGGGTGCCGAGGTTGTGGCCCTCCGGCGTCTGCAGGGGCGCACCGGCATAGAAACGGATGTGGGGATCGGCGAAGACCAGGGGGTTGCTGCGGAAGCGCTCGTCGGCGCGGGCATCGGACACCACCATCACCTCGTCGTGGACGATCGCGTGGGCGCAGAAGGCCATCTCCCGGGGGGTTTCGCGCACCTCCAGTCCCCGCCTGGCCAGAAACCACTGCCGATCGGCCTCCACCAGGGAGATGGCCACGATCGGGGTCTGGAAGATGGCCGCGGTCAGATCGAGGATGCGGTCGAAATGCTCATCGCTGTCGGCCTCGAGGATGCCGTAGCGCTCCAGGTCGCGGAGCCGCTGGTCCTCATCGGCGGGGACGGGATAGGCCGGATAGGGAGCCATGGCAAGCCTGCATCCAAATAAAATCTAGGCAGAACGGGCGGTGGCGAGCTGGTTTGTGGGGAGGGATACCGATACCGGCCTCAGGCCGCCGGCACCGCCAGGGTCTCCTCGTAGCCGGCGCGGCGGCCGTCATCGAGCTGATTCAGGTAGCGGCGCTCGGCGTAATAGGCCTCCTGGAAACGCAGGGCGTCGCCGTTGAGGGCATCGAAGAGCTCGTGGATGCGGGTTTCCATGTCGAGCCCGCTGCCGACCGCCGGGGGGGCGGCGGCTGGCGGGGGCAGCTGGCGCTCCTCCTCCAGCAGCTGGGCGATGCAGTGCTCCAGGGTCTGCAGGCGCTGACTCGACCAGGCATCGAGCAGATGACGGCAGCGCCGCAGCACCCGCTGGCGCTCCAGTGAGGCCGTGGCCCCACGCAGCTGCAGGGGTGGATGGGCCAGGGCGAGACGCTGCACCTCGCTGGGCTCCAGCAGGGGGGTGAGCCGGCCCAGCAGGGCGCTCTGCTCCACCAGCAGCCGGTCGCCCAGCAGGCGTGGCAGGTCGAGATCGGCCAGATCCAGCCCGGGATCGGTGCCCCGGTTGATCGCCTCGAGCCGCCCGGCGCCGAGGTTGTCCTCCTCCAGCTCGCCGATGGCGGCCCAGAGCTGGCGGTGGTGCTGGAGGGCGAAGTCATCGAGTTCGCGGCGCCGCAGCTCGGCGCGGATCACGCCGCGCCAGGGGGCGCAGTGGAGGTAGAGGCGCAGGATCTCCGCCTCGGCCCGCTCCCGGTGCCCCACCTCCCCGGGTTGCTCCCATTTCACGGAGCGGCCGTGCCAGCGCTGGCCCTTGACCTGCTGGCGCAGGTCCTCCTCCAGCTGGATGGCCAGCCGGGCCTGGCCGCCCGAGAGGCGCTCGGCCACCTGCTGCAGGTAGTGGCTGCGCACCGCCGACTGGGGCAGCTTGCCCAGCAGCTGCACCAGGGCGGAGACGGCCTGCTGGAACTGGTCGGCCCGGGCCAGATCCTTGCCATCGAACACCTGCTCGATCTGCCAGTCGAGCCAGAGCGGCGCCTGATCGAGCAGGGAGCGGTACTCGCCAGCGCCGTGCTGCTGCAGGAACTCGTCCGGGTCCTTGCCGGCGGGCAGGTGCAGCACCCGCAGCTCCAGTTGGCCCTGCAGCGCCAGCTGCTCCACCTCGCCGATGGCCCGCTGGGCGGCGCGGATGCCCGCCCCGTCGCTGTCGAAGTTGAGGATCAACCGCCGGCCGTCGCAGCAGCGGCACAGCTGGGTGATCTGGCTGGAGCTGAGGGCCGTGCCGAGGGCCGCCACCGCATTGGTGATGCCGGCGGCGTGCAGGGCGATCACATCGAAGTAGCCCTCCACCACCACGGCCCGGTCGTCGCGGCGGATGGCATCGGCGGCCCGATCCAGACCGAACAGGTGCTTGCCCTTCTCGAACACCTCCGTTTCCGGGGAGTTGAGGTACTTCGGCTCGGCGCCGTCGAGGCCCCGCCCACCGAAGCCGATCACCCGGCCCTGGCGATCCCGGATCGGCACCATCACCCGGTCGCGGAAGCGGTCGTAGAAGCCGCTGCCCCCCTTGCGGGCCACCACCAGACCGGCCGCCTCCAGCAGGTCGGGGCCCAGGCCCTCCACCTGCTGCAGGTGCTGCAGCAGCCCATCCCAGCCGGCCGGGGCATAGCCCAGCTGGAAGGCTTCGAGGGTGGTCTCGCTGAGGCCGCGCGTCTGGCGCAGGTAGGTGAGGGCTGGGGCCCCCTCCGGCGAGCGCAGCTGGCCCTGGAACCAGCCCGCCGCCAGGGCCAGCACCCGGTGCAGCCGGTCGCGGCGGGAGAGCTGCTGGCGCAGCCGCTCCTGCTGGGGGCCATCGAGCGTTTCGACCGGCAGCTGGTATTTGCGCGCCAGATCCAGCACCACCTCGCTGAAGCTGGTGCGCTGCAGTTCCATCAGGAACTTGATGGCGTTGCCGCCGGCCCCGCAGGAGAAGCAGTAATAGAACTGCTTGGCGGGCGACACCGTCATCGACGGGGATTTGTCGTCGTGGAACGGGCAGATCCCGACGAATTCCCGGCCCTTCTTCTTCAGAACCACGTGCTCCCCCACCACATCGACGATGTCGGCCCGTTCCTTGACGGCCTCGATCGTGCGGGGGTGGAGACGGGGCAGGCTCAAGGGTGCAGGCTCAAGACAGGGCGGGGCGAGCAGGGTGGAGGGGCCGCCGCGGTGCCGACCCTATCGGTGGTGGTGGGGTTGGTCCCATTCTGGGGCCTGACACCACCGATGGAGATCACCGGGTGAACCAAACGCCCCCGATCGATCCCGGTCGAGCCCTGCCGGCCGGGGGCTGGATGCTGCTCAGCGCCCTGGCCTTCAGCCTGATGGTGGTGGGGGTGAAGCAGGTGGGCGGCCGGCTGCCGATCGCCGAGGTGGTGCTGGCCCGGGCCCTGGTGAGCCTGGTGCTCAGCTACGCCATGGTCCGCAGGCTGGGGGTGGATCCCTGGGGACGGCGCCGGGGACTGCTGGTGCTGCGGGGCCTGGTGGGCAGTGCCGCCCTGTTCTGCGTCTATGCCGCCGTGATGCACCTGCCCCTGGCCGCCGCCACGGTGCTGCAGTACCTCTACCCCACCTTCACGGCGCTGCTGGCCTGGCTGCTGCTGGGCGAGCGCCTCGGCCGGCGGGTGCTGCTGGCCATGGGACTGGGCTGGCTGGGCGTGCTGCTGGTGGCCCAGCCGGCAGCCACTACCGCCCTGCCGGCCGCCTGGGTGGCCGTGGCGGTGGCCGGCGCCCTGCTCACCGCCGTGGCCTATGTGAGCGTGCGGAGCCTGGCCGAGAGCGAACACCCGGCGGTGATCATTTTCTACTTTCCGCTCGTGGCGCTGCCCATGAGCCTGCCCATGGTCCTGCTCGATCCGGTGCTGCCGACGCCGGGCGAATGGCTCTGGTTGCTGGGGGTGGGGGTGTTCACCCAGGTGGGTCAGGTGGGACTCACCCGGGCCCTCACCCAGCTGCCGGCGGCCCGGGCCACGGCGATCAGTTACGTGCAGGTGGGATTCGCCGCCCTCTGGGGTTGGTGGATCTTCGGGGAAAGCATTGATCTGCCGACGGCGATCGGGGCGGCCCTGATCCTGATGGCCACGCTGATCTCTCTGGGCCAGCCGCCCCTACGATGACGCCGCCAGGCTGGGTTCCCTTGCTGTTGATCCCCCTGCCCGGTGCCGTCCATTCCTGGCTGGCCACGATGGTGGCGGGCTTCGCTCAGGGGACGGAGACGCCATTGATCCGGCCGCCGATGGCGCCGGGGATCGTCCCCCTGCCGCTGATGATGCTGACCATCGGCGGCATCTTTCTCGGCACCCTGGCGATCAGTCGCTTCTCCCTGAAGATCGGGGTGCCGGCCATTCTTGGCGTGCTGCTGTTCGGCCTGCTGATCAATCCCTCCATCACCCTGTTCAGCCATGACACGATCCTGCGGCTGCAGGTTCTGAGTCTGTCGATCCTGCTGTTCAACGCCGGCCTGGAAACCGACATCCGCTCGATTCGCGGCTTCCTCGAATACGGGATCATCCTGGCGGTGGGAGGCGTGATCCTCTCCAGCCTGATGCTGGGGCTGATCATCTGGTTCGTGGCCTCCCCCGATGCCGCCGGCATCCAGCTCGGCTTCCGGCAGGTGCCGGTGGCCGTGGCGATGCTGATCGCCGCCTGTCTCGGCTCGACCGATGCCGGCGCCACGATGAACGTCCTGCAACTGGTGCAGCGGGCGATCCCAAGCCGGCTTTCGGCTCTGGTGCAGTTCGAATCCTCCGTCAACGATCCCACCGGCATCCTGTTTCTGGGGCTGGTGATCGGACTGACGACGCTGGAGGGGAGCGGCGGCGGACAGGCAGTGGTGGTGGAGCAGCTGCAGACCTTCCTGCAGAAGATCGGTTCCGGCCTTCTGATCGGCGTGGTCGTGAGCTACCTGGGGCGCTTCAGCCTCAACCGGTTGGTGCGGGAGAGCAGCCAGTTGCTGATCCTGGGCATCGCCATCGGCCTGATCTCCTACGGGGTGGCGGAACTGATGGGCGGCTCCGGCTTC
>NZ_JAGQBG010000173.1 GCF_024345515.1 Cyanobium sp. N5-Cardenillas
TCGAGGCCGGCGGCCACCCGCAGCAGGTGGCCCACCGCCTCCTCGTGGTGGTAGGTGAACAGGTGGGGGCGCAGCTCTTCGACCGCCAGCCCGGACTGCTGGCTGAGGAAGTCGCCGACGGCGCTGATGCCCCGTTCGGGATGGCGCAGGAGGGTGTAGATCTCCAGTCGGTTGCAGGTGCTCAGGATCGAGGCCTCAATCACCTGTTCATCGGCCCGCAGACGCTGGAGGGAGTCCTCCATGGTCTGCTCGGGGATGCTCAGGCGCTCGCGGATTTCCACCGGAGCCGTGCGATGGCTCAGACCGACGACGGCGATGTGCATGGAGGCGGGCTCCGGGATCCGGGCTCTGGTGGATTCAGCGCAGGGCGATGCTCTTGGCGCCCTCCTTGATGTGCACCGTATCGGTGAAGCGGGCGCTGCGGTCGAGGGAGCTGATGATCAGGCTGCTGGTGCGGGTGCAGTCGGCCTCGAACACGACGCCCTTGAACAGCAGGCCGGGGGTGATGCCGCTGCCGGCGAAGACCACGTTCTCGCCGGAGGCCAGTTCCTCGGCCTCGTACACCTTGTCGACGTCGGTGATGCCCATCTCGTTGAGGCGGGCGATGTTGCCCTCCTTGGTGTAGTCGGCCCACTCGCTCGTCTGGGCGACGGCGGGGTCGTACACCAGCTGGCCCTGGAAGTGGCCGCCGAGGCAGCGCAGGGCGGCGGCGGAGATCACGCCTTCGGGGGCGGCGCCGATGCCCATCAGGCAATGGGTGCCGGTGCCGGCGAAGCCGCAGGCGATGGCGGCCTGCACGTCACCGTCGCTGATCGGCTTGACGCGGGCGCCGGTGGCGCGGATCTCGGCGATCAGGCCCTTGTGGCGGGCGCGGTCCATCACCACGATGGTGAGGTCGCTGGCGGGGATGCCGAGGCACTCGCTCAGAATGGCGATGTTCTCGGTGGCGCTCTTGCGGATGTCCACCTTGCCCTTGGCGGCCGGCGGCGCCGCCAGTTTCTTCATGTAGAAATCGGGGGCGTAGAAGAGGCCACCGCGGTCGCTGGCGGCCAGCACGGCCATCGAGCCGTCCTGGGCGTTGGCGCAGAGGTTGGTGCCTTCGCAGGGGTCGACGGCGAAGTCGACACCGGGGCCGGTGCCGCTGCCCACTTCCTCGCCGATGTACAGCATGGGGGCCTCATCACGCTCGCCCTCGCCGATGACGATGCGGCCCTGCATGGTGATGCTGCCCATGCGGGTGCGCATCGCCTCCACGGCAGCGGCATCGGCTTCGTCCTTCTTGCCGAGCCCTGTCAGGCGGGCAGAGGCGATGGCGGCCTGCTCGACGACTTCGAGCAGTTCCTGGATGAGAGTGCGATCCACAACGGTCCGGCGGGGGGAGGGGCCTCAACGAGGGGCCGGCACGCCGGAGGCGGACCGCAGGCAAAGCGGGGAAAGATCCAGCCGCTGCAAGGCCTCTCGGAGTCGAAGCGGGGCCATCGTATCAGCGCGTCCGGGCCCCCCCGGGAGCCCCACGGTGGGCCGCTCCTTACAATCCCTTCATTCTTCCGCTGCGGTGGCCGTCCATGAGCACCAAGCCCCTGGTGATCTCCCCGTCGATCCTCTCCGCCGACTTCTCGCGCCTCGGTGACGACGTCCGCGCCGTCGACGCCGCCGGTGCCGACTGGATCCACGTGGACGTGATGGATGGCCGCTTCGTGCCCAACATCACCATCGGGCCGTTGATCGTCGAGGCCCTGAGGCCGGTGACGACCAAGCCCCTGGACGTGCACCTGATGATCGTCGAGCCCGAGAATTACGTGGCCGATTTCGCCAAGGCCGGCGCCGACATCATCAGCGTCCAGGTGGAGGCCTGCCCCCATCTGCACCGCAACCTGAGCCAGATCAAGGACCTGGGCAAAATGGCTGGCGCCGTGCTCAACCCCAGCACCCCCCTCGACACCCTCGATTACTGCCTGGAGCTCTGTGATCTGGTGCTGATCATGAGCGTCAACCCCGGCTTCGGCGGCCAGAGCTTCATCCCCTCCCAGGTGGAGAAGATCCGCCAGCTGCGTCGCCTCTGTGACGAACGCGGCCTGGATCCCTGGATCGAAGTCGATGGCGGCGTCAAGGGCAGCAACGCCTGGCAGGTGATCGAGGCCGGCGCCAACGCGATCGTCAGCGGCTCGGGGGTCTTCGGCCACGCCGACTACGCCGAGGCCATCACCGGCATCCGCAACAGCCGCCGCCCGGAACCGGCCCTGGTCTGAACCACCCCCGTTGGGCGGGCCCGGCCCCTCAGGGCAACGGGCCCGCCTGGGCCCTGGGTCCATAGAAGCGAGGCAACGGGTAGGGAAGGGGGCCGAAACGGGCAAAGGCCAGCCGCAGCGCCGGTCTTCCGGCCCGAAGAATCTCCACGGTGCCCAGGGACTCCACGCTCCCCATCCAGGGCACCCAGGAGGCCGGAACCAGGGGCTTGCCAGGCTCCTCAAGGCCGAACACCACGCCGGTGCGGCCCCGGAAGCCGTCGGCAGGCTGCCACCAGGCGAAGCCCCTAGCGTCCGGGTTGAAGGTGGTGAACGTCACCCCATGGCCGCGACCCATGGCCAGGGAGAGGAAGCCCGGCAGGTCGTAGCGGTTGGCGGCAATGAGATCGGCCTCCTGGAGGGCTTTCCACAGGGCAGGGTGGCGTTGCAGGCCCCGGCGCAGGCTGTCAGGCGGCATCAGCTGGGTCGACGTGTCCAGACCGGCCGGCAACCAGGGGTCGAACACCCCCCAGCGCACCTGGGTGGCCAGGGTCAGCAGCAACGGCGGCAGGACCAGGGCCGTGCCCCAGCCCCCCGCCACGATCCAGGGCCGCAGTCTGGGCCGTTGCAGGCCGGCCAGCCAGTCAGCGGCGAGGGGGAGCAGCAGCCACCAGGCCGGCACCAGCCAGCTGGCGAGAACATGCATCCGTCCGGTCAGGGCCACGAACACCACCAGCTGCGGCAGCACCAGCCAGCGCAGCAGCTGCCTGGCCGCGACGGCCCGATCCCGGCCTGATCGGGGCAGCAGAGCCAGCAGCAGAACGACGCCGAGGGTCGGGAAGAGCAGTACCAGCTGGGAGAGCAGAAACAGGGGCGGGGCTGCCAGTGAATAACCGACCCCGGCATCGGTACGGCCGCCCTGGAAGAGAAAGGAGACCCAGCCATGGTCGATGTTCCAGAGCCACAGAGGCGCCGACACGATCAGCCACACCAGCCACCCCAGGGCAGGCCAGGGGCTGCGGTAGAGGGCCTGCCGATGGGCAGATCCAAGGCACCATCCCAGCAGGGAGAGCAGCACCAGGAAGGCGTGGTACTTCCCCAGGGTGACAAGGCCCAGAATCAGGCCAAGGCCGATGGCCTCCGCCGGCGTGCCTGGAATCACCTTCGGGTGTCGGGACAACCACCAGAGCAGGACGGCCAGGGCCAGCAGCAGGGGGCTGTCCGGCAGCAGCAGGACCCCTCCACACAGCAGCAGAAGCGGACAGAAGCTGCCCAGCAGGGCACTCACCAGGGCGGCCCGCTGGCCGAACCAACGCTTCGTCGCCTCGGCCAGGAGGGCGAGCGCGAGGGTGTAGCTCACCAGGGAGGGAAGCCTCAGGGCGAGGATCGATCCCCCCAACCGCTGGCCTGCCCAGGCCCAGATCCCCACCGCGGCGGGATGGTCGAAGTAGCTCAGGGCAGGATGCTGCCCGTAGAAGGTGTAATAGGCCTCGTCGTAACCCGGCGGCAGGATGGCGGAGAGGGCCAGCCTCAAGGCCAGCCCTGCCAGGAGGATCAGGGGGATCCGGAAATGCGGTTCCGGCAACGCCCGACGCCAGGCAGGCCCTGTTTTAGTCACCCAGGAACCAGCCGTAGCTGTGCAAGCCGATGCCGAGCAGATTAACGCCGATGTAGCAGACGGCGATCACCACCAGGCCGGCGGAGGCCACGATCGCCGGGCGACGCCCCTGCCAGCCGCGGATCAGGCGTGTGTGCAGGTAGGCCGCGTACACCAGCCAGCAGATCAGGGCCCAGGTTTCCTTGGGATCCCAGCTCCACCAGCTGCCCCAGGCCTCATTCGCCCAGACGGCCCCGCTCACCAGGCCCACGGAGAGCAGCAGGAAGCCCACCGTGATCGTGCGGTAGCTGAGGCTGTCGAGCTGTTCGCTGATGCGGAAGCTGCTGCTGCTCAGGGCCATGGCGCCGGGTCCGTCGCTGGCCAGCTGGGCCTGGCGGTAGCCGCCGCTGCCGATCGAGCTGCCGCGCAGCTCCAGATCCTGGTTGCGATCGACGAACAGCACGGCCACCGACAGCAGGGAGCCCACCAGCAGGGCGGCATAGCTGACCATGATCACGCTGACGTGCATGACCAGCCAGCTGGAGCGCAACGCCGGCACCAGGGGGGAGGCCTCCTGAAGGCGATCCGGCAGGGCGAAGCTGGCGAAGGCCACACAGCCCAGGCCCATCGGCGTGGCCGCCGCCGCCACCAGGGGGTTGGGCCAGCTGCGCTCCACCAGCAGCTGGGTGAGGGTGCAGGCCCAGGCCAGGAAACAGAGCGATTCGTAGAGGTTGCTGATCGGGAAGTGGCCCGACTCCCACCAGCGGAGCACCAGCTGGGCGGTGAGGCAAAGATTGGCCGAAGCCACCAGGATCCTGACCACCGGGTTGCTGTGGCCGCCGCTGACGGACCAGAAGGCGATGGGCAGAACCAGCAACAGCAGGGCGAAGGCCGCCAGACCAAGACCGATGACCGGATCGTTCACCAAAGGAGCGGAGCGAAACCGATCCACTCTGCCGTGTCGTCCGGCGGCTGGGGCCTCAGCGACTCGCCTGGCGCAGCAGCCACAGACCGCCGGCCAGACCGATGAACACGGGCAACCAGGCCGCCATGAAGGGCATCAGGGTGCCCGTGATGCCCAGGGAGCTGAAGATGAAGGACATCAGGTAGTAGCCGAAGATCAGCAGGACACTGATACCGAACCCCTGGCTGCGGCTGGTGCGCGAGTTGGGGCGGACCCCCAGGCTGCTGCCGATCAGTCCGAACACCAGGCAGATGGCCGGGAAGGCGAACTTCTCCTGGATCCGCACGCGCAGGCGTCGGGCTTCCTTGGTGTTGTTGGCCTCCAGCAGCAGCCGCTCGGCCGTGAGCGCCTGTCCGACCGTCATGGTGCCGGCATCGGTGGGCAGCTGGGCCACCTCGATCGGATCGCGGGTGAAGGGGTAGAGGTAACGGTCGAAGCTGGCGGAGGTGGTGGTCCCGGTAGCAATGTCGATGTTGGTGATGCGGCCCTTGTTGAACTCCCACATGCCCTGCTCCTCACTCCACTTGCCGGTCAGGGCGGTGAGCATCTGGCGATAGCCGTGGCGGGAGAAGTCGAGCAGGGTGACGTCGAGCATCACCCCTTTGCGGAACTGGCGGGCATGGAAGATGTGGGTCAGCCACTTCACCGAGTCTCCGTTCGCCAACTTGACATCGGTGAAGCGGGAATAGAGAGCGTTGTCGCTCTGCTCGGTGGCGATGTCCTTGCCCAGGGCCCGCTCCAGGCTGTTGGTGGCCTCCAGGTTCGCCCGCGGCACGATGGCGTCGTTGAACACGAAGGTGAGCAGGGTCATGACCAGGGCCAGGGCCATGGCCGGCAGCACCATGCGCCGGGTGCTCACGCCCACGCTGCGCAGGGCGGTCAGCTCGCTGCTCCCGGACAGGCGGCTGTAGGCCAGCAGGGTGGCCATCAGGGTGGCCATCGGGAACGAGAGCACCAGGAAGGAGGGCAGCCGCAGCAACAGCACCTTCACCGCCGCCAGAACCGGCAGGCCGGATTCGGCGACCCGCCGCACCAGCTCGAACACGGCTCCCACCGACAGGGAGACGGCGGTGAAGGCGGCAATGCCGAACAGCAGGGGGCCCAGCAGCTCCTGCAGCAACCAGCGATCCAGCAGGGGCAGATCCCGCCAGCGCGGGGTTCGTTGCCAGTCCCGCAGCCGCTCGCGGCTGGGCAACTGCAGCCAGGTGGGGCGTTTTTCCAGCAGAGCTCCCTTCAAAGCTGAAAGCCCTCGCCGAGGTAGTGACGACGCACCAGGGGATCGTTGGCCACCGACAGGGAAGGACCTGACGCCAGAATCCTGCCATCGGCCAGGATGTACGCCCTGTCGGTGATCGCCAGGGTCTCCCTCACGTTGTGGTCGGTGATCAGCACCCCCATCCGACGATGGCGCAGGGTATCGATCAGGGCCTGGAGGTCGGCCACGGCCATGGGATCCACACCGGCGAAGGGTTCATCGAGCAGCAGGTAGCGGGGACCCTGGTTCCCCACCGCCAGGGCCCTGGCCACCTCGCAGCGGCGCCGTTCGCCACCGGAGAGCTGGTAGCCGCGGCGGTGCTGAAAGCTGCCCAGATGGAAGTCGTTGATCAGCTCCTCGAGCCGCTGGCGACGCACGGCCGGATCCGAACCGCTCTCCTGGAGGGCCAGCATCAGGTTGTCGCGAACGCTGAGCTGGCGGAACACGCTCGCCTCCTGGGGGAGGTAGCCGATGCCCAGCCTGGCGCGACGCGGCATCGGCAGATGGGCGACGGAATCCCCATCCAGCAGCACCTTGCCGCAGTCGGGCCGGAGCAGCCCGGTGATCAGGTTGAAGGTGGTGGTCTTGCCGGCCCCGTTCGGGCCCAGGAGCCCCACCACCTCACCGGGACGGAGATCCAGGCTCACGTCACTCACCAGGGGGCGACCTGCGAGGGTGATCGCCACCCTCTCCAGTACCAGGCTCACGGCTTGGTGATGGCAGGCTTGGAGCTGCCCTGCTGCTGCAGACGGAACTTGCTGAAGACCTGTTTGCCGGCCGGTGGTTCCGCCACCATGCGTTCGCTGTCCAGCAGATACACCAG
>NZ_JAGQBG010000174.1 GCF_024345515.1 Cyanobium sp. N5-Cardenillas
CCTGGCGCGCCTGGCCGAGAACCTCGCCGCTGCCGAGGTCGAGCTGGCTCCTGAAGACATGGAGGCGATCGACGGGCTCGACCGGAGCCATCGCTTCATCGACGGCACCTTCTGGGTGAAAGAGGGTGGCCCCTACACCCTGGAGACCCTCTGGGCCTGATCAGCCCGGCACCAACCGCCGGCGCAGGTAGGCGATGGCCAGGTCGCCGCATTCGGCCACCAGCCGGTCGCGGCGGCCCTGCTCCTGGGTGGCGGCGAGCCACAGCAGGTGGCCGACGGTCTTGACCAACACGTAGGCGATCAGGTGGCCTTCCTCCGCGTTGAGGTGGCTGCCCTCGGCGGCGGCCTTGTCGACGATCAGGCCGCTCCAGTCGTTGATCAGCCGGACGTCGGCTTCCTCCTCGATGGCCAGCAGCTCGGGGGTGGCGCTCTGCACATCCAGGAAGATGGCCGGGTAGCCGGGGTGGTCGCGGAAGAAGCGATCGGTGAGGGCCACGGCGGCGGTGATGGAGTCCTCCAGGGAGAGGCAGCGGCCGTCCCCCCGGTCGAAGAAGGCCGTGAGCAGCTCGTGCAGTTGCTCGGCGTAGAGCTGGGCGAGGCTGCGCAGGATCGCCCCCTTGTCGGGGAAGAACTGGTAGAGGGAGCCGATCGGCACCCCGGCACTGGCGGCGATGGCGTTGGTGGTGGTGCCGCCGACGCCGCCGGCCACGAACAGCTCCTCGGCCGCCGCCAGGATCCGCCGCACCCGCTCCTGGCTGCGGGCCTGGCGGGGCTGGCGGCGCAGGGGCGAGGGCTCGCCGGGGGCGGCTGTGGCGTCGGCCATGGCGGGAAGCGGCAGACCGGGAAAACCTGAGCGATCCTCGCATCCCATTGACAAAGGCGAGGGATACTCATAATTTCTTGGACGTGAGGACTGCTCATGTTCTTTTGCGTTCACCCCGATGACCACCACCGTTTTCCGCCCCAATCCCGCCCCCACCGCGGCGTCGTTCGAGGCCCAGGAGCTGCCGCCCCAGCTGTTCCGCGTCCTCGGCACCTTCGTGGCCATGAGCGGCGGCGACACCGACCTCGAGCTGGTGGGGGCCCTGGCCGAGGCCCTGCTGGAGACGCCCTCCTATGCCCTGATGGCCGAGCAGCTGCGCCGCGATCCGGCCTGCGCCGCGCTGATCGAGGCGCGCTGGATCCCCCCGGCCCACGAGCTGGAGCAGCTGGCAACGCTGCCCGAGGGCAGCCTCGGCCAGGCCTACGCGGCGTCGTTGGCACGGCTGGGCTACGACCCCAACCTCCACGCCGGCATGGCGCCGAACAGCGACGCCGCCTATGTGGAGCTGCGGCTCAGCCAGACCCACGACCTCTGGCACGTGGTCACCGGCTTCGACACCACGGTGACGGGCGAGATCGGCCTGCAGGCCTTCCATCTCACCCAGTTCCCCTACCCCCTGGGGGCCGTGCTCACGGCCCAGGCCCTGGTGTCGGCCACCCTCGGGGCCCCCGAGCTGCTGCCGGAGCTGGTGGAGGCGATCCGCACCGGGCTGCAGATGGGCCTGGAGGCCAGGCCTCTGTTCGCCCAGCGCTGGGAGGAGGGCTGGGAGCGGCCGCTGGTGGAATGGCGTGAGGCGCTGCAGCTGCGGCCGTTTGCGGAGCGGGTGGGGCAGCTGTGAGCGCCAAGGCCGTGGGCGGATCCCTGCTGCGGCGGCCGGGCTTCCGCTGGCTCTGGCTGGGCCAGACCCTCCTGTTCGCCGGCGTCCAGTTCTGGTTCGTCGCCGTCACCTGGCTGCTGCTGCTGCTGGGCGGCGTGCTCAGCGACCGCCATCCACCCCGGACGCTGGCGGTGCGAGCCGGCTGGATCCTGGCGATCGCCACCGGGGTGCTCACCCTGCTTGCCAGCCGCGACGCCCTCGACCTGGGCCCGGTGCTGGTGCTGGCGGCCGTGTTCGGGGCGGCGGAGGCCTGCCTCTACCCGGCAGCCCTGGCCTTCGACACCCTTTTGCTGCTGCTCGCCGTGGGCTGCTTCCTGCAGGTGCGGCCTTCCTTGGCCGCGGCGGCCACGGCCCCGAACGGGGGACTGGGGCAGGGCCTGCGGGAGGGGATCGCCTTCGCCTGGGGCCACGGGGCGATCCGCACGGGCCTGACGCTGATCGCCATGATCAACCTGGCCGTGCTGGGCCCGGTGGTGATCGGCGTGGTGGAGCTGGTGACGCTGCGCTTCGGCGGTGGCGCCGCCAGCTACGGCTGGCTCCAGGCCGCCTACGGCGTGGGCGCTCTGGCGGGGGTCTGGTGGGCCGGCCGGTTCGGCGCCCTCGCCCATCCGGGGGGCGCGCTGGGCTGGCTGTCGGCCGGGCTGGGGGCGGGCCTGCTGGGGCTGGCGGTGGCCGGCCAGTGGTGGACGGCGGCCGCCCTGCTGGCGGCGATGGGGATCGGCGGCGGCCTGGTGGGGGTGCTGGCCACGGCCTGGTTGCAGCGGGAAACCCCGGCACCCCTGCAGGGCCGGGTGATGGCCCTGGCCATGCTGGCCGGCGTCGCCTTCGATCCCCTGTCCCAGGCCCTCTCGGGGGTGCTGATCGACATTTCCCTGCCGGGGCTGTTCGTGGTCGCCGGGGGGAGCCTGCTGCTCACCGTGCCTTTTTCCCTGAGGAGTGGGCGGGGGTGAGCTGGTGGCATTGTCTTCGCGGGACTTGCTCTGACCAAGGTGGGCAGGTGGCAAGACTTGGGTATCGGTGGCTACAGGGGGTTATCGGACCCGTGAACCACTGCTAGAAATCGGAAGTTGGTCTTGGGAGGCCATGCAGTATCGGGAGTTCTGGCGATCCCTACTGCCGCTCGTCAGGCGGTTATCGGAAAGGAGGCATATCAGAGTGGTGGTTCTCGGAACCGTCCAATGACTTGTTAGGTACAACTGGATGTTCACATGAATCTTGAGATTACGCCTGACGTTGCTCATGCTCTCGGACACTACGTTTATGCGTACCTAGATCCACGCGACGATCCACCAAGTGTCTTCTACCTAGGCAAGGGAGTTGGGCAGCGCGCAGTCGATCATCTATATGACACGATTGAAAGTCACAAAGTCGAGCGTATCCGTTCCATTCATGCGTGTAACCTAAAGCCAAGAATTGACATCATTGCCCATGGCCTTCGCGATGACGTCGAAGCTTCAAGGGTTGAGGCCGCTCTCATCGAACTTGTCGGCATTCACGCACTTACTAACAAGGTCCGAGGCCTAAATGCCACCGAGTTCCCGCGCCGGCCGCTCGAAGCTTTCATCGCAGAGCTAAGGGCTGAGCCAGTAGAAGTGATCGAACCTGCCCTGCTAATTAGGGTTAACCAACAGTTTCAGTACGGTATGTCGCCCCAATCACTGTATGAGGCTACGCGTGGTGTATGGGTAATAGGCGAGGAGCGGCGCAACTATGCACAATTAGCTATGGCTGTCTTTGCAGGTATTGTCCGTGAAGTTTATTCCATCGAATCTTGGCACGAAGCGGGCACTACACAATATCAAACACGGGATCAGCAAGAACTTTTCAGTACCAGTGACGGACGTTGGGAGTTCGTGGGCCATGTAGCAGAAGACTCTCTACGGACGCGCTACCTTGGCAAGTCAGTTGCCGGCTATCACAAGAAAGGATTTCGAAGTCCAATCATCGGAATCAACCCCGGCGGGTCGTGTGCCTAACATCAAAATGCAGTGGGCGGGGCCAAGAATGCCTGATTAAGGCAAAGCGCAAATGCCCGCCGCTGAGCTTGAGCGTTAGATGGAAGGATGTCGAGGCGGGGTCTATTGCTCCATCTCAGCTCGGATTATGTACCGTGTAATCGAACGTTTTCTGGCGAGAGCCGATGCGCACCTGGATCTTCCAAGCCAATCCAAACGAGTTCGATATCGACGGTTACCTCGCAGCAGGCCCGAAAGAGATTACCTGGCTGGTGCGACGGTACAGCGGCGAGATTCAACCCGGTGATGTGGTCTACATTTGGCGTTCGTCAGGTGGTGAGGAGGGCAAGGCCGGCATCGTTGCTAGAGCAACCGCCCTCACTGAGCCCGCTAACATTTTGGATGACCCTGCTGCGGCTCCCTTCTGGAAGCGCGATGCACCGACCGGAACGAGTACCCGCGTGAAGCTGCGTGTCGACGGCATCGCTAACTCACGAGAATTCATTAAGCGCGACTGGCTCGTCGACGACCCTGCGTGCTCCGAGATGCTCATCATCCGTCAGCCCGCCGGGACAAACTTTCCGCTGGAGACGCGGGAAGCGGAGCGCCTGCGGAACCTCTGGATCAAAACCGGGGTTGACTGGAGTCGGGCGGAGTCTCTGGCCGCGCTTCAGACTTACCTGGCTCTGTACGGCAAGCAGATTTCGAGGAAGCCCGGCAGCCCCGTCGCTGATCTAGCCATGCTCATCGGGCGTGCCGTAACAGGCGCCTACAACAAGATCATGAACTTTCGCGCAATTGACCCGAGGGACTCGCGAGATGGAATGGATGGAGCAAGCAATGTCGATCGGTCGGTTTGGGCGGAGTTCTTCGACGAGCGGGCCCAAACTATCGACAAGAACGCTGTTAGCGATGAGTTCCAGCGTTTGTGGCCGCAGTATTGGCTTGAACCAACCCGCGAGCTCCAGGAAGAACGTCTCGAGCAGGCGGTAGAGGAAGCAAAGGCAGACCTTGATGTCCTTGAGGCGCGCATCCGGGCCAGCAGGCGTCCGAGTAAGCCTCGATCGGGAACGACGACCACGACCGTCTTCAATCGGGATCCGAACATCATCGCGTATGCGAAAAGGCGGGCCGGTTGTCGATGTGAGGTTCCGGGCTGCGAGGTACCTCTGTTCCTCAAGCCAGATGGTGAACCCTACGTTGAGGTTCACCACATCCATATGCTGGCTGACGGCGGGGAAGACACCACCGACAATGTGGCCTGCCTCTGCCCAACTCACCACCGAGAGATTCACTGCGGCCTTCGACGCTCGGAGCTTGAAGCCGCTCTTAGCGAGCTACGGGGGGCCTGACCTCCTCCAGACATAAAGGGCTCCCGTCTAACAAACCCCTCGAGTGGACAGGCCACCTCCGAATCCATGCTTCGCCAACCCAAGATCCCTTCCTGCCACTCAGGGGTAGCGTTAGGCTGCAAAGCAGATTCAACAGAGGACTCACTGATGATTGTGTACGCCATTACCAAAACAATCTCGATTGACGCGGCGCAGGATCGTGTCTTCACATTCCTTGCGGATGCCGCCAACTGGCCTAAATGGGCCATCGTCAACGTGTTGTCCGTCAAACCCACAGATGACCACTGGTGGGAAATGGAGACACCCTCTGGCATGGCAAAATTACGGATCCGACCCAATGCGGACCTCGGCACCCTCGATCACGACTTCAACTCTCCAGATGCAAGTTGGACGGTTCCAGCACGCTTGGTATCCAACGGCAGCGGCTGTGAATTCATGATTACGTTTTTTCAGCCGCCTTCGTTCTCAAGTAGTTTCTTTGAGGAGCAAGTAGCTCTCGTGGACAGGGAGCTTGCTCAGTTGAAGATGCTAATGGAGATGCCGTGATGGCGCCTAACAATTCACTCCAGCCGCCTCCGCTTCGCGGCACGGCTGAGTTCAAGAGTTGTGACAAAAGTTGGACGAAGTGCCAACATACTTTGAAGTTCAAGACCGGACATGGAAGGAGACTTTCTCCAGCGTGTTCGCCAGCAAACTGCATCGGTATCCGACTGGTGGCGGAGCTGCGCTGCTTCGTCTAAAGGCTGGGAACAAAGTCTCTGCATGACCATCCTGCTGGGGAACATGGCCAACTTATCGTTGGAACCGGCATCTTTGGTGGTCGAACGTTGAGCGCAGGGGTGCCTTTTGGGTAAACTGTGGGGAATTCCATGACGCAAACATGATCACCGAGCTTGCCTTCTTTTCAACATCACTGCCAAGCTCAGACTTGATCTAATAATGTTCAGAATTCATCCTAGTCTGTGTGGCTATCGAATTTTTATCGACAACAAGGAAGTCGCTAGAGCAACATTTAGCTTTTGGACCTCCCAAGGCAGACTGATTATTCAGAGAAAAACGTTGAGGATGGTAGGAAGAGGATTTCCCATCCACAATCGCTATGAGCTTAGACAGGGTAAAACCTGTGTCGCATCCATGAAGTTGAAAATGCTGCCCCTGCCTCCATCCCAAGTCCTAGAGTACAATCATCAAGTGTATGAATGGCAAGACTCTCGTATCATTTCCGATAATCAGGATCTTGGTTCGGTTCGGATTCGAAGGTTAGGACCCTGGGGGTGGTCGACTATTGAAGTTGAATTGCCCGAAGCACTGCCACTGCTTCTCAAATTGTTTATAGTGTTGCGTTTGCTTCCTGATGAACAGGGTAATTGATTCAAAATTCGTCTGTGACAAAGCTCTGTGATGCCAGGTATAGCAAGAGGTTTGCAATCGTCCTGTCAATGTAGATGTTGACTGATTTGAGCGTTTTGAGGGAGAAGGCGATCGTTTTTATCTTGTCGAGAATCACCCCCAGGAGCGGCTCAGAGCGGAGGGGGACAAGCGCCCAGCAGCGCAAGCCAACAACTCGGTTGCACCCGATGGATGAGGAGTAGGGGCAATCGAAAACACAGTCGCCACGGGTGAATCGGAACGTTGGCCGGACGTGACGAGCACCGCAAGATGAGCAAGCACGAAACCCCGTTGACTCACCGATACTGGAAATCGGTTCGCGGCACACTGGTCGAGGAGTTTCTGGCGGTACCCCGGAGGGCTGGCGTCGGGCGGTGTC
>NZ_JAGQBG010000175.1 GCF_024345515.1 Cyanobium sp. N5-Cardenillas
CTGTTGAGTTGGGGTGCTTCTAGTGCTGGCTCCTACTGGGACTTGGGTGCGCCAGGTATTCGGAAATTGCGGGCTTCAGTTGACGGCAGGTCTGATTATGAATATGATCAGATCAGTGTGTTCGTTATCATTCTGGGCATCATGACGCCGCGATTACGTCGTTCTGATCTTAAGTTTCACTTAATTCAGCCAGGTCCCTGATAGTCAACTCTGCCGTTCTGACTCTCGCTAAATGTCGTCCACCTCATCAAGCCCCGACCCGGAACAATGGATTCGGGATCGATTTATTTCTCATGCTGAAGAGATGGGGAGGCCCGGGCTCTTCAGTCACGATGACGACCTAAGTTCTCCCATCTCATCTGCTGGTGTAGATTCGCTGGAGTTCTTGGAAATAGTCATGGAGTTAGAAGAGGAATATGGCATTGAGATTGGCGATGAGCAGCTGCATCCAGCGGTTACATTCGCCGAGTTATTTGATATGGTTGCCAAAGCCAGGCCTTGATCAATAATTTAAGCCGACCCGTCAACCAACTAATGTAGTCTAGCTGGCATCAGAATGAACTTCTTGAAGGCGATACAGCGGGTCACGCAAATCACCGGTCGGCGCCATGAGGGGTCTTTCGCTGAGATGCCTGATCCGATCGAATGCCTGTCTGATGACAATGAAGGCCCTCGTATCTACATGGTGTATAGGGCTTCTTTGGCCAGAACGATTCTGGCTGACTCCCGCTTTCATCAGTCGCAGTTTCTTGCCCCGATCCTGTCGCTCTGTGATGAGGAGAGCACGCGGCATATTCGCTTTTTCATTGATTCTAATCCAGCATTTCTCAATCCTGATCGCCATGCAGTGCAGGCTGAAGCCATTCAACAGCCCTTTGCACTTTGTGAAGATGCTATTCGCAATCTGGATATCTCAGTGCTTCTTGATGCTAATGATCCATTGCTGGATGGGTCAGGTGGTCTGACGGCACACCAGGTTGGAATCGCACTTGTTGGCAGGCTCGTTCGCCACTGCCTGGAAACTGTCAGTGGCGTCGATCTTCCTCTCGACAACAAGGAGGTATTTGCTGTTGATATCTTCCAGCCCTTCGCAAAGCGCAGCCACCTGGTTCGATGTAATACCATTCTTGATGCACTTATCCATGTCATTGAGAATCATCCTGGCCGTCAGTGCCCACTCTCCGATGCCGATCGACTTGCAGTCCTTACCCTCTTAATGATGGGAGCTACGCCGTTGCTGGCTGTTGCCACGGCCCTTGTGAACGCTGTAATTCGTAGTTCTGACTCTGCTGATCTTCAGACATCCCTCACCAGCCTGTCTAATGGCTATTCGATGTTACCCACTAATTTTGTCATGCGAGAGTGCGTTGTCCCTCATGAGATTTCTGGCCATTCGTTTGATGTTGGTGATACCTGCTATCTCTTTCTCGGTGATGTCAGTGGATGTCCCTTTTCCTCTTCGCTGAAACTTCCCCTCGGTTACGGAAGCCATTACTGCAAGGGCGCTGGCTTGGCCAAGGTGATCACGGCCAGGATTCAAGAGCTCCTTCTGCACAGAGCCATGGAGATTGCAGAGAATGTTCGCACTTCACCTGTCCAGGTTGGCCCAGCTTCGGCCTTCTTGAAGTATTCAGATGCTTCGCTTCCTGGCGCCACAAGTGGCTTGGTGATCCATGCTCAGCCACACTAGCTTTCCCGCTTCTTTAGGTCAGAAGCGTTTCTACTTTCTGGAGAAGTACAGTCCAGGATCGGGCGCCTATCACGTACGACGTGCCTGGCGAATTAAAGGGCCCTTGTTGATTCATCGTCTGCAGAAGTCGCTTGATGTTCTCCGGCGACGGCACCAAGCACTGCGCACCAACCTCCGTCTTGAAGGCGCGGATGTTCTGCAGATCATTCATTCGCCTTCTGCTTGGCCGATGCGAATCGAACGAGTTCAGCTGCCAATGCAGAGTGATGCGTTGGCCGTTGAGTCAGCCCTACAACAACGTGCCAGTTTGGAGTCGGTCGCGTCCTTTGATATGGAACAAGGTCCCTTGGTGCGGGCACTATTGCTTGAAGTGAGTGAGAAAGATCATCTGTTGATCATTACTATCCATCATGCAGTCTGCGATGGTTGGTCTCTTGACATTCTCGAGAGTGAACTGTTTGCTCTGTATGAATCAGAAGATGAATCTGGAAGTACATCAGATCCTGTGTCGTTGTTGAAACCATCTGAAGGCGACGACCACTTGAAGCGGAATTCGCAGGCTCGCCTGGAGCTATTGAGGAGTTTCTGGCATCGTTACCTCGATGGAGCTCCCACGACGCTAGACATACCAAGAGATCTTCTGCCCCCGCCGACAGAATCTTTTTCGGCAGACGTCCAGACCGCCTGCCTGCCTGCTTCTCTGCGACAGCAACTCGCCAGTCTGGCTCATGAGAAGGGATCCACCCTTTACGTGCTCTTGCTGGCCTCGTTCCAGATCCTGTTGTCCAGAATCTGTCTCCAAACGGACTTTCTTGTTGGAACACCTGTCGCCGGCCGCAGCAGGTCTTCCATGCGCCGATTAATTGGATTCTTCGTCAATACTTTGGTCATTCGTGCTGAGCTTGGTGATGACCCCTGCTTCAGTGATTATCTGGATAGGCTTACTTCAAGCATGGGGGATCTGTTTGCCCACCAGAGCATGCCCTTTGAGCAGCTTGTGATAGACCATTGTCCTGCCAGGCTCTTGGACCGTCCCCCATTGGTGCAAGTGATGTTTGCTTACAATAATTTTAGGCAAAAGCCTTTATGTGTCAAAGGCATCGCTGTTAAGCGCTTCGCGGTTCCGGTAATTCGTGAGTCCTTTGAGATCCATTTATCGATCCAGCCAGATGTTGGCAGTGATGACCTTCATTGCAGATTAAGTTATAGGTCATCTCTTTTCAGCGACGACCATATTCATCGCATCTTGGATCAGTGGCTATGTCTTCTTCAGGGGATTGTTGCGTCTCCAGGATGCAGGGTTTCGGCTCTACCCTTGCTTCCGGATGGGGAGCGGCGCCAGCTCCAGATCTGGTCCCACGGAGAGGCCCTGCCGCTTCTTGAGCGTTGCGCCCATCAGATCTTCGAGCAGCAGGCGGCCCGCACACCTGAGGCCACTGCCCTGGTCTTCGCCGACCGGCAGCTCAGCTATGGCGCGCTCAATGCCCGTGCCAACCAGATTGCCCATGTTCTGCGGCAGCGGGGTGTCGGTCCCGGTGTGATCGTTGGCGTTTGCCTGGTGCGCTCCTTCGAGATGGTGATTGGCCTGTTGGCCATTCTCAAGGCCGGCGGCATTTATTTCCCCCTGGATCCGACCCTGCCGGAGGCGCGCCTGCAGCGGATGCTCTCCGATGCCGATCCGCTCCTGGTGGTGGTGGATCGGCAGGCTTCCGCCGTGGCGGCACTGGCGAGTCGACCGCTGTTGAACCTTGGCGATGACCTCCACGAATCTGATGCCGTGGAACCTCAGGCCCCTGGCGCGATCCCGCTCTCGGCTCCTGCTTACCTCCTCTATACCTCCGGCTCCACCGGGGTACCCAAAGGTGTGCTTGTCCCCCACCGTGTTCTGGCCGGGCTGGTTGCTTTCCACCGCCAGCACGAGCGCCTGAGGTCTCCAGCCATGACCTTGCAGTTCGCCGGCTGCGGCTTCGATGTCTCCCTACAGGAAATGTTCGGAACGCTTTGCCTTGGGGGCACCCTGGTCCTGATCCCATCGGAGCAGCGGCGCGACCCTGCGCTGCTCTGGAAGTTCATCAGGGCGCAGGAGATCGAAAGGCTGTTTCTTCCCTACGTCGTGCTCGAGCAGCTGGCCCTCTGTGCCGAGGCTCCCTACGGCCCCCTGCGTGATGTCATCTCCGCAGGTGAGGCCCTGACCCTGTCCCCGGCGATCCGGAGCTTCATCGGCCGGCTCAATGATGGCCGGTTGCACAATCATTACGGCCCTACGGAATGCCATGTGGTGTCGCACCATCTGCTACCTGCCGCTGTCAGCGACTGGCCCCTCGTGGCGCCCATCGGAGTGCCACTTCCCAATACCTCGCTGCTGGTCCTCGACACCCAACTCCAGCTCTGCCCGATCGGCATCCCCGGTGAACTCCATATCGGTGGGTCCGGTCTGGCCCTGGGCTATCTGAATCGCCCCGACCTCACTTCCGAGCGCTTCATACCCAGCCCATTCTGCGGCGATTCGACTGAGCGCCTCTACAAAACCGGCGATCTCGCCAGCTGGAATGCTGACGGCACCCTGGCCTTCCATGGCCGCCTTGATCATCAGATCAAGCTGCGCGGCTTCCGCATCGAACCTGGGGAGATTGAGGCAGCCCTGATCGCCCATCCGGCGATCGATCAGGCCGTGGTGCTGCTGAGGCAGGACCAGCCATCGAACCCCCAGCTGGTTGCCTACTGGATCGCCACCCATTCTTCCGGCGAAGCGGCTTTCGGTGACTCCGCTCTCGACAGCTCTGCTGCGGACAGCTCAATTTCCGCCATCGAGCTGCGCCCTTTCCTTGCCGAGCGCCTGCCTGAGTACATGCTGCCGGCCTCCTTCGTGCGCCTCGACGTTTTTCCTCTCACTCCCAACGGCAAGCTTGATCGCAGTGCCCTGCCGGCTCCCTGCTTTACCGGAGATCTCCACCGACGCACGGCTCCTTCGACACCCCTCCAGATCCGGCTCCACTCCCTCTGGGCCGACGTGCTCGGCCATGGCGACTTCGGCATCCATGACAACTTCTTTGCCATCGGTGGCCATTCCCTCGCCGCAGCCAGGCTGATCTCCCGCATCGAGGAGAGCCTCGCCAGAACCCTACCGCTGGCCATGATCTTTCATGCTCCGACCATCGCTGAGATGGTCTTGCGGCTGGAGGGGGAGAAGATGCTCCCCAGTGATGGTGACCCGTGCATGGTTCCCCTTCAGGCACTTGGTGAGGCCATTCCGTTGTTTGTGATCCACGGCTTCGGTGGTGATGTGTTCTGTTACACCGACTTTGCCGGTTTTCTGGCGCCTGACCGTCCGGTCTACGGCCTCCAGGCGCGGGGCATCGACGGCCATGCCCCGCGCCACCGGAGCGTGGAGGAGATGGCGGAGCACTACGCAACACTCATTGAAGAGCGCTGGCCCCAGGGCCCGTACCATCTCCTTGGCCAATCCGCAGGCGGCTGGTATGCCTACGCCGTCGCGGCCGCCCTGTTGAGGCGTGGTGGCTCCATCGGCATGCTTGCCATCCTCGACAGTGCTTGGACGGCGTTCATTTCGAGGCGCCTGCGGACCTCTCTACTGCTGCGCAAATCCATTGGGCGCTTACCCGATTATCTAGAGCAACTGCGCCACAGCAAGCGACCCCGCAACTTCGTGAAGTTCCTGCAGCTCCGTTCCAGGGGGCTCTCAGCGGAGTTGCAGCGGTTCCGCCCTCCGCTTGTCCCCCTTCCACAACAACCCCGCAATCGCTCTGAAGCCAGCGGACAGGACTATTACGACCTTCTCCACCGCCGCTTCCAACCGATGCCCCTGCCTGTCACGGTTCACCTGTTCACCACCTCGCGGGGGGAGCGGCTGAAGTGCAGGCTCTGGCGTGCCTACGCCTGCGGTAGCGTGCGCCACCGGAGACTGTTCGAAGAGCATTACCACTATCACCTCGCTCCATGGGCAGCAGATCTGGCGGCTGCCATTCGCGAGGCGCTCGCGCAACAGGAGGCTGAGTGACGTTGGTGGGGCTGGGGTTACGGTCCCTCCTGGTTGCTTGCGAAACGCTCTGAAGCGATGGCGTTGGAATCGCCCACCAGGTCAGGCGGCAAGATTGCGGAAACGGGTGAACTGGGGTTCGAACAGGAGCTTGACGGTGCCCACGGGGCCGTTGCGGTGCTTGGTGACGATGACTTCGGTGATGCCGCGGTCGGCGGTTTCGGGGTTGTAGTACTCGTCGCGGTAGATCATCAGCACCAGGTCAGCGTCCTGCTCGATCGAGCCCGACTCCCGCAGGTCGCTGAGCATGGGGCGCTTGTTGGTGCGCGACTCCACGCCCCGGCTGAGCTGGGAGAGGGCGACCACGGGCACGTGCAGCTCCCGGGCCATGCCCTTGAGGCCCCGGGTGATGCGGGAGAGCTCCTGGACCCGGTTGTCCGGCGTGCTGCCCTCCATCAGCTGGAGATAATCGATCACGATCAGTCCGAGTTCCTTGCCGGTTTCGGCCATCAGGCGCCGGCAGAGGGAACGCATCTCCAGCACGCCGGAGTTGGGTTTGTCGTCGATGAACAGGGGCAGCTGGCCCAGGCTGTTGATGCCCTGGCCGAGCAGGGGCCACTCCTCCTGCTGCAGACGGCCGGTGCGCAGGCGACCGCTCTCGATGCCCACCTCCATCGACAGCAGGCGGTAGGTGAGCTGTTCCTTGCTCATTTCCAGGCTGAACACGCAGACCGGCAGCTGGTGCAGCTGGGCCACGTTCTTGGCGATGTTGAGCACGATCGAGGTCTTGCCCATGGCGGGGCGCCCGGCGACGATGATCAGGTCGCTGCGCTGCAGGCCCTGGGTGATGGCGTCCAGGTCGTAGAAGTTGACCGGGATGCCGGCGACGGCGGTGCCAAGGGAGCGACTCTCGATCTCGTTGAAGGTGCTGGTGAGGATCTCGGCGGTGGGGGTGAGCCCCGAGGTGGGCTTCTCCTGGCTGATGGCGAAGATCTTCTGCTCGGCCTCATCGAGCACCTGCTCCATCGGGATGCTCTGGTCGAAGCCCAGGCGGATCACGTCGTTGGCGGAGCGG
>NZ_JAGQBG010000176.1 GCF_024345515.1 Cyanobium sp. N5-Cardenillas
CGCCGCCACCAAGTTCATCCTCTACACGGCCGGCAGCTCCCTGTTCATCCTCCTGGCGGGCCTGGCGATGGCCTTCTACGGCGGCGGCGCCCCCAGCTTCGAGTACACCGTGCTGGCGGCCAAGGACTTTGGCACCGGCTTCCAGGTGCTTTGCTACGCCGCCCTGCTGATCGCCTTCGGCGTCAAGCTGCCGGTGGTGCCGCTGCACACCTGGCTCCCCGACGCCCACGGCGAGGCCACCGCCCCGGTGCACATGCTCCTGGCGGGCATCCTGCTGAAGATGGGTGGCTACGCGCTGCTGCGGTTCAACGTGCAGCTGCTGCCGGAGGCCCACGCCCAGTTCGCCCCCCTGCTGGTGATCCTTGGGGTGGTCAACATCATCTACGCCGCCCTCACCTCTTTCGCCCAGCGCAATCTCAAGCGCAAGATCGCCTACAGCTCCATCAGCCACATGGGCTTCGTGCTGATCGGCATCGGCAGCTTCAGCGCCCTGGGCACCAGCGGCGCCATGCTGCAGATGATCAGCCACGGCCTGATCGGCGCCAGCCTGTTCTTCCTGGTGGGCGCCACCTACGACCGCACCCACACGCTCCAGCTCGACGAGATGGGCGGCGTGGGCCAGAAGATGCGCAAGATGTTCGCCCTCTGGACCGTCTGCTCCCTGGCCTCCCTCGCCCTGCCGGGCATGAGCGGCTTCGTGTCGGAGCTGATGGTGTTCGTGGGCTTCGCCACCAGTGAGGCCTACAGCCTCAGCTTCCGCATCGTGATCGCCGTTCTGGCCGCGATCGGCGTGATCCTCACCCCGATCTACCTGCTCTCGATGCTGCGGGAGATCTTCTTCGGCAAGGAGAATCCCGAGCTGGCCTCCCACACCCACCTGGTCGACGCCGAACCCAGGGAGATCTATGTCATCTCCTGCCTGCTGGTGCCGATCATCGGCATCGGCCTCTACCCGCGCCTGGTCACCGACAGCTACCGGGCCGCCATCGAGGCCCTGGTCGAGCGGGAGTCCGTCGCTTTGGTGAAGTTGGGGCGAGCCCCCGTTCCGGCGGTGATGGCGACCGGCGCCTTCGGCAACCTGCCACCGGCCCTGCTCCACGCCCCGGCCCTCGGCTGAGCCCCGCCCCAGCACCGCGGGGCCCCTGGGGGGCCGGTTACGAAACCCTGCGCAGGCCCCAGGTGATGACGGTGTCCTGCGGAGAAGATGCCTACGCTCCTCCATCGCACAGCGAGGGTCTCCATGCGGCAGATCAATTTCCTTCTGATCTTCAGCTTCGGCTTGGCCACGGTGATGTTCACCCTGGAGAACACCACGGCCACCACGGTGCATTTCCTGCCGGGCGTCAGCACCACCCTGCCGTTGGCCGCCCTGCTGCTGCTGGTGGGCGGCATCGGCGCCACCGCCGCCTGGATCTACGCCGTCTGGAGCGGGGTGGTGCGGAAGGTGGAAACCCTGCAGAGCAGCGGTGAGGTGGAGGCCCAGCAGGTGCGGATCAGCGAACTGGAGAACGATCTGCGCCGCTACAGGGCCACCGTCGACGCCCAGCTCGGCCTGCTGCCGGCGGCCGGGGAGAGCTCGGCCCCGTCCCGTGAGGCGGGCGAAGAGGGCCTCTCGCTGGCCGCCGACTGAGGCCCATGGGGCCCGTTCGGTGATCATCGCGACTGGTGCCATCCGGCCCCAGCCGGTAGCTTGCGCCTGGAAGGCCCCCCGAGCAGGACATCGCGCGTGGCAGAAGCGGGCGCCAGACTCGCCATCCGGTTGCTCCAGGACGCGGCCGAGCGGGGCGATATCGACCCCTGGGACGTGGATGTGATCGCCGTCGTCGACGGCTTCCTCGACCAGCTGCGCCAACGCATTGAGCTGCCCAGGCGTCTGGCACCCCAGGGCGGCAGCTACGAACGGGATCTGGCGGAATCCAGCGAGGCGTTCCTGGCGGCCTCGGTGCTGGTGGGACTCAAGGCAGAGCTGCTGGAGTCGGCCACCTTCCCGCCCGAGCCCCTGCTGGAGGACCCCTTCTCCGCCGAGGACGACGACGGCTGGGACCCCGGAGCCCTGGCGCTGCCACGGCGGCCGGAGCGGCACCTGCATCGCCGTCCGGTGGCGCCCCCGCCCCTGCAGCGCCCCGTCACCCTGGGGGAACTGATCCGGCAGCTCGAGGACATCGCCGAGCGACTCGAACAGGACGGGGCGGACGGACGCCACAGGCCCCGGGCGCGCCGGTACAGCGAACGGGCGGCGATCGCCCAGGTGGCCTCCCTGGCCCACCGCGAGAAACTGCCGGAAACCACCGCCGCCCTCAGCCGCTTCCTGCTGCAGTGGACCCCCACCGCCGACGGCGTCGAATGGGTGGCGTTCGATGCCCTCGTGGGCGCCTGGGCGGAGGCCGTCGCAAGCGCGCCGGCCGACGAGGACCTGGACCAGGACCGGGTGGGGGTGTTCTGGGCCCTGCTGTTCCTCTCCTCCCAGGGCAAGGTGGAACTGGAGCAGGTCGGCGGTCTTTACGGGCCCCTCAGCCTGCGTCGCCGCCGGGAGGAACGGGTCGAGGCGCTCAGTCTGCCAAGGCTGCCTGGGCAGGGGTCAGATAGGGGGCCGGCTCTGGAGGCAGTGGCAGCCTGAGTTTTCTCCTTAGGGTGGCCTCTCACCTCCGACATGAAACGACGCCGATGAAGGCGATGATCCTGGCGGCAGGCAAGGGAACACGGGTGCGGCCGATCACGCACACCACCCCCAAGCCGATGATTCCGATCCTGCAGAAACCCGTGATGGAGTTTCTGCTCGAGTTGCTCCGGGAGCATGGCTTCAACGAAATCATGGTCAATGTCTCCCACCTGTCGGAGGAGATCGAGAACTACTTCCGCGATGGGCAGCGCTTCGATGTCCAGATCGCCTACAGCTTCGAAGGACGCATCAGTGATGGGGAACTGATCGGTGAAGCGATGGGTTCGGCCGGAGGGCTGAAGAAGATCCAGGACTTCCAGGCCTTCTTCGACGACACCTTCGTGGTGCTCTGCGGCGATGCCCTGATCGACCTTGACCTCACCGAAGCCGTCCGGCGCCATCGCGAGAAGGGGGCCATGGCCAGCCTGATCACCAAGCGGGTGCCGCGCGATCAGGTGAGCAGTTACGGGGTGGTGGTGACCGACGAGGACGGGCGGGTGCTCTCCTTCCAGGAGAAGCCCTCGGTGGAGGAGGCCGCCAGCGACATGATCAACACCGGCATCTACATCTTTGAGCCGAAGGTCCTCGACTTCATCCCCAGCGGCGAACCCTTCGACATCGCCGCCGATCTGTTTCCCAGGCTGGTGGACTCCGGGGCCCCCTTCTATGCCCTGCCCATGGAGTTCGAATGGGTCGACATCGGCAAGGTGCCGGATTACTGGCAGGCGATCCGCAGCGTTCTCCAGGGTGACGTGCGCCAGGTGCAGATTCCTGGCAAGCAGGTACGTCCGGGGATCTACGCGGGCCTGAACGTAGCGGCCGACTGGGACAAGATCCACGTCGAGGGGCCGATCTTCGTGGGCGGCATGACCCGCATCGAGAACGGTGTGACCATCATCGGGCCGGCCATGATCGGGCCGAGCTGCCACATCTGTGAAGGGGCCACGATCGACAACTCGATCATCTTCGATTACTCCCGCATCGGCGCCGGCGTCCAGCTCGTTGAGAAGCTGGTCTACGGCCGCTACTGCGTCGACCGCAACGGCGACCATTTCGATCTGCAGGAAGCCGCCCTTGACTGGCTGATCACCGACGCCCGCCGCCAGGACGTCAGCACCCCTTCACCGCAGCAGAAGGCCATGGCCGAGCTGCTCGGCACCGACCTCGCCGCCAACGGCACCCCCTAGGCCCGCCTGCCGAAGGATCTGGGGGATGCGGTGTTCAGCCTTGATGGCCATCAGGTGCACCCCCTGGGCGATGGAGCGGTAGGCCGCCACCTGTTCCGCGGCGATGGCCACCCCTTCCGCCGCCGGGTCCGCGGCGCCGGCGAGGCGATCGATCAGGGACTGGGGGATGCGGGCCCCTGGCACCACGCGGTTGATGAACTGGGCATTCCGCGCCGACTTGAGCAGAAACACCCCGGCCAGCACCGGCAGGCCGAGCGGGGCGGTGATCTCCTCCACGAAGCGGCGCAGGCAGGCGGTGTCCATCACCATCTGGGTCTGCAGGAAGCGGGCTCCGGCCTCCTGCTTGCGCCGCACCCTGGAGCACAGTCCACTCCAGCTGGGCGACTGGGGATCGGCGGCGGCCCCGGGGAACAGCGCTGTAGCCCCATCCGGCAACGCCCCCTTCACCGGATCCTCTCCGGCGTTGAGGGAGCGCACCAGCTGCAGCAGCCGCACCGCTTCCAGTTCATTCACCGGTCGGACATCAGGCTGATCCCCGGCCCGCACCGGGTCACCGGTGAGACAGAGCAGGTTGCGGATGCCGAGCGCGTGGGCGCCGAGCAGGTCGGCCTGGAGGGCGATGCGATTGCGGTCGCGGCAAGTCATCTGCAGGACGGGCTCGATGCCGGCGTCCAGCAGCAGACGGCACATCGCCAGGCTGCTCATCCGCATCACGGCCCGGCTGCCGTCGGTGACATTGACCGCCTGCACGAGGCCCCGCAGCGCCGCCGCGGCTTCCAAGGTGCGGCCTGCGTCGCCCCCTCGGGGCGGGGTCACTTCCGCCGTGACGGCGAAGCGACCTTCCGCCAGGGCCTGTCGAAGCTGCAACGGCCATCTCCATGACAGGGGCATCATGGATCAGCCGCTGCCTAGAGTGAAATGAACCGCCGAGGAGCCGATGGTTGAGCGCAGGCCCCCGGCTCCATCGATGCCCCCGTCCCCGGAGCGGCCCATGGTTCACGCACGCAGCGAGTTATCGGAGAGGGAACTCGAGATCATCGAGCTGGTGGCCACGGGCCTCACCAACCTGGAGATCGCCGGCCAGCTGACGATCAGCAAGCGCACCGTCGACAACCACGTCAGCAACATCTTCACCAAGACCGGCGCCAAGAACCGGGTGGCCCTGCTGAACTGGGCCATGGACCACGGCAAGATCTGCCGCGACGGCTTCAACTGCTGCGCCCTGCCCCACGACGACCCATCCAGGCCCGGCTGAGCTCAGCGGCCCCGGGGCAGCAGGAGCGCCTCCCGTTCCGCCGCCGGCCACGACGCCAGGGGACGGTGGGCCAGGGCCGCATTGCTGAGCTCACGACGGCCGGTGATCTCCCTGGAGCACCAGGAGGGAACGGCCACCGCCTGATCGGCCCGCTCCAGCTCCACCTCCGCCACCACCAGGGGGGCATTGGCGGCCTCGAACACATCCAGCACCCAATCGCCACCGGGCAGATCCAGGCCATAGCGCATCTTGCTCACCTGATGGGCGGATTGCTCCAACAGGGCCTCAGCATCGATGGCCGGGATCGGGTACTCATACTCCTGCCGCGTCAGGGCAAGACCGGGGGAGGCCGACGCGGCCGCGGCACCGACGGCTGGCAGCTTGAGGGTAAGGAACGCCTCCATGGCGCCATCCACGGCCCTGGCCAGCCGCACCCGCAGGGTGAGTTCCCCGTTTCCGCTAGCCAGATAGCCCTGGCGGATTGCCCTGGCCCGTTGGGCATGGGGGCGCCACTGGTCATCGCTGACGAGGAAGCGACGCTCGATTTCCAGGGCCATGGGGAGGGGGGTGGCAGGGAGGGGCGGAGCCGTTCAGTTGCGGGACGGTTCCCCAGCGGTGAGGCTGCCGGCCCAGTGGAGCTTGTGGGTGAGGGTGCTGTAGTACGAAGGACTCTGCTCCAGCTGAAGCATCAGCACCGGATGGCGGCCCCGCTGCAGGATGCAGCGATCGCCGGGTTCGAGCACGGTGGCATGGGCACCATCCTTCCAGAGCTTCACCCGACGGCTGGACTCCCCCAGGGGCCAGACCGACAGCCGCGAACCGGGAGGCACCACCACCGCCCGGCTGGAGAGACTCATCGGGCAGATCGGGGTGACCACGATCGCCTCGATGCCCGGATGCAGGATCGGTCCTCCGGCGGCCATCGCATAGCCGGTGGAACCGGTGGGGGTGGCGATGATCAGGCCGTCGCCCCGGTACTGGTCCACCACCTCCCCGTCGATCTCCAGCTCCAGCATGCAGGTGGGCGAAAGCTCATCGAGATACGGGCGGAAGTAGAAGTCGTTGAGGGCGCCATGGGGTCCATCGCCGACCCCGTTCAGATCGCCGTCATCGGGGACGTCACCCTCCTGTGGCACGCCGTCCCCCCGATCGATCCGGGCTTCCAGCATCATGCGCTTCTCGATCGCGAAGCGGTCGTCCCGCAGCCGTTGCCAGAGGTTGTCGTCAGGATCGTGGCTGCCAGGCTCCCCACTGGCCTCTCCCCGCAGCCGCAGCAGGCGGCGGTCATGGGTCAGGAAGCCCAGGTGGCCGCCGACGTTGAAGCTGAGCACCGGGACCCCGTAGCTGGCCAGGTGCCGGGCGGCGGCCAGAACGGTGCCGTCGCCGCCGAGCACCACGGCCAGATCCGGGAGCTCGGCCTCCGTGGCCAGCAGGCCCGGGAAGGGATTCAATCCCAGGCCGCTGACGGCGGTGGTGACGATGACGCCCTGGGAACGCAGGTCCTGGGCACAGCGACGGGCCTGTCGCTGGGCCGCCTGGC
>NZ_JAGQBG010000177.1 GCF_024345515.1 Cyanobium sp. N5-Cardenillas
GATGAAGCGGCGTTCCATCTGCGGGGCCCACGGGCCTTCGACGCTGCTGTCCCTATCTGTCCGCCTTACCCACTGCGCCCTGGCCGCCTGCATCGGAGGCCTTCCGCTCCTATATCCCGCCCGGGCCCAGTCCCTGCCGGCCTCGGTCAGCCCACCCGAGGTGAAGGCCGTGGAGGGCCTGGGGGCTGGCTGGCCCGGCCCGATGCCCACCGGCGACCGCCTGAGCGAACTGCCCAGCGATCTGCTGGGGGCCCTGACGATGGAACAGGCGGCGGCCTGGGCGGTGGAACGGAATCCCGTGGTGCGCTCCGCCTACCAGTCCCTGGTGGCGACCCAGAACAGTCTCGGTGCGGCCTACGCCAGCTGGTGGCCCACCCTCAACCTCAGCCTCAACGGAGGTCCCTACGCCTCCAAGACCTTCTACAACTACCCCTTCAGCGCCTCCGCGGGCTTCCCCATCACGGGCTCCGGCCTCGGCAGTGAGAGGGTGTTCGAGGCCAGCTACTTCCAGGCGATCGGCCAGGTCGATGCCACCTGGAACCTGATCGATCCCACCCGCTCGGCCACGATCTGGCAGAACAAGTATCTGGTGCGCCAGGCGGCGGACACCTATGTGATCACCCGCCGCGACCAGCGCCTCAAGACCCAGTCGGCCTTCATCGACCTGCAGCGGGCCGTCGCCGCCGTGAAGACCGGCCGTGAGATCGTCGAGAACGACGAGTTGCTCTACCGCCTCGCCCAGACCCGGGTGCAGATGGGGGTGGCCTCCAAGCTGGAGGTCTTCAAGCAGCAGACCGTCCTGCTGGCCGATCGCCAGTCGCTCCTGGCCGCCGAGCAGCAGGTGGAGACGGCCCGGGCCAACCTGGCCCAGCTGCTGGCCACCCCCAGTCCCGACGCCCTTACGCCCGCCTCCCCCTTGACGCCCCTCGGCGCCTGGGGCCACGCCCTCGACGACACGATCCAAGCGAGCCTCGCCTATCGCAAGGTGCTGGAGCAGCAGCTCCTCGCCATCCAGACCAACGAGGCCCAGGCCCGGATCTACCTGGCCACCTACCGCCCCACCCTGCAGCTGATCACCTCCCTCTACTGGACCAAGGGGGTGGGCTACCTCACCCAGGGCCCGCCGTTCGTGCCCGATGCCCGCTCCGACGCCTGGAACGGATCGGCCCTGCTGCAGCTCACCTTCACTGGCTTCGACGGCGGCCAGGCCCGCATGAACGCCGCCGCGGCCCGCCGCCAGGCGGCTGCCGCCGCCGAGACCTACAGCGCCACCGTGCTGCAGGTGCGCAGCGAGGTGCAATCCCTGGTGGCCCAGGCCCGCTCCGGTCGCAGCATCGTGATGGCCGGTGCCGATCGGGTCCAGGCGGCCAACGGGGCGCTGCGCCTCCAGACCCTGCGCTTCAACGCCGGCTACGGCACGATCACCGATGTGGTTCAGGCCCAGCAGGAGATCAGCCAGGCGGTGAGCTCCTACATCCAGAACCTGGCCACCTACAACGACATCCTGGTGCAGCTCAGCCGCTCGAGCGGCCTGCCGGTTCAGCCTGATCCCGCCCTTCTCCAGGCGGTGGGCAATCCCCTTCAGACCCTGCGGCTGCCGACGCGGATGGCTCAGATGCGCTGATCTGCTCCATCCGCCGCTGGCGCATGGCCCGGGCCCGGGCACTGAGCTGCTCGAAGCCGGGGTCGTTGAGGATCGAACAGACCTGGCCCTGCAGGTCGCTGGCGTTGATGTTGATCTCCATCTGCCGGATCTGGTCCCGCAGGGAGTTCTCCCGGTCGGCCACGGCTCCTGACATCCGGTTGAAGGCCCGCACCAGCCGGCCGATGGCGTCGTCCGCCGGGTAGGTGAGGGCCTGATGACCCTTGCCGTCGGCGATGGCGTCGGCGGCGGTCGCCAGCTCCCGCAGCTCCCGCCGGATGCCGCGGGCGATCAGCCAGGCGGCGGCGCCACTGGCGCTGATCAGGATCAGGGTGAGGATCACCAGCCGGCGCACCATCTCGTCCTTGGCCTCCTGCAACGGCAGGAGGGCATCGGTCAGGGCCTCCTGTTCCACGGACACGACCGCCAGCCAGTTCCATTCCGGAAAGGTGGCGATGTACAGATGCTGCAGCACAGGCGTGGTGGAGCCCGGCGGGCGCACCTTGGCCTTGCGCTCAAAGGTCTGGCTGTGGCCCAGGGTGCGTGGATTGGGAATGCCGCCGTTCTGCCGCAGGGCCATGGCCAGGTCGATGCAGGCCTGGGTGTCCGGGGTCTGGTAGTTGCAGTACAGCCCCCCGGTGGGGGTGATGCCGAAGAAGGCCGCCTGGTGGGTGTCGATCGGGAAGAGGCTGGAGCCGGCGGCGAGGAGCTTGGAGGCGGCCTGGGTGCTGACGTCCACCAGCAGCGCCAGGTGGCCCTCGCCGGGCTTGCGACCCGAAAGGATGGTCAGCTGGGCCATGCGCCATTCCCCATCCAGTTGCAGCATGGCGCTGCGACTGGTCTCCGAGGACGGGGCGCCCTTGAAGAGGTGTTCGAAGTCGTCCACCGTGGCTGACAGGGCCGGTGCACCGGGCTTCAGGGCCTGGCCCTGGCTGGTGATGCCCGTGAGCCGGCGCCAGGTGCCGCTGCGGTCGCGGTAGTACAGGGCGGCCCGCTCCCGGAGCAGGGCCAGGGGGAGTCGCAACTGATTGTTCAGCAGGGGGGGGGCCTGGGCCGGCTTGAGGGGCTGGTCCTTCCAGGACAGGCGGCCGGCCGCATCCAGCCGCAACGGCGCCAGGGCCTTGCGCAGGTCCTGGGAGTCCTGGCTGATCACCCGGCTGAACTCCTCGGCCGACTTCTGGATGATCGAGGTGGTGACCGCCAGGGAGGTGAGGTTGTCGTGGTCGAACATGGTGCTGATCTCGATCCGGGCCTTCTGGGCCAGGCGGATCGAGCCGATCGTGGCCAGCGCCAGGAAGATCGCCAGGCTCACGAGAGGGCCGCTGATCCCCAGAAGCATCAGCCTCACGGACAGACGCATCGGTCGCCCATGCTTCGCCTCCCGTGAGCGCTCAGGTCGGCCTGCGAACCATTGGCGAATCGTCAAAAGGGCCTGTAACGCCATGACTATGATTTTCTCACGTCTGAGAGTTCGATCGCTCCATGACCAGGATCCTTTCCGTCCATTCCTTCCGTGGTGGAACGGGAAAATCCAACCTCTCAGCGAACCTGGCGGCCGCATTTGCGGCCCGGGGACTGAGGGTGGGCGTGTTTGACACCGATCTGGCTTCACCGGGCATTCATGTGCTGTGCGGATTTACGGCCGGACCGGATTCCCATACGCTCAATGACCATCTGCAAGGCTCCATCCCGATCGAAGAGTGTTCCCATGATGTGACACCTTCTGCGCTGGGAGGTGGTAGAGGTCGCATTTATCTGGTGCCGGCAGCCATGGATGGGGACAGGATCGCTCGACTGCTGCGCGAGGGCTATGAGGTGGAGAGGCTCAACGATGCCCTGTTCAGCCTTGGTCAGAGTCAGCGCCTCGACCTGCTCATCGTGGACACGCACCCGGGGATCAACGAGGAGACCCTGCTGTCCACCGCCATTTCCGATTGCCTGGTGATGGTGATGCGCCCTGATCAGCAGGACTACCTCGGCACGGCCGTGGCGATTGAGGTGGCCCAGAGGCTGATGGTGCCCGAGGCCCGTCTGGTGGTGAACAAACTGCCCGCCCATTTCGATGCCGAACAGGTGCGCGCCCGGGTGGCCCAGAGCTATGGCATTCCCGTCGGAGCGATCCTGCCCCTCAGCGACGACCTGCTCACCATCGCCAGCGGCAGCCTGGCCCTGGTGGATGTCCCCTCCCATCCATGGAGCGCCGGGGTGACCCAACTCGCGGCCGACCTCGCCGATGCGCTCCTCTGAGCCCCTCGCCCTACCGGACGGCCCCCTGAGCATGGGCCGGCTGCTGGCCCTGGAACCCGCCGCGCTGCGGCAACTGCTCACCATGGGCCTCCGGGCCGGCCTGGCGGAGCCGGAACTCGACGCCTGCTGTGCCGCCGCCGCCCCCCTCCTGGGTCATTCCCCCGAGCAGCTGCGGGCCGGACTGCAGGAACGGGGCTGGCTGCGCTGGGATCCCGGGCGTCAGCGCTGGCGCACCCGGCTCGGTAGCGAAAGGCCGCCGGCTCCGCCTCAGGCCTGATCCCCAATCGCCAGCCACTCCTCCAGAACCGGGTTCACCCGGGGGGGATTTTCGTCGTGGGGGCAGTGGCCGAGGCCGGGCAGGATCCGCAGGTCGCGCACGGCTCCGTAGGCCCCGGTCCAGCGCCGGGCCTCGGCGACCGGCTCCCACGGATCCGCCTCACCCCAGAGCAGACGGACCGGGATGGTCAGCTCCGCCAGCAGGTCCGGGGCGAGCCGATCCCGGAAGAGGTTGATGAAACCCCGGAAGCTCTCCTCGGCGCCGGGGCTGCGGGCCGGGGTCAGCAACAGCTGCACCAGTTGGTCGTCGATACCGTCGCCGCTGGGATAGGCGGCGCCCAGAACCTTACGGATCACACCGGGATTGGCCACCCAGCGGAACAGGCGGCCCGTGAGCCAGCGCTGCCGCACCAGTCGCTTCAGCAGGGGTCGGCCGATCCGGCGCAGGGGGGGCTGCTCGGCCAGGCGGCGGTCGTCGAGGCTGCGCTGGGCGCAGTCGATCAGGATCACCTGGCGGGCGTCATCCCCGAGCCTGGCGGCGGCGGCGAGGGCCACGACGCCCCCGATCGAATTGCCGACGAGCTGGACCGGCGTGCCGATCACCTCCCGAACGAAGGCCGCCACCTGGTCGGCCCACAGGTCGATGCCGTAGCGCAGCGCCAGGCCGTCGTCGGCTTCGCCCTCGAGGCGGGAGGGTGGCTTGCTGCTGGCCCCGAAGCCCACCAGATCCAAGGCGAAGACGGGCCGGCTGCCGGAGAGGGGCGGCAGGTTGTGGCGCCAGTGTTCCTTGCAGGCGCCGAAGCCATGGATCAGCAGCACGGGCAAGGCCCCGGCCGGGCCTGGTGCCGCGGGAGAGCGGCGCACGTAGCTGATCGTCTGGCCCTGCCACGGCCAGGTGTCCAGCCAGTCCGCCGGGTAGATCGTGCCGCCGTCGGCCGGGGGAATGACGGGCATGGGGCCGGGTGACGGGGAACTCAGTGGGACCCCTTCCAGGGTTCGACCCTGCCATCTTCGATGGCCCAGATCCGATCGGCGTCATCGAGCAGGCGCAGGTCGTGGGTCACCAGCAGCACCGAACTGCCCCGTTTGCGGCAGAGGTCGCCCAGCAGGGCCCCCACCTCCTGGCCGGAGGTGCTGTCAAGGGAGGCGGTGGGTTCATCGGCCAGCACCAGGTCGGGTTCGGGGGCCAGGGCCCGGGCGATCGCCACCCGCTGCCGCTGGCCGCCGGAGAGTTCGGAAGGGAAGTAATCCAAGCGGTGGCCCAGACCCACCGCCTCGAGCAGGGCGGTGGCCCGGTGCCGGCGCCGCTGGGGATCCGGTTCACTTAGCTGCAGCACCAGCGCCACGTTCTGCAGGCTGGTGAGGGAGGCCACCAGATTGTGGCTCTGGAAGATGAAGCCGATGCGGCGCCGGATTTCCACCCGGCTACGCTCACTGGAGCGCCGCACCTCGCTGCCCAGCACCCGCAGGGAGCCCTCCTGAACCGATCGCAGGGCCCCGACAAGCGTGAGCAGCGTGCTCTTGCCGCTGCCGGAGGGTCCCACCAGCAGGGTGATCTCGCCGGGGTTCACGCTGAAGCTGATCCCGTGCAGAATCTCGCTGCGCAGGGGACCTTCGCCGTAGGCGTGGCGCAGATTTTCGGCGACAACAGGCTGCATCGGGTTCAGAAGACGCTGGCCGGATCGGCATCCCGCAGCTTGTTCAGGGCGATGGCGGCCGCCAGAGCACAGACACCGATGGTGAGGCTGAAGACCAGCAGGGTCTTGTCGGTGGTCATGACGATCTGGATGCCGGAGACGGCGGTGAGAAAGGCATAGAGGGCGGCGCTCGCCACCACGGCGGGGACAAAGGAGGAAACCGCCAGGATCGAAGCCTCCTGGAGCACCAGGATCAGCAGGAAACGGTTGCGGAAGCCCAGGGCCTTGAGGGTGGCGTATTCGTGCAGGTGATCGCTGACATCGGTGTACAGCACCTGATAGACGATCACCCCCCCCACCAGCAGACCCATGATCGTGCCGAAGCCGAAGATGATGCCGAAGGAGGAGCTGGTGTTCCAGTAGTTCTGCTCATTGGCGATCAGCTCCGGCTTGGTGAACACCTGCAGCTGGCTGCCGTACAACGCGCGAAGGTGGCGCTGCACCGAGGCCACGGCCGCCGGATCGCTGACGCGGATCAGGCCCATGGAGATTTCGCCCTCGTTGATCTGCTTGTAGGCCAGCTGCAGGGCCGTGGTGTCGCTGCTGATCAGGTTGCTGTCGGCGGCGAAGGTGGAGCCGAGGCGGAACAGGCCCACCACCCGGAAGGTCTTGGAGTAGTCGGAGAGGATCATCGTCTGGCTCCCCTGGGCCTTGACCGCCGCTGCCACCGGGCCGGTGTTGCTGTTGCCCGCCGCATCGAAGAGCACGTAGCCCGGGGTGCGGATCCGGTCGATCTGCTCGCGCACCGTGG
>NZ_JAGQBG010000178.1 GCF_024345515.1 Cyanobium sp. N5-Cardenillas
ACGCTGCCCAGCATCTGGAATCGAAGCATGAAGAGCCCTCTCCGCCAGCTCACGGCGCTGCTCCTGGGCGCAGGGTCGCTGCTGGCGGGGGCTCCCGCCCAGGCGCTGGAGCAGATCCAGCTGATGCTTCCCCTGATCGATACCCCGTTCACGATCCAACTCAGCGAGCTCCGGGATCAGCGCAAACTGCTCTCAGGCGACAGCGATCTCGCCGAACTCGACCGGGCCACCGATGGGGCCATCGGCCGCCGGCTGGTCGAGGCTTTCCAGACTCCCCTCCCCCTGCCGCTGAAGGCCTTCGCCGAGCAGTCGGTGGGGTCGCCGCTGGTCAGCCAGGTGTTGCTGCTGATCTCGTCGGTGGTGATCGTGGAGGGGGTACGCCAGCCGCTCGACACCAAGGAGCTGGCCGCCTCGCTGGCCACCAGCCAGGCGAAGGGCAGCCTCAACCTGCTGGAGGTGCTGGAGGCCCTGCCCGGCAAGAGCGCCTCGGTGGATCTGCAGCGGGTGGTCCTTGCCATTGATCGGGTCACCAGCCAGCAACGCCTGGGTCAGTCCCTGGTGACGTCCCTGCCCGCCGCCGCGATCAACCTGGCCCTCAGCCAGACGGGCCCGCAGGCGGTGAAGCGCCAGGAGCTGGCGATCCCCGTCACGCACCGCCCCAAACCCCTGCAGGTGGTCACGATCCAGCCGGAAACGGGCTCCAACGGCCGCCTGGTGCTGATCTCCCACGGCCTCTGGGACGACCCGGAAAGCTTCGAGGGCTGGGGCCGGCACCTGGCCAGCCATGGCTACACGGTGCTGCTGCCCCGCCACCCCGGCAGCGACCGCTCCCAGCAGCAGGCCATGCTCTCCGGCCAGATGCCGCCCCCCAAACCGGAGGACCTGAAGCTGCGGCCCATGGACATGAGCGCGGTGATCGATGCGGCCGCGGCGGGCAGCCTGGCGTTGCCGGCGGGCCTGCGCACCGACAACGTCGTGGCGATGGGCCAGTCCTACGGCGCCACGACCGTGTTGCAGCTGGCCGGGGCCCGACCCAGCGCGGGCCTGCTCAACCGCTTCTGCAAGGACGTCACCAACCCGGAACGCAACATCAGCTGGGTGCTGCAGTGCAGTTTCCTCACCTCCGCCGACCAGGCCGGCCTGGCCGATCCCCGGGTCAAGGCGGTGGTGGCGGTCAGCCCACCGATGTCGCTGCTGTTCGACCAGGGCTCAGCCCGCACCATGACCGCCCGGGCCCTGGTGGTGAGCGGCAGCCGCGACTGGGTGGTGCCCTCCGGGCCCGAGGCCCTGCGGCCCATGGCGCTGGAGGCACGCAACGTGGGCGGCGGCCACCGGCTGGTGCTGGCCAGAGATGGCGACCACTTCAACCTGCGTTCCTCCTACGAGCAGGGGGGCGGTGCCCTGCGGGGGCTGCTGCTGGCCTGGACCGATGGCGCCTTTGCCGCCGGCGCCGCCGCGGCCCCCGGACCGAACGTCCCGTCGCTCCTGCCCCCCGATGGCTGGGGCGATATGGAGTTCCCCCTGGTGGATGTCACCGCCGACCTGCGCACCATGCCGATCGGCCCCAACCAGCCATGACGGCGCCTTCCCGGCCCCTGTCGCGCCGAACGGGCGTCTTCCGTAATCTGGGTCCTCCTTTGGGACTCCAGACCTGGCCCAGGCCATGACAGACACGCTGGCACCCTCGTCCGCCGCCGTGGCCTCCACCACGGCCGTGTCGCGGCGCAGCGTCCCGAGGGAGTACCTCGATCCCCCCGCCGCCTGGAACCCCACGGTGGGTCTGTTTCTGGCCGGCTACGGCCTGGCGGCCCTGACGATCTGGGGCTGGTTCGTGGGCGGCTGGCCCCTGCCGCCCCTGCTGGCCCTGGGTTTCCTGGCCCTGCATCTGGAGGGAACCGTGATCCACGACGCCTGCCACAACGCCGCCCACCCCCACCGCTTCTGGAACGCGGTGATGGGCCATGGCGCCGCCCTGCTGCTGGGCTTCAGCTTCCCGGTGTTCACGCGGGTGCATCTGCAGCACCACGCCCACGTCAACGATCCCAAGCTCGACCCCGACCACATCGTCAGCACCTTCGGGCCCCTGTGGCTGATCGCGCCGAGATTTTTCTATCACGAAGTCTTTTTCTTCAAGCACCGCCTCTGGCGCCGCAATGAGCTGTTCGAGTGGGTGCTGGCCCGCACCATCTTCGTGCTGATCGTGGTGGCGGCCGCCCAGCACAACTTCCTTCCCTTCGTGTTCAACTGCTGGTTCGCCCCGGCCCTGATGGTGGGGGTCACCCTGGGTCTGTTCTTCGACTATCTGCCCCACCGGCCGTTCCAGTCGCGCAACCGCTGGCACAACGCCCGCGTCTACCCCAGCAGGCTGATGAACTGGCTGATCATGGGCCAGAACTATCACCTGGTTCATCACCTCTGGCCGTCGATTCCCTGGTTCGAATACCAGCCGGCGTATCACGCCACCAAGTCGATTCTGGATGCCAAGGGTTCGCCCCAGCGGCTGGGATTGTTCGAGAGCCGCACCGACAGCCTCAACTTCCTTTACGACATCTTCCTTGGCGTGCGCTCCCACAAGAAGCGCCGCAGCCGCCTGCGGCCCATCGTCCGGCTGATGCCCACCCGCCATGCCCGCCGGCGGGTGCTGGAGCTGTTGCACCGCACCGCCGTCTCACCCGTTCGCTAGTCCCCCAGGATCCGGGGCACCCGGAAGAAATCACCCTCCCGCTGGGGGGCGAGGGAGAGCAGTTCCTCCCGCACCGGCGTGGGGTCCACCGCGTCGGGGCGGGTCACGTTCACCACCTCCACCGCCCGGGTGGTGGGGGGCACCCCTTCGGTGTCCACCTGCTCCAGATGGGCGACGTAGTCGAGGATCCGCTCGAGCTGGCCGGTGTAGGTGGCGATGCGCTCCTCGGGCAGCGCCAGGCGGGCGAGCTGGGCCACCTTGCGCACGTCCTCTTCTGAGATCCGCCCCATCGTCAGTCCACACATCCGGCCCCGAACCTAGCCGGCCTCCCCTTCCGGCCCCAGGAAGGCGGCCAGGTCGTCGGCCAGGGCCGCGGCCGCCAGCTCCAGGAAGCGGGCACCGTCGTCGGCCGTGGCCAGGAAGGGGTCGGAGCCCATGCGGCCGTCGGGATGGCGGCGGCGGAAGTCCTCGGGGCCGTGGATCGGCCCGGCCGGTGCCGCCTCGGGCAGGGGCCGCTGCTTGGCGCTGAGGCTCGGCTCCAGGTGCAGGGTGAGGGCGATCTCGCTGGGGGTGGCATGGTGTCCCTCCCGGTCGCCGTAGCGATCGCGGGCCTCCCGCATCACCGGGCCGGCGGTGAACCAGTTGGCCAGACGGCAGCGCAGCCGCTCGGCCCCCGGCAGGCCCCGGGCCGCGGCGGTGCCGTAGGCCTGGGCGAAGGCGGCCCGGGCCGTGGCGATGTTGCCGCCGTGGCCGTTGATCACGTAGATGCGCTCGAAGCCGTGGCGCGCCAGCGAGAGCACCACGTCGTGGAGCACGGCCAGCAGGGTGGAGGGCTGCAGGCTGATGGTGCCGGCGAAGCCCAGATGGTGCTCGGCCATGCCGAAGGCCTGGGCGGGGGTCACCAGCACGCCCGTGCGCCGTCCCACCTCCAGGGCCACCGCTTCGGCGGTGAGGGCGTCGGTGCCGATGGCACCGGTGGGCCCGTGCTGCTCGGTGGACCCCAGCGGCACGATCACCCCCCGGCAGCGGCTCAGGTAGTCCTCCACTTCGGGCCAGCTGCGCAGCTGCAGCCGGATCTCCTCGGTGCCGGCCGCCGGGCCCGGCACCGTGCTGGGCCCAGGGACGGTGCTGGGGATCGATCGGGTCATGGTGAACATGGCGGCCTGCGCCGTGCTGCCTAGGATCGACCCTATCCGCGGCGTCACGATGCTGCATCGCAAGCTCGACCGATTTCGCCTGGAGCAGCGACCGGTCTGGGTCTACCTGCTGGACCAGCAGCGCTGGATCGAGCGGGCCCTGGTGGTGGAGATCGAAGGGGATCTGGTCACCCTCCGCTTCGACGAGGACGACGGCGACGAGCGCCACAGCTGGGAGGAGAGCGTCCGGCTGGCCTCGATCGGGGCCGTCAGCACCCGGCTGGCCTCGGTGAGCCTCTCCGCCGATGCCGACGACCTGCCCACCACCGGCGACTGCCCCGAGGCGGAGCGGCTCGGTCGCCCCTGATCCCTGGCTCGACAGCCGTCGGCCGGCCGCACTCAGTGGGCGGTGCCGTTGCCGTCGTAGTCGTCGGTGTCGTAGTAGCCGCCCCTGGTGCCGAAGTAGAAGGTGGTCAGCACGAACAGGCCACTGACGGCCAGCAGAACGGTGCCGAGGTTGAAGCTGGTGGTTTCCATGCGGGGGGCGGTGATCGGCGGACGCCTGACGGTTCAGGACTCTCGCCAGTGTGGCCCCGCCACAGCGCAGTGGTCCCCCCAGGGTCCCCCCGGTTCGCTTCCCCGCACCATTCCCCCGGGCTTCTTCGCCCGTCCCGCCGAGGTGGTGGCCCCGGAGCTGCTCGGCTGCCTGCTGCTGAAGCGCCAGGCCGATGGGGGGGTGCTGGCGGGTGTGATCGTCGAGACCGAGGCGTACTGCCAATCGGAGCCGGCCTGCCATGGCCACCGCCGCCGCAGCCCGAGCAACGAGACGCTCTTCGGCGAGCCCGGCCGCTTCTACGTGTATCTCACCTACGGGGTGTATCACTGCGTCAACATCGTCACCGGCCGGCGCGACTGGGCCAATGGCGTGCTGCTGCGGGCGGCCGCCCTGCCGGGGGAGCCGGAGCGGACGGCCGCCGGGCCGGGCCTGCTGGCCCGCCGTTTCGGCCTCGACCGCGGCCACGACGGCACGGTGGCCTCTCCGGCCTCGGGCCTCTGGCTGGCGCCCCGGCCGCCCGGGGTGGCGGCAGCGGCTGGCGAGGCGGGGGTGCGGCAGACCCAGCGCATCGGCGTCTCCCAGGGTCAGGAGCTGCCCTGGCGCTGGTACCTGCGCGCCAGCCGCAGTGTCAGCCGGCGGGCCCCCGGCGATCGGACGCCCCGCCAGGATGGTCTGGCCGCCCTTCTGGCCTCTACGGTTGGGGCGTTCGACGAGAGCAGGACGCCTTGAGCGGCTGGAGTCACCGCCACGTGCTCGACCTGGCGTCCTTCTCGGTCGCAGACTTCGCCACCGTTCTCGAACTGGCCCAGCGCTTCCGGGCCCTGCCCGTGGCCGGTGCACGCCGCTTGCCCGCCCTGCAGGGCCGGCTGATGACCAGCCTGTTCTTCGAACCCAGCACCCGCACCCGCACGAGCTTCGAACTGGCGGCCAAGCGGCTGTCGGCCGAGGTGCAGAGCTTTTCCCCGTCCTCGAGTTCCCTCAGCAAGGGGGAAAGCCTGCTGGACACCGCCCGCACCTACGTGGCGATGGGGGCCGACATCCTGGTGGTCCGCCACCGCTGCACCGGCGTCCCCCACAGCCTGGCCCGCGACCTGGATCGCTGCGGCGAGCGGGTGTCCGTGCTCAACGCCGGCGATGGCCTGCACAGCCACCCCAGCCAGGGCCTGCTCGACCTGTTCACCCTGGCGCGCCACTTCGCCCCCGAGGCGCCCACCCCCGAGAGCCTGCGGGGCCGGCGCATCGTCATCGTCGGTGACGTGCTCCATTCCCGGGTGGCCCGCTCCAACCTCTGGGCCCTCACCGCCTGCGGTGCCGACGTGGTGCTCTGCGGTCCGCCGACGCTGCTGCCGGACTGCTTCGCCGATTTCGTTCTGGCGCCGCCGCCGGGGCAGGCTGCCGATCCGGTGGCCGCCCGGGGCCGGGTGCAGGTCGAGCGCCGGCTGGAGCAGGCCCTGCCCGGGGCCGATGCGGTGATGACCCTGCGACTGCAGAAGGAGCGCATGCAGGAGCACCTGCTCACCAGCCTCGACACCTATCACCGCCAGTACGGCCTCAGCCACCGGCGCCTGGCCCTCTGCGCCGACGGAGTGCCGGTGCTGCACCCCGGGCCGGTGAACCGGGGGGTGGAGATCGCCGGCGAGCTGCTTGATGATGCCGGCCGCTGCCTGGTGGAGGAGCAGGTCCGCAACGGCATTCCGATCCGCATGGCCCTGCTCTATCTGCTCGCCGCCACCTGAGGCACGCCTCAGAGCAGTTTGAAGCCATCCAGCAGCAGGCCGTAGAGCAGCCCCATGCGGGCCATGTCGAGCACCTGCAGCCGCAGCTTCAGGGGCTGGGCCAGCAGCCTGCCCCGCACACGGGCCGCCAGCTCGATGCCCAGCACACAGACCAGGGCCCCGAGCGGATCAAACAGGGACAGGGCGCCGGTGATCGAGCCGATGCTGCCGCCGACCACGAATCCGCTCAGCAGCACGATCAGGAGCAGGGAAAGGCGCCGCCAGGGGTTCTGGGCCCAGGCCTCCAGCAGGTTGCCGGACTGGGTGATCCGTTGCTGGAATCGGGTCTGCTGGAAGCGGGGAGCCAACGGGGGTGCCAAGGGTGGGAACCTGCCGCTCTTCAGGAAAGGGAGCAGGGGGCTCAACACCCGAGGGTGAAAAGCCACTGGCGGTGATCCCCATCACCCGGCCCAGACCCTGCGACCTCTGGTCTACACCATCTCTGGCGTCTTGACAGCACTT
>NZ_JAGQBG010000179.1 GCF_024345515.1 Cyanobium sp. N5-Cardenillas
GGCCACTGGGCAGCCAGCGATCCCACTCGAGGGGATCGGCGCAATCGAGCTGCTGACGCAGGGCAATGGGGGTCAGGGAGGGGGGAGGGCGGGAGTCAGGGCCCACTGCCGGCTGAGGGCCTCCAGCAGGGCCGGGCAGGCGCCGAGGCCCTGCAGGGCGCGGCGGGGTTGGGCCGCAGCAGGTTGGGGGGCTGGGGATGGGGCGTTGGGGCGTTGGTCCGTGGGGAGATCCGCCGCGATCAGGGCCGCCAGGGGATCCGTCGCGGCCGCAGCTTTTAACTGGCCCGGATCCTGCCGGCCCTGGCGCAGGGCGACGAACAGCTCTCGCCGGCGGCGCAGTTGCAGGGGCAGGGTGGCCGGCTGGTTGCAGAGGCGCTCCACCTCGGCCCGGGCGGCCCGCAGCCCGGGTGAGATGGGCGCCACCTGCGGCGTGGCCTGGGTTCGGGGCCAGACCAGGGCCAGCCAGCCAGCACCGGCAGCGGCCAGGGCGAGGCCGATGGCCACGGCCCGGCCGATGGCCGGGCGCCGTCGGGAAAGCGGGCGGGGATGGGACGCCTGGACAGCCTGGGCAGGAGCTGGACCCACCGCAGAGGGTCCCGTCACCGCCGCAGGCACGGGCAGCGACACCGGCCCCTCTCCAAGCGCCCCGGCACGCCCGATCGCCACGGTCACGTCGTCGCCACTGCCCTCGCGGCTGATCCGATCCAGGGCCTCCGGCAGGTCTCCGGCCGCCTCGGCACCGCCGCCGGCCAACCAGGCCGCCAGGGTGAGGAAGTCGGCGTCGGTGGCGCAGGACTTGCGGATGCCGTCGGTGCAGAGCACCAGGGCGAAGTCGCGCTCCTCGGGCGCCAGGGGATGCAGGGCCGCCCGGCGGGCGAACAGGGACGCCGCCTGGGGCTGGCAGAGGCTGCAGGTGGCCTCGCCGAGGGCCGTGGGTTCGTTCTCCTGCTCCAGCAACCGGGCATGGCCGTCCGGCTCCACCCGGACCAGGTCCCAGTCGCCCAGGCCCGTATGGCCCCACCAGCGGGGCGTCATCACCACCAGGCCCAGGGTGCTGCCATAGAGCAGGGGCTCGAAGCCCCCCTCACCGGGATCGCTCTGCCAGTGCTCCTGCACAGCCTCCATCCAGCGGCGCTGGACCGCCTCGGGCAGGTCGTGGGCCAGCCAGTGGCTCCAGCCCCCCTCCCCGTCCCCCGGGGGCGCGGCGGCCAGGGCGTCAGCCACCACGGCCAGGGCCGTCTCGCAGGCCAGGCGACTGCCCACTTCGCTGCGCCGATAGCGGCGCCCGCCGTGGCCATCGGCCACCGCCATCAGCATCACGGGCTGGCCATCGGTGTCGCGCAGCTCGCGGCAGAGCACGGCGTCCTGGCAGGGGCGGCCGGCCCTGAGGTGGGCGGCTCCGGCCCGGCTGGCAGCGATCGGCGCCGCCCAGCGGTTCACCACACCAGGGGACCGACATCGTCGGTGAGATCCAGCACGGTGGGGGGCAGATCCGGCAGGGGAATGTTGCCCGCCGCGGGCTCCAGGGGCGTCTCGCTCACCCGGCTGGCCGGCATCGAGGCGGCCCCCACCACCGCCGTGGAGGCCCACTGGATGTACTGGGCCAGGGAGGTGGCATTGCTGGCCTGCAGGGGGCGGCGGGGCGAGCGGCCCGCCGTCGCCGGTTCCGTGCCGATGAACCGCTGCAGCACCTCCAGGTCGGCGTCGTGGCCCAGGGCGATGGCCAGGCGCACCGCCTTCTGGGCCCAGGGCACCCGCAGCAGGGCCTCGAAGCCGGCGGCGAAATCATCGGTGGGCTGGCCGTCGGAGATCAGCACCAGCACCGGTGGCAGGGCGCGCACCTCCATCGGCGGGGTCTGCAGGGCCGCCGCCACCAGCTTCAGGGCCTCCCCCATGGCCGTGATGCCACCGGCATGGAGATCGCGCCATTCCAGCTGGTCCACGGGCGTGGGGGTCTCGATGTGCCAGGCGGCGTGGTCGGCGAAGCGCACGGCCCGCACCAGCACCCGCGCCTCCGGGTTGTCCCGGGCCACCGCCGCCATGCCCGGCAGCGACTGGCGGATGGCCTGGTTGAGGGCCTGCATCTTGCCCGAGGCCGCCATCGAGCCGGAGCAATCGCAAAGGTAGAGGAAATGGAGTGGCCGGTTGGCCAGCTTGACGTCGGGAAACGGCATGGATCAGGCGGCGGGGGATGGCCGGGTGGGGCGCTGCACGGCGATCGGACCCGCCGGGGACTGGATCCGGGCGAGTGCGGCGAGGCTACAGCTCTCGCCAGGCTGCACCGGCTGGACGCGGCCGTCGTGGGTCTCGGCGCTCCAGGTCGTCGCCTGGAGGTTGCGCAACCCCAGCCGCCTGTGGTCCTGGGGATGGGCCACCACCCGGGCCAGCGGCCGGCGCAGATCCTCCCCGGCCAGGGCATCGAAGTGGTGCGCGTGCAGCTCGTTGTCGGGCGCCGCCAGCACCGCCCCATGGGGCAGCAGCAGCGTGATCGGCTCCGGCAGGGGGGCACCGCAGCTCCAGCACAGCGCCGGGGCGCCGCTGGCCTGGAAGTTTTCCTGGCCGCAGGCGGGGCAGAGGGCACGGCGGTCGAGGGTGCGGGCCAGCTCCTGCTTCCACTGCCCGGTGAGGGCCCGCCGGGAGGGCTGCTTCATGCCGCGGCAGAAGGTCTGCTCGAACAGCGCCTGGAGGGGGCGGGGGTAGATGGGCCAGGTGATCAGGGCGGCCGCATGCTCGATCGGGTCAGGCCGGTTGCGGTCGTCCAGCGGATCGAAGATGAACACCGGGTCCTCGCCACAGAGGCGGCGGCGGGCCGGCTCGTCAAGGCAGCGGATCGCCAGCTCCATCTGGCCCTTGAGCGGATCGTGGCGGGTGAGCAGCCGGAACAGCAGCACCGCCAGGGAGAAGAGGTCACTGTCGGCGCCGGGCCGGGCCTGGCCCAGCAGCACCTCCGGGGCCATGAAGCCCGGGGTGCCCAGCACCGCGCCATGGTCGGCGCCATCCACCGCCACGTTGTCGTTGTCGCAGATGAGGATGCCGCCGCTGCCGGGCTCCAGAAAGAGGTTGCCCAGCGACACGTCCTTGTAGCAGAGGCCCGCCAGGTGCAGGGCGTGGAAGGCGTCGGCGAGGCCGAAACAGGCCCGCAGCACCTGGCGCAGGCCGATCGCCAGCCGGCCGGCGGCATGCTCGCAGGCGCCCACGTAGGCGGTCGGCCGCAGGGGCATCAGGTAGCCGAAGCTCTCCTGGCGGAGGCGGATCAGGGGGCGGCTGGCGGGACTGGCCCGCAACAGGGCAATGGGCCAGAGGAAATCCTCGTTCGGGGCAGTGGCCCGGATGCTCGCCTCCAGGCGCCGCTCCAGGGCCCCATCACGGGCGATGCAGGCCGGCAGGTACCACTTCAGGGCCAGCCGCTCCCCCTCCAGGTCCACCTCGTACACCTGGCCCTGGGTGCCGCCCCCGAGACCGCGGATGATCTGGAGCGGGGCCGCCAGACCCTCGAAGCCCAGGCTGGCGCCCTCCGGCAGGATCCAGTTCATGGCCGCCGCCCCGCCGCCGGGGCCATGGCCCTGCGGATGCCGTTGCGGTGGGCCAGGGCGGTCTCCAGGCTGTCGAAGCGGTGGCGGTAGGTCAGGCCGTCCTGCAGCGTCACCTCCAGCAGGTGCTCCCATCGGGAGCCCAGCAGGATCCAACCCGCCAGCGCCCCCAGCTGCAGGGGCCAGAACAGCCAGGGAAAGGGAAGCAGCAACAGGCCGCCCAGGCAGAGCAGCAGCCACCAGCTGAAGGCCTGGGGATGGCGCCGCCGGCTGCGCACGTAGGCCGAGCGGATCCGGTCGAGGGGCAGGGACTGGCCGGCGAAATCCAGCTGGCCGGCGGCCGGCTGGGCCACCACCGGAGCCGCAGGGCGGCCGGCGGCGCTGGCGGCGCTCGCGGCGGCGGCACGGAACTGCAGCACCGGCCCCTGCAGGCCCAGCCGGATCTCGTCGCCGTCCGAGAGGGGCCGGCAGTCCCGCAGCCGGGCGCCTTCGAGGTAGGTCCCGTTGGCGCTGCCCAGGTCGCAGAGCAGCCACTGGCCGGCCCGTGTTCGCGACACCCGCACCAGGGCGTGGTGGCGGGAGACGCCCTGGGCCTGGCTCAGGCAGAGGCCGCTGGCCGGATCGCGACCGATCGAGAGGGGCGTGCGGGGATCCAGCGGCACGCTCCGGCCGGGATCGTCACGCAGCAGCAGCCGGGGGTGGGAGCTCATCGCGGATCCTCGCCGTCCTTGCGCCGGCGGTCCAGGCGCCGGTCGGCCTGGAACCGGCCCCACCAGCCCATCGGTTCCCCCTCCCGCCAGGGAATCACCCGCCCGGGGGACAACAGGGCCGAGGTCGCCAGGGCCAGGGCCACCAGCAGCAGCAGCAGCAGCACCCAGCCGGGGATCGCCCCCACCCAGGTGGCGGCAAAGGTGGCCCGCACCGCATACACCCCGATGGTCAGGGCGGTCCAGATGCGGAAGGGTGCCCATGGATCCCGGCGTTGCTCCACCTGGCCGGCCGCTCCGATCGCTGCGGGTAGCGTATGGGAGCAAGGCAGACGGGCCAGGGATGGTGGGGACGACGGAGCAGGCGTCGCCGGGCGCCATCACCGCACCTGGCACCGAACCGCCCACCGCACCCACGCCCGCCACGGGTTGGCTCCGCCTCTGGCAGGCCCTTCGCCGCCCCGCCCCGGATGGGGGTCGTCGCCGGGCCGTGGCCACCGCCCTGGGGGAACTGAACCGCCACGGCGCCTGGCTGGAACTCTGGATCGGCGGCCAGTGCCGCCGGCGCCTGGCGCTGGAGGGGGGCCGTTACCGCATCGGCCGGGATCCCCTCTGCGAGCTGCAGGCCGACGCCACCGGCGTCAGCCGGGTCCACGCGATCGTGGAGCAGGAGCGCCCGGGTGATCCGGACTATGTCGGCGAGGATTTCGGCTCCGCCAACGGTCTGTTTCACCGCGATCGGCGCATCCGCGCCATTCACCTGCGGGACGGGGACAAGCTGCAGCTCGGCTCGCCGCTGAAGGGGGAGGCGCCGACCCTGGTGTACCGCCATCCCCTCAGTCCCCTGGGCCAGCTGGTGCACTGGGGGGCCATCGGCGCCCTCGTCGGCTCGGGCGTGGCCCTGGGGGGTCTGCTGCTGGCCACCACCGTCTCCGGCGGCTCCGCAATCCGGTCGGTGGGCGGGCCGGTGAAGGTGTTCTCCACCGATGGTCGCCAGATCGATGCAGCCGAGGGCTCCTCGACGGCCCTGCCCACCCTGGCCGACTACCCCCTGCACCTGCGCCAGGCCCTGATCGCCTCCGAGGACTCCCGCTTCGGCTGGAACAGCGGCATCGACCTGTTCGGCACGCTGCGTTCGCTGGTGCAGGGCACCGGCGGCGGCAGCGGCCTGGCCCAGCAGGTGGCCCGCATGGTCTACCCGGCCGTGGGCACCGATGTATCGGTGGCCCGCAAGCTGCGGGAGCTGTGGGTGGCCTGGCAGCTGGAGGCGGGCTTCAGCAAGAACCGGATCCTGAAGATGTACCTCGACCGGGCCTACCTGGGCCTGGGGGCCGAAGGGTTCGAGCAGGCGGCCCAGCTCTATTTCCGCAAGTCGGCCAGCGCCCTTGATGTGGCGGAGTCGGCGTTCCTGGTGGGCCTGCTGCCGAGCCCCAACAGCTACAGCCCCTGCAACCGGGAAAACCCCACCTGGGGCCGGGAGCGCCGTGACCTGGTGCTGGGGCGGATGCACGCCGAGGGCTATCTCTCCGACCAGGCGCTGATCGACGCCCGCCGCCGACCGCTGAACATCGATCCCTCCGCCTGCGGCGTGTCCACATACTCCAGCTATCCCTTCTTCAGCGACTACGTGATCGGCGAGCTGGAGGGTCGACGCTTCGCCCTCGACCTCAGCAGTGCGGAGGCCAGAGGCAACTACGCGGTGATCAGCAGCATCGACCCCCGCCTGCAGGCCATCGCCCAGAAGCAGCTGAAGGCGTTCCTGGAGGGGCCGGGGGGCCGGGCCGGGCTCACCCAGGGCGCCCTGATCTCGATCGACTACGCCACCGGGGCGATCCTGGCCTACGTCGGCGGCGGCGACTACAGCCGCTCGAGCTTTGACCGGGTGCAGGCCCTGCGTCAGCCCGGATCCACCTTCAAGCTGTACTCCTGCCGGGCGGCCCTGGAGGCCGGCGTGAAGCCGGGCGATGCCGTCTCCTGCGCCCCAATGGCCTACGTGGCCGGCTGCCGGGGCGGGGGTGGCAGCACCACTGTGGCGGCGGGCTTCGCCAGCTCCGAGAACGTGGTGGCCCTGCGGCTGGCCCAGCAGGCGGGTCTGAACAAGGTGGTGGCCAAGGCCCGCCAGCTCGGCATCAGCACGCCGATGGAGGAGAGCTTCTCGATGGTGCTGGGGGGCAAGGAGACCTACCTCTACGAGCTGGCGGGGGCCTATGCCGTGGTCGCCAACGGCGGTCGCTCGGTGCCCCTGCACGGCGTGAAACGTATCTACGACCTGGGCATCTGCGGCTCGGTGCGTTCCCTGGCCACCTGTCCGGCCGCCGGCGTCACCACACCGATCGGTGAGCGAC
>NZ_JAGQBG010000018.1 GCF_024345515.1 Cyanobium sp. N5-Cardenillas
TTACTGGGAGGCTGCAGTTATTAGTGCTTCCGAATAGTGAGCTCTTCGGACCGCTTGACAAGATTCTCTCCTCCTTTCCCTTCATAGACTACCGTACTGCTGATGACTCTTACTCTCCTCAGACGAGAAAGCTGCGTTTTCACGATAAGATTATTCTTGAGCCGTATGAGAATAGCTTCATTCCCCAAGCACTTGCAGATTCGATTATTTCTCTTTCCTGCTCTCTTTATGGGAATGAATGCATAACCTCTTCTGCCTCATTCGTATATGGAGCAAGGCCTTACACAAGGAGGCCAATTAATCGCGATAAAGTCTTTTCGTCTTTCTTAGACGCTATTTATAGGCTTGCAGATTCAGAAAGTCGCATTGTTCTTGATATTTCATCCACCCTCTATTCTAAAGGCCATGACTATTATCCTCCTGAAGACCAAATCGAAGAGCTAGTGCATGATTTGACGGAGATCGGATCAAAAGAGTATCCAAGTATCGATATATTGCCGCTTGTCTCATGTCCTGTACTCAAAACCATTTGCATTCTATCTAAGTCAAATTTTGGAGTTTACGAATGGGGCGCCAACCTTACATGGTACTCATGGTTACTGAGAAAACCTGTCATTGCACTTGCCCCGCCTTCAGTTCTACAAAAGCTTAACGACACCCATTCCTCACTTCAGGCTTGGGGATCATTCTTTTGGGAGTCAGATTCCCCAATTCCACTACTGCCCAATACTCAGCTTGTACCTAAAGTTTGCGATGATGGTCAGCTAAACACTTTTCGATTTGCACCCGATGACTATTCTGTTGATATTGGGAGTTTTTGCAGGCTAGCTGAACAAGCCTTTCTGAGAGACCAGCGATAAAGTATTTTTCGACGACGGTATTCCTTTAGCATCTATAGTGTTTTCGAATCATGCATGCTCGTGACAATTTCCAGTTCATACTATAATTTTATTATGCAATTCATCATTGTATGCCATGATAATAGCTTGAAGCCTATCAAGCTGTTAAGTGGCTGGAGCGTTCTCGCATAGCCATTGCTTGGCATTTCTCTACCAGTGCAAAACTAAGTTTAGAAATTGTTCTGCCAAAGACTAGTGACGCTGAATGTTTTCTACTTAGAGGATAATGATATTGGAAGATCAATTCTAAACTCAAGCTTCAGAAGCAGAACTTGCACTACGTGACATTCCACCGCTATGCTCCTGCATCCATCTCGACAGCTATGCTTGTACGCTGGGATGGGGCAATCCAGTAATCCAACCACTCAAGTCTGGGCATGCCGAATTATGCAACATCGTGATTATCATCACGATGTTGGGTTCAACGGGAAATGAACTGCACTACGGGCTGGGGCAAGCTGAGTAAACGATGGCAGGCGAATCAGTGAGTCAAACCAAAGGCCGCATATACCAATCATCCCACTGAGCCTCTTGGCAATGATAGCCTTGGGCCTTGAGCAGCCTGGAGATATCCTCACGCTGAGCTGTGAAGTTGTGCTCCACCGTGATGCAGCGGAACCGGTACCGGTCCCAATCAATCCCCTCCAGAATCGCCAGTTCGCTGCCCTCGGTATCGATGCTCAGATAATCGATCTCCTGCGGTGCCCCCTGCTCCTGTAGCAAATCCATCAACGAAGTGGTCACCACGCTGATCAGCTCACCAGCCTTTGCGTAGGCCTCGCGCTTCTCCTTGTGGTTATCGTCCTGCCCATGCTGGCGCAAGCCGCCAAAGGCATCGGCCAGCACGAATTCCATGCTCTCTCCACTGGCGCGATACACACAGGCCGGACTCACCTGGCAATGGCGGTTGCGTTTCAGTTGCTCAAACAGCCTGGGATTTGGCTCACAGCAGATGCCCTTCCAGCCGAACTGCTTTTCCAGTAGCCAGCTATTGCTCAGCAGCACCCCATCCGTCGCTCCGAACTCCACGAAGAAACCGCCCCGTTTCCAGCCCGTCTGCTCCAGCACCCACAGGTCTTGGCCTAGCTGGGAACGGCTCCAGCGTTTCCACTCCTGCTGCTTTGGCTCCAATGCTCCGGCCTCAGATGATGCTGGGCCGTTCTGCAGGGCGCCGCTGGCCAAAGCCAGGCTGAGTTCATGGGAAAGCAGCTCCGTTTCCGTGCGCAGGATCGTGAGCTGGGCCGTGAATCGGTCGGGAGCTTCCCGGGGGGGCTCCACTGCTGCCACGGCCTCGCGGTGCAGAGCATTCGCCTGCTCCCAGCATCCCGCTCGGATCAGGCAGGCGCAGGCCCGCAGCCGTGCCCAGCCCTGCCGTTGCTCCTCCGTGGCCTCAGGCGGTAGTCCGCTCGCCAGGCAGCGCAGACCCGGCCCTTCGTGCCCAGCCAGCAACAGCATCTCCCCCGCACTCAGTCCCACGCTTCCCCCCAGGGCGGCAGCGATGTCCGCCTCCGTGGCGCCGCACCGGCGGGCCTGCTCAAAGGCTTCCCCCGGCCCCGGCACGCTGTTGGCTTCAGCAGGGGTCGCCCCGTTCTGCAGGCTGGCCACCCCATGGCGCAACCAGGCCGCCGCGTCCGTGCCCGCCTCGCCATAGCCCGCGAGCACCGCCGTCCAATCCCCCCGCAGATAGGCCTGCAACGCTTCGTCGGCAGCCTGGCGATCGGGGGAGGTGGCCGTCACGGCTGGCTCACTGGGTTCCACACGCCATCGCCATCATGGTGCCAGCGGCTCTTGAGCGCCCTCAGCCGATGATCCTCCCTGGTGGTTCCCGCCTCACCTGGCTCTGGGCCCTGCTGATCGGCCTGTCCGTCCTTCGCGGCTCCAGCCCGCTCTGGCTGCCGCCGGGGTCGCCGCTGCATCCATCCCTGTGTCGCCACATGCCTGGGTTGCCGGCCTGTGGGCGTTGAGGCGGGCGCTGGCAAAGCCTGGTGAGCAAAACGCTGGCTGCAGGACGCCATCGCTGCTCTACCGCCATGGCTGGGGCCTGGCCCTGCCCATGGCCCTCAACGATCCTGCCCCTGAAGGGCTTCAACGTGGTGGGTTCGATGGAGAGGGCGCTGGGAGGGCTGCGCTGATGGCGCAGCTACCAGAGCAGGTGGCAGGGAAAGGCCTTGAGGGCTGGATCGATGCTCACCAGGGTGAGGGCCTCCAGCTCAGCCTGGGCGGCCAGCAAGCGGTCAAAGGGATCGCGGTGGGCCAGGCCATAGCTGCCCGCCCGCAGACCATGGCGCAGCTCGATCGCCAGCAGCTCGAACCCCTGGGCGGCCAACACGGTGGGCAGCTCTTCCAGCAGGGAAGCGGCGGCAGGAAGCTTGCCCAGGCGCACCTTGGTGGCGATCTCCCAGCCGGAAGCCGCACTCACCAGCACCCGCGCCCTGGAATCGGCGATGGCGGCATGGGCTGCCGGCGAGAGGCGATCGGGTTCCGCCAGCCACCAGAGCAGGGCGTGGGTGTCGAGCAGCACACCAGCGCTCACGGGAGAGGTTTCTCCAGGTCAGAAAGCTCCTCCTCTGGCAGCGGCTCGAGCAGCACCTCCGGCGGAGGCAGGGTGACCACCCCGCTCAAGACGCCGGGCCTGCGGCTGGGTGTGGGCGGCTCCAGGGGAACCAGCCGCGCCCAGGGCCGCCCGCCTTTGGCCACCACGATGGTTTCACCGGCGTGGGCGGCGTCGATCAGCCGCGAGAAGTGGGTTTTGGCCTCGTGCACGTTCACGATCCGCGGGACAGGAGCACCCATGGCGATACGGGGCAAGGGCCGGCAGTGGAACGTTAGTCCACTGGCGGACCAACAGCTGCTGGCGGTGACCTGCGGCATCAGGGTTTTCCGAGCCATGGCCAACACCTCACCCCCCCTCATCCACCCGAGCGATCGCTTTTTCGTGGCCGGGCACCGGGGCATGGCGGGCAGCGCCATCTGCCGGGCCTTGCAGCGCCACGGCTATACCAACCTGTTCACGGCAGGGCGCGAGGCGTTGGATCTGGAAGATCCATTGGCTGTGCGGACCTGGTTCGAGGCGCAGCAACCGGAGGTGGTGCTGCTGGCGGCGGCAAGCTCTCCTGGGCCTTTGGCCGGAGCCGCGACGCCCTGGCCCAGCTGCAGGAGCTGCATCGCCATCTGCGGAGCCACCGGCAGATCCGCGCCGCCGAACAGCTGCGCCAGCAGGTGGGCCGCTGCCTGGCGGCCCTGCCGGACGTGGTGCTGCTCAGCGAGCTGAACCCCGCCAACCGGTACGGGGCTGATGCCTTGGTGAGCAAGGCGCTGCCTGCAAGACGCCATTGCTGTCCTACCGCCGTGGGTGGTGGGGCCTGGCCCGGCCCATGGCCCCCTGGCGGTGACTCCCCCGCAGCGCCGGGTCGCCAGCGCTGAAGGCGATCTGACCCTGTCCTCCCCAGCCCAGATCCCAGACCTGTACAGCCTGTACAGAACGCAGGATCCGTCCACCGAACCCACCAGCACCCACAACCGCGCCTGGGGCAGAACAGGCAGCCCAGGGGGCGTCTACACTGAAAGCTGGTCGTCTACACGCTGGCCTGATGGCGCTGAACATCCGCAACCCAGAGGCCGATCGCCTGGCTGGGGAGGTGGCCGCCCTCTCGGGGGAAAACAAAACGGATGCCGTCATCCACGCCCTGAAGGAACGGCTGCAACGCCTCAGACAACAGCAGCGTGAGGCCGCTGGGCGCCCCAGCCTGGCCGATCGCCTCGATGAGATCGCCCTGCGTAGTGCAGCGCGACCACGGAAGGACACGCGCACGCCCGAGGAAATCCTCGGCTACGACGCCATCGGACTGCCGGGCTGATGGTGATCGATTCGTCAGCCATCCTTGCGATTCTGCAGAACGAACCGGAACGTCGTTCCTTCAATCAGGCCATCCAATCCGCCGCGTTGCGGCGACTGTCCGCTGCCTCCTTGCTCGAACTCTCCATCGTTCTCGAGGCCCGGTTTGGCCCCGATGGCCAGGGAGATCTGGATGTGTTTCTGGCCGCCGCTGAGATCGAAGTGGTCAGTTTCGACCGCAACCAGGCGGAACTCGCACGCCTGGCCTTTCGTCGTTTCGGCAAGGGTCGCCATCGAGCCGGGTTGAATCTGGGCGACTGTTTCTCCTACGCCCTGGCCAAGTCCCTCGCTGCCCCCCTTCTGTACAAGGGCGATGACTTCATCCACACCGATCTTGCATCGGCGATCGAAGCGGGCCGCTGAAGGCCGGGTGCTCGGCCGCCCGGCGGGACCACAACCAGCGCGCATCGCGCCCCAGCTCCATCGCGAAACGGGATCCAGCCGCCATCAGGGCGTCGTGCTCCTCGGGGGTGAGCACCAGCGCGTCGCAGCTGAGTGGCAACAGCGCCAGCGGCCAGTTCAGCAGACGTCGGTGCTGGGGGCCGCTGGCCCCCGCATCGATCAGCAGCAGATCGAGGTCGCTGCCCACTCCAGCCGTGCCTCGCCCATAACTGCCGAACACCGCCACGCGCTCGAGCGAGGGGGTCTGCGAACCCTGCTGCTCCGCCCAGGTTGTTACCTGGCGCATCACCTGGTCAGGCTCTGGCCATCGCAGCACGGATTGCGTCAACGAGCGCACGGGCATGGAGGAGAGCGTCGTCGCTTTGCAGACGGCCGAAGTGGTCGGTAGGGGCCCCGTCCGGAAGGCTATCCGGGTAACGGGTGGGGATGTAGAGGGCATCGAGGATGCGCAGCCGATCCTCCAGATCCGTCACGGCCTGGCCAAGCTCCGCGGCAGCGGAGGGGGGCAGATCGCGGAAGGAACGGCCCAGCCCATGGCCCCAGACCTGCTGGCCGAGGCTGAGGTGAAGCGCCTTCAGAGCCTTCTCCACCGCCTGATGGCAGGCGAAGCAGGCCCATTCGTGATGACCCGCGCTCGCACTGACACGGGCCTGGTCCAGATCGGCCGACGCCTGATGCAGCCAGTCAGCGGAACGGTTCATCACACCATTGTGAAGGGGTGCACATCGACTCGACTCATGACACCACCACCACCCGCAGCCCCGGCACCTGCCGAAAGGACGCGTCCCCGGTGATCATCACCGCTTCATCACCCAGTTGCAGGCAGCAGGCGGCCTGCAGCGCATCCGGCGTGCGCAGGCTGTGTTGCCCGCGAAGGTCGGTGGCCAGTTCCACCACGGCCGCCGTGAGCTCGACCCAGATCAGATCGGTACGGCAGAAAAAGGCATCAAAAGTGGCCAGGGTGGCTGGATCGCGGCGACGCAGAGGGCCGACACGGCATTCCAGCCAGCTCAGGCGGCTCACGGCCGTAGCCATGCCTGGGTCGCTGGCCACCAGCTCGGCCAGCGCCTGCCTGACGCCATGAACCCACGGCTCGCGGCCCTCCAGCACGACAATCAGGGCACTGGCATCAAAAAAGGCGATCACCAGTCGCGCTCCTCCTCCAGCGCCGCATCGATCTCCTCCTTGCTGCGGCCCGCCGCTGCCACTGGGCAGCTGAGCAACCACGCCAACGCCGAAACCTCAGGCGCCGGGGCCAGGGCGGCTCGCCGACACAGCTGCTGGTACTGGCGTTCGCTGAGCACGACCGCGGCCGTGCGGTTGCGTTTCATCAGCTGCACCGGCCCCCGCTGCAGAGCCTCTTCAATGGCGGCGATCCCGCGCCGCTTGAGCTCACTGGAACTGAGCTGGCTGCCGTCCACCCGATCCACCTCTCACCAAGGGGCCGTCATTCGCTCCACAGCCTAGCCGTGATTCAGTACTGAAGACGGTACTGAAATCTGCGTGACTGGATCCATCCGCAGAACCCACCACCACCAGCTGCAGCCATGTCGATCTGGCGCGGAGTGGGGCCTTGGTTTTCGTGCCGCACGAAAGCTAGAATCCCGTGCAGCACCAAACCAGAGCATCGCCATGGCCAGGACCACCCGTGCCCCTGCGGTCAAGCTGGTTGGCGCCAATGGCCAGATCTCCCTCGGCAAGCAGTACGCCGGCCGCCAGGTGTTGGTGGAAGAGCGCGAGCCTGGCTGTTGGATCGTGCGCACCGCCACCGTCATCCCCGACAACGAGCGCTGGCTGCACGAACCGAAGGCCGCCGACGCGCTGGAAGCCGCGATGGCCTGGTCGGCCGGCCATGCGCCTGATGATGCCGATGTGGATGTCACGCTGAACCGCCTTGGCCATGCCGAGCGATGACGCGACGGTGAGGCTCGACCTCAACAACCCCGTCTTTCAGGAGCAGCTGCTGATGCTGCAAAAGCCCGAGCACCATTCGGCCCTCGACACGCTCAACAAGATTCGCCAACTCACCTGGAATCAGCTCTATCGAGACCCAGGGCTTAAATGGGAAAAAATCACCAGCGTCAAGCCACCCAAAGGCATCGATTCCCTGTACTCACTGCGCATCAGCAAGGCTCGGCGCGCCACTGCCCACCGTGACGGCGACTTCATCCGTCTGCTCACCATCGCGCCTGATCACGACGCCACCTACGGCAAGAAGTAAAGCTGGAAGCCAACCGGGCTGCTTCTGATCAATTAGCGCACCACCACCACCCGCAGCCCCGGCACCTGCCAAAAAGACGCGTCCCCGGTGATCATCACCGCCTCATCACCCAGCTGCAGGCAACAGGCGGCCTGCAGCGCAGCAGGTGTGCGCAAGCTGTTGCCCACCACGACCATGGGGCCTTGGCAGCGCTCAGGTCGCGGTGGGCAACAGCTTGCCCAGCTGGGCCTCCACCCCGGCGCGATCGGCGGGGGCCAAAGAACCCAAGCCCCCCGACACCAGCCGCTCGTCAAGGGTGAACAGCTTGAAGCGCACCAGGCAGGGTTGGGGCAGACCTGCAGCCTGCAGATCCTCGAGGGGCCAATCCAGGGGCCACGAGGATTGCCGCGCCGAGGTGATCATCGCCAGTAGCAGATGGCCGCAACCACGCTGGAAGTCGCTCTGGGAGAGCACCACCGCGGGCCGCAGCTTCTGGACCTGCCGATCCGTGAAAGGAAACGGCACCCGAACCACGGCGTACCTCTCAAAGGGGCTCATAGATCGCGGAACGCCTCCTCATCCTCCGGGCTGCTCCACTCGCCCAGGCTGCTCTCCAGCCCCTGCAGATAAACAAGATCCAACGGCGCCACGGCCCGCACACGCACCGAGCCGTCCTCCAATTCCCAGCTGAGCTGATCGCCTTGCCGCAATCCCAGGGCCTCACGCACCGCCTTCGGCACCGTGACCTGCCCCTTGGCGGTGAGTGTGGCGATCTCCATCGCTGGCATCGCTGGCAAACCAATCACTGGACTTCACCCTAGACCGGAAGCCTCCTTGTCGTAAGGCGTCCTTACGAGCATGCGGCAAAGCTGCTGGCTGACGCTGATCCATTCCCGGGGCTTCAAGGCCATCGGGCCCTGTCCGCCCGGCCGGATCCCAGACCTGTACAGCCTGTACAGAATGCCGAATGCATCCACCGAACCCACCACAACGAACGCATCACCACCACCCGCAGCCCCGGCACCCAGCTGCAGGCAACAGGCGGCCTGCCTGGAGCGCTTGATGTCATCGGCCATCGGCGGTAAGGGCGGAACGCCTTACAGTGGGGCTCCTGGTGGTGTGTACCCATGGCCCATCTCACCGTCACCGCCAAGGGCCAGGTCACCCTCCGCCGCGAGTTGCTGCGCCATCTCGGGGTGCAGCCGGGCCAGCAGATCGAGGTGACGACACTTCCCGGCAGTCGGATCGAGGTGCGCGCCGTCCAGCCCCCCGGCAGCATCGAGGCCTTCATTGGCCACCTCGCCGGCCGCAGCCCGAAGCTGGCCAGCCTCGAGGAGATCCAGGCGGCCGCCGCGGCCGGCTGGGCCGGGGAGCCATGAGGATCACGGCCGACACCAACGTGCTGGTACGCGCCGTGGTGGACGATGACCCCTCCCAGTCGAAAGCGGCGATCGCGGCACTGCGCGGCGCCGAGCAGATCGCCGTGTCCCTGCCGGCCCTCTGCGAGTTCGTCTGGGTACTGCGCCGCGTTTACGCCTTCCAGGTGGCTGAGATCACCACCGCGATCCGGGCCCTGATGGCCGCCAGCAATGTCAGCCTCGATCGCGCTGCCGTGGAGGTGGGTCTGTGGCAACTGGAGGCCGGTGGTGATTTCGCCGATGCGGTCATCGCCCACCAGGGTCAGTGGCTCGGTGGCGACACGTTCCTGTCCTTTGATCGGCAGGCCGTGACGCTGCTGCAGCAACAGGGCCTCGCCGCCGAGTTGCTCCACGTCCCCTAGCCCATCCGACTCCTCACGCCTCCACCAGCTTCCAGAAGCCCCAGCGGCCCCCGAAGCGCTCCTGCAGCCGCGCCACGAAGGCGGCATGGTCGGGGTGGCCCTGCCAGTCGTCGAGGCGGTCGGCCAGCAGGTCGCAGCTGCGCAGGTGCTCGGCGGCGTGGCGGTAGCGCTGGCTGCGGCCCGTCTCCAGCGCCCCCCACACCATCGCCCGCAGCAGCAGCGTGGCCGCCAGGGGATGGTCGGCGCTGAGCCGCTCGGCGGCGGCGCTGTGGATCGCATAGGCCTCCCCGTCCCATTCGGTGGCGTGGGCCAGCACCAGGCGGGCGGCGCGGCCCAGCACCCCCCAGGCCACCAGGAACTCCATTGCCAGGAGCCGGCTCGGATGCTGCTCGGCCACCCCAAAGGCCCGCTCCTCCGCCTCGCCATCCTCAAAAGCATCGAGGCGCCGCAGGTGGTCGCGCAGGTGGGGGATCGAGAGGCTGCGGCAGAACCACCGCCAGCGCATCTCCTGGGCTTCAGCGGGGCGCTCCAGCGCCTCGAGAACGGCCAGGCGGCTGTCCAGCCAGGCGCCATCGAGCCGGCCTGGGCCCTCCGCCGTGGCGCCATCGAGGATCTCCAGGGCCTGCGCCGCCCGGCCGTTGGCCAGCAGCACCCGGGCCACGTCGGCGGCGATCGGGCGCCGGCGCAGATCCGCGGCGCTGAACTGGCCCAGGTAGCCCTCCCCATCCCCCCGGGCCTCGGCGATCTGCAGCAGCAGCCGGCTGCCGCCCAAGGCGCCGCGCTCGCGGCAGCACTGCTCCAGCCGCTGCAGGCCCCCGTCGCCGAGGGCCTCCGCCAGGGCCGGCACCAGCGCATCGAACGCCCCGTGGCGGTCCTCCAGCAGCAGCTCGACGGCGTGCTCGGCCAGGGTCTCGGGCGCCACCCGGGCCGCCAGCGCCAGCGGCCCGAGCTGTTTAGCCGCTTGCTCAAACAAACCCACCACCACCCCGGTGCTGTCGGAGCAGCGCGCCAGCACCCCGGCGGAGATCTCCAGAAAGCGCAGCAGCAGCTCGCAGGCCTCCCCGGGGTCTTCGGCGGCGATCGGTCCGGTGATCGCCTGCCGCTGGGCCTCCAGATCCCTCAGCAGCGCCGGGCGCCGGGCCGAACCAACAAAGGTCCGGGACCGGTCGATCGCCGCCAGCCGCTTGCGCACCTCCTGGGCAGCCCCACTGGCCCCCTCCGCCGCCGCCAGCGCCAGGCGCAGCCGCCGCTGGATCACCGCCTGGCCACTGGACACCTCGATCAGCAGCTCCGCCAGCGCCGCCGCCCCCAGGGCCTCCAGGTTGCGGGCATTGAGGCTGCGCTTGCTGGCCACGGGATGCCTCAGAGGGTGTAGGGGACAACCACGCCCGCCAGCTCCTCCGGAAAATCCCGGCTGTTGCGCGTGGCCAGCCCCAACTGATGGCAACGGGCGGTGGCCAGGATGATGGCGTCCGGCACCTTCAGCCCCAGGGCGCGACGGCAATCCACCGCTTCCCGGGCCACGGCGCCATCGAGCGGCAGGCAATGGAATCCCCGCAGCCACACCTCCACCGCCTCGCTTTCGCCCGGACCGCAACCCACCAGCACCTCAATCCAGGTGATCACGCTGATGGAACAGCGGGGCTGGGCCTGGATCCACTGCAAGGCAGCATCCTTGCCCAGCAAGACATCAATGAGGATGTTGGAGTCGAGCAGCAGCCCCATCAGCGCGGGTCCCACTCCTGCCGCATCCGCTCCTGCAGGGTCACCCCATCGAGGTCCCGGTCGCTCCAGAGCCCGAACACATCGCCGTGGCGTGGCCGCTCCCGCTCCAGCCAGAGGGTCAGGGCCTCCCGCAGCGCCTGGGCCCGGGAAATGCCCCGCTGGGAGCAGAGGGCATCCAGCTGATCGCGCTCGCCCTCGGGCAGATCCACGATGGTGCGCATGAGATGACCGTCATCAGATGACGTCATCGTAAGCGCCGTTGACGCCAGATCTGTACAGCCTGTAGACAACGCCGCGCCCGCCAACCAGCCCCCTCCGCCGCCCGCAACCGCGGACAGTCGGTGTGCGCCATCCCTAGGTCAGCGCCTCTGGAGGCTCCGTCACCCTGGGCGAGATCTCCAGATCCACCACCAGGCTGGCAAAGGAACGATCGAAACTGACCATGGCTCCACAGCCCTCGCTGCGCGCCAGGTGCATGGCATCGGCAAAGTCCATGCCTTGCCGATGCCAGCCCAGAGCGCGTCGCACCAGCTCCTCCTGCTCCACATGCACCTGGCGGATGGCCATCAAGCCTTCGACCGCCTGGATCACGGCCTCCCGTGGCAGCCGATAGGCGCCTCGAAGCACCCACTCCAGCTCCAGCACCACCGTGATCGGCACAAAACAGCCGACACTCGCATCGATCAGGTCTGCTGCACGCCGGGCCTGCTCCGCATCGTCATTGGTGAGCAGCCTCACCAGAACATTCGTGTCGAGGGCGACAGGCAGGCTCATCGGGTGGCATACAAGGCCGGATCCATCTGCTGCAGCGGCACGGCTGGTCCGCGGTAGTGAAGGCAGCCGATGAGCGCATGGGCCGATGTTCCTGCGCTGGTGCCCAGTGGCGTGAGGCGCAGCCCATCCGGTTCCAGGCTCAGGGCCAGCCGATCCCCCGTCCGCAGCCCCAGCAGCTGACGCAACCTGGCCGGGATCACCAGTTGCCCCTTCGATGACAACGTGAGCAGGGCATCCATGGGCGGCCTCCGGCGCGAAGCCTTACCAGAGTAAGCCAGGTACGCCGCCCTTCACGGCCCGTCGACCAGGCGCCCCAGCGCCGCCGCCGCGGTTCCGGCGCCGGCCAGCTCCAGGGCCAGCGCCAGGCTCAGCAGCGTCGCCTGCCGCTGGCCCAGGGCCACGGCCTCCTGCGACGCCCCCAGCGCCTCGGCGTGGGCGAAGGCCAGCCCGGCCTGCTGCTGCTGTTGGCGTTCCTCGGCCGAAGGCTCGATCAGCTGGCTCAGGGCCACCCCATACCGCAACCACGCGGCCGCCTCGTGGCTTTCCAGCGGGTGGGCCGCGATCACCGCCCGCCAGTCCGTCGGGCTGGGGTCCGGCTGGCTCATCGGCCCGGCTCCGGCACCGCTTCGGCCCCCAGCCACGCCGCCAGGGGGGAGGCCAGCGCCATCGCCAGCACCCCGTAGCTGCTGGCGATGGCCTGCACCAGGGGCAGCCGGTAGGCCCCTCCGCCGGCCAGCAGCACCGTGAACGGCCGCTCCGCGTGGTGGGCCTCCACCGCAGCCACCAGCGCCTCCAGGCTGTGCTCGAAGCCGGCCGCGGGCCGCTGCGGGTGGCGGCTCTGGGGCACCGCCAGGCAGCGCAGGCCGAAGGCCCCCCCGGCGAACAGCCGGCCGGCCCGGTGCGCCTCCTGCAGCGCCGCCATCGCTTCGGGTGCCTCGCCCACCAGCAGCACCTCACCACCGCCGAGCCGCTCCAGCAGCTCGGAGCCGCGCGGCGGCCGGCGGCGCTGGCCCGCCTGCCCCCACGGTTCCCACAGCGCCAGGGTGGCCCCGTCGCCGCTCCACACCTGGGCCTGCAGCAGGGCCTGCAGCGCCGGCCGGGCCCACTGGCGCAGGCTCTCCAGCGGGGCGTGGGTGGTGGCATAGAAGCCGGCCTCCCGCTCGAAGCGCCGCAGCAGCTCCAGGGTGTCCGGGGGTTCGGGGCCCTCCACGGCGGCCTCGGCCCAGAAGTCGCTGTCGTGGTGGCGGCGGCGCAGTTCGGCCAGGGCCTCCTCCAGGACCTCGGCCGGCCCCTCCGCGTGCCGCAGCAGCTGCAGTTCCAGCGGATCCAGCTCCACCACCAGGGTGCCCGGGCGCCACTCCACCGCCGGCAGGGACTCCTGCGGCACCGCAGCTGGCTCGTCCTCGTCCTCCTCCAGCCATTCGGCCTCCAGCACCTCCAGGCTCTCGGTGGCCCGCCGGCCGTTGCCGCCGCGGCCCTGCTGCAGCAGCTCCAGGCTGAAGCGGGCCCGCAGCAGGGCGGCGTCGAAGGCGGGACGCTGCTCAGGGGCCACCGGCAGCCGCCCCACCCGCGCCACCAGCAGCTCCAGCTCCGGCTCCGCCAGGGCGCCGGCGGGCGGCAGCGCCTCGATCAGCCGCTCCAGGGCGGCGCGCCAGGCCAGATCCACCCACGCCGGCACGGGATCCAGCAGCTGGCCCAGGCGCAGGAACAGATCCAGGCAGGGCCCGGCGGCGGCCGCCTGCAACGGGACCTTCTGCTGCCAGGCCAGGGCGCCGTGCTGCACCAGCTGCTGCTCCAGCACCGGCAGCCAGTCGGGCACCGCCCAGGGCTGGGCCGCCGTCGGCTCGAGAATCCCCGCCATCCGCAGGCAGAGCTCAGCGTCACCGGCCCGCTCGGGGAGGCTGAAATCCACCGGCGCCCCGTCGCGGGGCACCAACCGCTCATGCACCTGGCCCGTCAGCTGGCCGAGCAGATCGCCGTAGCGCTGCCACAGCACCGCCGCCACCGCCGGCCGCGCCGCCGCCAGCTCAACCACGTGGCCCAGCAGATCGTCGTGGGCGGCCAGGGCCGCCTCCAGCTCTCCCTGCTCCAGGGCCTGCCGCAGGGCCGTGGCACTGGCTTCGGTCAGCTCCGCCAGCAGGGGGTCGTCCCCGTCGCCGGCCCCGGCCCGCAGCGCAGCGATCAGCTGGTGGTACGCCGGGTAGGGCAGCGCCAGCTCCCGCAGCAGCCGCAGTGGCACCCGCACCACCGGTTCGCCGCCTGCCGGGTCCATGGCGGAACGAGACAAAGCCGGACAGGGGCAATAAGGTTTCGCCATCGATTCCAGCATGGCTGCGATGCTCGCCGAGCCGCCCGGCACTCTGGAAGGCAGCGGAGCCTCCCTCGCCGAATGGCGTCGCCCCGGCCTGGTGGGCCAGCTGGAGGGTTGGAGCCCCCACAGCGGCCTCACCGGCTGGGCCTGCCCCTGGCCCCTGCAGCCCGACGCCACCCCCCTGCGGCTGCAGCTGGTGCTCGACGACCTGCTCGATCCCGGCCAGCGCCGGCTGATCGCCGAAGTGATGGCCGCCCAGGCCCGGCCTGATCTGCTGGCCCTGGGCATCGAGCAGCCCTGCGGCTTCCGCTTCTGGTGGGGTCCCTCCCACCCCCTGCCCGCCTATTCCCAGGGGCTGGTGCTGCGCGTGCGGGTCGAGGCCAGCGGCACCGAACTGCCCGGCAGTCCCATGCGGCTCGATGCCGACACCTACGGCCAGATCGACCAGCAGCGCCAGCATGGTCCGGTCCGCGAAGGTGCCTTCACCCAGCTGCAGGCCCCCCTGCTGCACGGCTGGGGCCGCGGCCCCGAGCCCCTGCTGCTGCGCCTCGACGGCGACACCACCCTGCCGGTCGCGCCCCCCGAGCCCCTGCCGGAAGGGCCCTGGCCCTTCCAGCTGCAGCTCCCCACCGCCCTCGCCGACGGCAGCATCCACCACCTGCAGCTGGAAACCGCCGCCGGCCAGGTGCTGGATCAGCGCTTCGAGCTGCTGCCCTTCCACCTCACCCCCTGGGCGGCCCTGCAGCAACACGCCCGTCCCCCCTTCCCCGACGAGCTCGCGCCCCTGGCCCGCGAGCGCTACCGCAGCCTGCGCACCTGGCTCGCCTGGGCCGACGCCCACGGCACCCCCCTGCCCGCCGAACTGCCCCTGCTGCAGCGCCTGCTGGAGCACCCCCTGCCCCGCGGCACCTCCAACCAGGAACCCGGCCCCGATGGCGGCGCCGTGCCGCGCAAGCCCCTGCACCTGCCGATCGCCGCCGACCCCCTGGTGTCGATCGTGATCCCGGTGCACAACCAGTACGGCGTCACCCGCCGCTGCCTGGCGGCGATCGCCTACGCCCCCACCCGTGTCCCCTTTGAGGTGCTGGTGGTCGACGACGGCTCCACGGACGGCACCGCCGAAGCCCTGGCCGCCGAGGCCCCCGGGGTGCGCGTCATCCACCACGACTTCGCCCGCGGCTTCAACCAGGCCTGCTGCAGCGGCGCCGCCGCCGCCCGCGCCCCCGTCCTGGTGCTGCTCAACAACGACACCGAACCCTGCGCCACCTGGCTGGAGGAGCTGCTCGATCCCTTCGAGCGCTGGCCCGACACCGGGATGGTGGGGGCCCAGCTGCTCTACACCGACGGCACCCTCCAGGAAGCGGGCGGCATCGTCTGGGGCAACGGCGAACCCTGGAACTACGGCCGCGGCGGCAACCCCCACGATCCCCGCATGGCCTACGGCCGCCAGGTGGATTACGTCAGTGCCGCCGCCCTCGCCATCCGCCGTGAGCTCTGGAACGGGCTCGGCGGCTTCAGCCCTGAATTCTCCCCCGCCTACTACGAAGACACCGACCTGGCCTTCAAGGTGCGCCAGGCCGGCCACACGGTGCGCTACGCCCCCCTGGCCCGGGTGATCCACCACGAGGGCCTGAGCTGCGGCACCGACACCGGCGCCAGCACCGGGCTGAAGCGCTTCCAGGCGGTCAACGGCCCCCTGTTCCAGCAGAAATGGGCCGGCGCCTTCGAGGCCAGCGGCGAGCCCAGCCACGCCGGCGCCGAAGCCATCAAGGACCGGGGCATCCTGGGCCGCGCCCTGTTCCTCGACCAGGAAACCCCCCGGCCCGACCGCGATGCCGGCAGCCACGCCGCCCTGGTGGAGATCGAGCTGCTCCAGGCCCTGGGCTGGAAGGTGACGCTGCTGCCCCTCAACCTGGCCTGGCTGGCCAACTACAGCGACGCGCTGCAGCGCCGCGGCATCGAGTGCCTCCACGCCCCCTTCGTGCTCTCCCTCGAGCAGGTCCTGGCCGAACGGGGCGGCGAGTTCGACCTCATCTATCTCACCCGCCACACCGTGGCCGCCCCGGCCCTGCCCCTGATCCAGCGCCACGCCCCCCAGGCCCGCCTGCTGTTCTGCAACGCCGACCTGCACCACCTGCGCCAGCTGCGCGCCGCCCGCGCCGAGGGTCTCGACGGCGACGCGGGCCGCCGCGCCCTCGAAGCGGTGGAGGAGGTGAAGCGCCAGGAGCTGGCGGTGATGCGCCAGGTGGATCTCACCTTCAGCTATTCCGATGTGGAACGGGCGGTGATCGAGGCCGAAACCCTCGGCGAGGCCGCCACCGCCCCCTGCCCCTGGGTGGTGCACGGCCCGGAGACTCCCGCCCCCCTCGAGGGCCGCAGCGGCCTCGCCTTCCTGGGCAGCTACGGCCACCCCCCCAACCGCGACGCCGTGGATGCCTTTCTCCTGCAGGTGTGGCCCGAACTGCAGCGGCGGCGGCCCGACCTGCGGCTGCACCTCTACGGCAGCGGCCTCGAGGCTGGCCTGGCCGCCCGCTGGGGCGCCGAAGCCGGCGTGGTGGTGGAGGGCTGGGTGGCCGATCCGGCCACGGTGTACGCCCGCCACCGCGTCTTCGTGGCGCCGCTGCGTTCCGGCGCCGGCCTCAAGGGCAAGGTGGTGGCCGCCGCCGCCCACGGCCTGCCCCAGGTGCTCAGCCCCCTGGCCGCCGAGGCCACCGGCCTGCGCCACCGCCAGGAGGTGCTGATCGCCCGCAGCCCCGACGACTGGTGCCAGGCGGTGCTGCAACTGGTCGACGACGACGACGCCTGGCGCGCCATGGCCGCCGCCGCCTTCGCCTACGCCCGCGCCACCTGGAGCCGGGAGTGCGGCCTGGCCCTGATGGCCGACGCCCTCGACCGCCTGCAGCTGCCCCACCGGGAGCCCTCCCCATGAGCACACCCCGCGACACCCTGCCCGAACCCCTCTCCGGCCTCACCGAGCCGGCGGTGGTGGAACTGCCCCCCGGCCGCCCCTGGATGGCCCTCTCCGAGCTCAACCGCCTCATCCGCCAGCAGGGCCAGGCCAGGCCCCTGGCCCGCGCCTGGGTGCTCGACCAGATCGTCCACGCCATCCCCCTGCCCATCGAGGAGGAAAAGGCCCTGATGGCCGCCTACCTCGAGCGCCGCGGCATCAGCGACGACGACCACGTGCCCGGCTGGCTCCAGGAGCGCGGCCTGGTCTTCGACGACCTGCGCATCCTCGCCACCCAGAAGCGGCGCCTGCAGCGCCTGGTGCGCTGCCGCTGGGAGGACGAGGTGGAGGTGCGCTTCCTGCAGCGCAAGCCCGAACTCGACCAGGTGGTCTATTCGCTGCTGCGTGTCGACAGCGAGGACCTCGCCGCCGAGCTGCACCACCAGATCGCCGAAGGCGAAGCCGATTTCGACGGTCTGGCGCCACTCCACTCCGAAGGCCCCGAGCGCCACTGCCGCGGCCAGATCGGCCCCCTGCCGCTGGCCGCCGGCCACGGGAGCCTGGTCAGCCGCCTGCGCCGCGGCCGCCCCGGCCAGCTGTTCGAACCCTTCCAGGCGGGCGAGAGCTGGGTGGTGCTGAGGCTCGAACAGTTCCTGCCGGCCGAGTTGAACGAGGCCACCAGGGAGCGCATGATGGGCGAACTCTTCGAGGAATGGCTCGAGCAGCGGGCGCGGCTCCTCCTCGAAGGCCAGCCGCTGCCGCCCCTCGACGCGATGCTCGCCCTGCTGCAGGAGGACGACAGCCCATGACCTCCTCCTCTGGAGCCATCAGCGGCCTGCTCAACGACTTCGCCCCCTTCGACCGGCTCCCCCCCGCCCGCCGCGACGCCATCGACCCGCTGCTGGAGCCCCTGCGCTTCCGCATCGGCCAGACCGTCCTGCGCCCGGACGTGCTGCCCGAGGGCCTGCTGCTGCTCTGCAGCGGCCAGCTGCGCAGCCTCGGCCCCAGCCCCAGCGGCCGGGGCCTGCGCACGATCGAGCGCCTCGGCCCCGGCAGCCTGGCCGGCTGGGCCGGCCTGCTGCGCCGCGACCCCTGCGAACACCTGCGCGCCACCACCGAGGTGGAGGCCCTGCAGCTCCCGGCGGCCGCTTTCCGCGATCTGCTGGCCGGCCATCCCGATTTCGCCGCCTGGTTCGCCAACCAGCCCAGCGCCGCCGAACTCCACACCCTGCTGCTGGCCCTGGCCGAGCGGGATCCCCACGGCGAAGCCCTCCTCGACGACTGGCCCCTGCCGCCCGAGCAGGTGCGCCTGCGCAGCCTGCGCCCCGGCGCCCCGGGCGAGCTGGGCCTGCCCCCCGGCTTCCGCTGGTATGCCAGCAGCGGCCTGCCCCTGGCCGAGCCCTGGTCGGAGCGTCCCCTGGCGCCCCCCGGCCCCGAGGCCCCCTGGCTGCGGCTCGTGGGCCTGGCGATCCCCCGCGAGGCGGAAGCGCCGATCACCCTCGGCCCCGAACACCTCACCCCCACCGTGCTGGCCGAGGAGGCCGGCGGCACCTACGCCCCCGCCCTCGAGCCACCCCCCCGCCGCGCCGGCGACCGCAGCGGCCAGCTCGCCCTGGCCCGCGCCAGCGGCAGCCGCGCCATTCCGATCGCCCTCTGCCAGGCCCTGGCCGACTACTTCGGCCTGCCGCTGAACCGCGATGCCCTCGCCGATCAGGTGGACGCCATCCTGCAGCGCCAGGACCGGCTCAACCTGGTCAACATCGGCCAGATCATGGACACCCTCGGCCTGCGGGTGGTGCTCTCGCGGGTGCCCGCCAGCCGCCTGGGGCGGGTGCCCGCCCCGGCCCTGCTGTACCAGAACGGCCACTTCGGCCTGCTCGATGGTGTGGAACCCGATGGCCGCGCCCGCCTGCTGGAGGCCGAGCTCGGCGCCCTGCTGGTGCCGGCCGAGGAGCTGGTCACCCACGACGGCGGCCTGGTGGAGCTGCTGCTCTTCGACCGCAAACCCGATGCCAAGCAGCAGCGCTTCAGCTGGAGCTGGTACGTCCCGTTCCTGCGCCAGCACCGCCGCGAGCTGATCGAGGTGCTGGTGGCCTCGGTGCTGATCAACGCCCTGCGGATCGTCTTTCCCCTCGGCCTGATGGTGCTGATCCAGAGCGTGGTGGCCAGCCGCAACATCGGCGCCCTGGTCAGCATCGCCAGCGTGATGCTGCTCGCCACCCTGATGGAGAGCATCTTCAAAACGCTGCGCAGCTTCCTGTTCACCGACCTGGCCAACCGGGTGGACCAGGACGCCAAGGCCACGATCCTCGACCAGCTGGTGCGGCTGCCCCAGGGCTTCTTCGATGCCCGCCCCGTGGGCCAGATCACCTTCTATTTCTCCCAGCTCGATCGCCTGCGCGATTTCCTGCTCGGCAAGACCCTGCCCACCCTGGTGGATTTCGGCTTCAGCCTCCTCTACCTGGCGATCCTCTTCGCCATCAGCCCCCTGCTGACCCTGGTGACCCTGGCCACCCTGCCCCTGATCGCCGCCGTGGGCCTGGTCAGCAATCCCCTGGTGCGCAGCCAGATCAACCGCACCATGGCCCAGGCGGTGCGCGCCTCCAGCTTCCTCAACGAGGCGATCACCGGCATCCAGACGATCAAATCCCAGAACGCCGAACTCAAGACCCGCTGGGAATTCCAGAACCGCTATTCCGCCTACATCGGCGAAGACTTCAAGCTCAAGGTGACCCGCGAAGCGATCGCCAACCTTTCCAACTTCCTCAGCAATCTCGGCCAGCTGGTGGTGATCGCCGTGGCGGTCTGGCTGATCATCCAGGGCCAACTCAACCTCGGCGCCCTGTTCGCCTTCAACATCCTCGCCGGCTACATCCGCCAGCCCCTGGTGCAGCTGGTGGGCACCTGGCAGGACTTCCAGTTCAACACCCAGTCCCTGCGCATGGTGGCCGACGTCGTCGACCGCGACACCGAGCAGACCAGCGATCAGGCCAGCAACATCCCCCTGCCCCCCCTGCAGGGCCGGGTGCAGTTCATCGATGTGGGCTTCCGCTTCCGCGACCAGGGCCCCCTGGTGCTCGATGGCGTCGACCTGGAGATCCCCGCCGGCTCCTTCGTGGGGCTGGTGGGCGGCTCCGGCAGCGGCAAATCCACCCTGCTCAAGCTGCTCTCGCGCTTCTACGCCCCCCTGCGGGGCAGCGTGCTGATCGATGGCCTCGACATCGGCAAGGTGGAGCTCTATTCCCTGCGCCGCCAGATCGGCGTGGTGCCCCAGGATTCGCTGCTCTTCGACGGCACCATCCGCGAGAACCTGCTGATGGTGAAGCCCGATGCCACCGCCGCCGAGATGATCCGCGCCGCCCGCATCGCCTGCGCCCACGACTTCATCATGCAGATGCCCCAGGGCTACAACTCCAGCGTCGGCGAGCGGGGCGCCGGCCTCTCCGGCGGCCAGCGCCAGCGCCTCGCCCTGGCCCGGGCCGTGCTCCAGAACCCACGGATGCTGATCCTCGATGAGGCCACCAGCGCCCTCGACGCCAGCACCGAGCGCCAGGTGTGCATCAACCTGTTCGAGGCCTTCCGCGGCCGCACCGTCTTCTTCATCACCCACCGCCTCTCCACCGTCCAGCCCGCCGACCTGATCGTGCTCATGGACAAAGGCGCCGTGATGGAGCAGGGCAACCACCGCCAGCTGATGCAGCTGCGCGGCTGGTACTACGCCCTCTTCCGCAGCCAGAACCAGGAGGGTCTCAGCTGATGGCCACCCCACCCCGTGCCTCCGATCCCGCCTCCCGCCTGGTGTCCCTGCTCGACGGCTGTGTGAACTGGCTGCGCTCGCCCCGCTCCAGCCGCCGCCACCCGGTGATTCCGGTGCGCGTCGATCTGGTGGGGCAGGACTCCCTTCCCGCTGCTGCGTCGGCACCGGAGACCCCGCCCCCCGGCGAGCCCAGCGATCCCTCGGTCGTGAGCCACCCCTTCGGCAGCGGCCTCGCCACCACCGGCTCCGAGAACGCCCAGGAGTGGTCGTTCCGGGAAACGGTGGTATTGCGCAAGAGCCGCCGCAGCTCCAGCCTGCTGGTCTGGGCCGGGGTGGGCGGGGTCGCCGCCCTCGGCCTCTGGAGCATCACCGCGCCGATCTCCGAAACCGTGGCCGTGCCGGGCAAGCTCGAGCCCACCAGCACCGTCAAGGACGTCGCCTCCCCCGTCCCCGGCGTGGTGGAAGAGGTGCTGGTGAAGGAGGGCCAGTCGGTGAAGAAAGGCCAGCCCCTGATCCGCTTCGACCTGCGCGAACCCCGCAGCAAGCTGGCCGCCGCCGAGAGCATCCGCGAGCGGCTGCTCAACGAGAACCGCGTCGCCAAGGCCACCCTCGGCGAAGAGGCCGCCACCACCGGCCTCACCGCCAACCAGCAGAGCCAGCTGCGCGACCGAGCCCGTGAGCTGAGCAGCCGCCTGCAGTCCGCCCGCGAGGAACTGGCCAAGAGCACCACCCGCCTGGCCGGCTACCGCGATTCCCTGCGCATCTACGCCGACATCGAGCGGCGCTACCAGTCGCTGGTGCGCGATGGCGCCGTCAGCGAGGTGCAGCTGCTCGAAGCCCGCAACAGGATGCAGGACCTGCGCACCAACGTGGCCGAAGAGGAGCGCGAGATCGCCCGCCTGCGCTCCGAGCTGGTCAACACCGGCTCCGGCACCGATGTGGAGCTGCGCACCGCGATCGAAGCCAACCTGCGCCAGATCAGCGATCTCGACGCCCAGATCCGCCAGGCCCGCCTCCAGATCCAGTACGGCCTGCTCACCGCCCCCGCCGATGGCCTCGTCTTTGACGTCGACGTCAGCGCCGGCAGCGTGGTGAGCGTCAACGCCACCACCCCCCTGCTGAAGGTGGTGCCCCAGGATTCCCTGCGGGCCAAGGTGTACCTGCCCAACAAGGCCATCGGCTTCGTGCAGGCGGGCCAGAGCGCCGAACTCTCCCTCGAGACCTTCCCCGCCAGCAGCTTCGGCTACGTGCCGGCGACGGTGGAACGGATCGGCTCCGATGCCCTCACCCCCGAGGAGCAGGCCCAGGTGCTCGGCACCCAGGCCGAGGGCCTCCACTTTCCGGTCATCCTCAAACTGGGCCGCCAGACCATCCCCCTGCCCGACAAGGGCAGCGTGCCGCTCCAGGCCGGCATGGCCCTCACCGCCGACATCAAGCTGCGCGAACGGCGTGTGATCAGCCTGCTCACGGGCCTGTTCGAAGACCAGCGCCGCAACCTCCAGCGCCTGCGGTCCCAGTGAGCGCCCGACCCCAGGGCGACTGGTGGCGCTTCGTGCCACCCGAGCAACGCCGCCGCCGCCGGTTCAAGGCCTGGCGGCTGCGCCTCAACGAACGCCTGCGCCAGCGCTGGGTGGGCATCACCCTGGCCTTCCTCGCCTATGGCCTGGTGCTGCTCGCGCTGGTGCTCCACCTGCCGCCGGTGGTGACCCTGTTCGCCCTGGCCCCGATGGTCCTGCTGCCCCTGCTCGGCTACCTCACCTACTGGCTGCTGTGGAAGGAGTTCCACGAGTGAAGGCTCAGCTTTTCACGTAGAGGCTGGGCAGGGCCCCCAGCAGCCACTGGGGCATGAACTGCTCGCCGCCGGCGAAGCCGATCTTGCCGGGCGGGTAGAAGGGCAGCACCGCCAGCACCACCTGGGTGGCCTTGGGGCGGGTCATGTTGCGCACGTAGTGGGCCAGCTGGGACCGCAACTGCCGGTCCTCCTCCGCCAGCGGCGTGCCGGCGTAGCCGCTGCGCAGGAACTTGCGGTAGAGGTCGCCGAACTGGCTCTCGAACAGGGACTGCAGCTGGTCGTCGGGGGTGTCCAGCCAGATCTGGCCCAGCTGGCGGCGGAAGCTGCCCAGCTCCTGCAGGATGGCCCCGTCGTCCGGATCGATCTCGAACAGATTCACCAGCCCGTTGAGGCGGGTGAGGAACTCCTCGCTGCCGGTCAGCTGCAGGGCCTGGGCGCCGCTGAACGAGGAGAGCTGGGGCAGCGGTGGCAGCTCCGGCTCTGCGCCCACCGGCGCCACCCTCCCAGCCCCAGCTGCCGCAGGCGCCAGGGCCCTGCGCTCCAGGGGGCTGGGTTGGCGCAGCCGCGGCAGCAGTTCCGGTTCAAACAGGCTGGCGTAGTCCTCGAGCAACCAATCGGGAAGATTCTGCTCACAGTTGCGCACTTTCATCTTGCCGCGGCGGAAATAGGGCATCACCGCCAGCAGCACATTGGCCATTTCCGGCCGATCGAAGCCGCTCTGGAGCCGCTCGGAGAGATGGTCTCTCCAGCTCTCTTCATCGCGCAGCAGGGGCTGGGAGGCCAGCTCGGTTCCGATCATCTGGCGATAACACTGGCCCACGGCCGAGCCATAGAGAAGCTCCAGCGCATCGATCGGTGCACTCAGCCAGAATTTCGACAGGCACTGGCGTGCCAGCCGCGCCTCCGCCAGCCGGGTGGGCGTGGCTTCATGGGCGAAATCCATGAA
>NZ_JAGQBG010000180.1 GCF_024345515.1 Cyanobium sp. N5-Cardenillas
GGAGCCGGACGGGAACAGCAATGGGCAGGTCAGTCCTTCGGTGGCAAAAGGTGCGGCCCTGCTGGTGGCGGCCTTCCTGGCCAACACGCTTCAGAGCGCGTTTGCGCGGGCGGTGGGCACCGCCATGGACGCCCTGATGTTCACCTGGCTGACGTTCGTTCTGGCGTTGATCCTGCTGATTCCCCTGTTGGCCGTGCGCGGCGGCCGCGACCTGCCCACGCGCGTGTTTCCCCTTCACCTTCTTCGTGGCGCCATGGGCATGGGAGGTTTTCTTCTGTTCATGTCGGCGGCCAAGTTGGTGAATCTTGTCAATGCCAACGTGCTACTGAATACAACGCCCATGTTCATTCCGTTGCTGGCCTGGCTGGTGCTCAGGCAGCGCATTCCCCCCAGTCTCTGGAAGGCCCTGGCGGTGGGATTCGCCGGGATGGTGATCGTCGTTCAGCCCAACGCCAGCCTCCTCGACAAGCCCGGTGATCTGCTCGGTCTGGCGGCTGGATTCGTCTGCGCCATTGAGTTTCTGGCGGTGAAAGCTCTTGGGAGGAGTGAGTCCGCATTGACGCAGCTTGTCTACTTTCTGACCATCGGCGGTCTGGTCTCCAGCCTGATGATGGTGGGTCAATTTCACAGCATCACGCTCGACCAGTTCCTGTGGGTGCTGGCCTCGGCCCTCTGTCTGCTCAGCTTCCAGTTTCTGCTGATCCGCGCCTACAGCTATGCCGACCCAAGCTCCATCGGGGCTTTCCAGTATTCCTCTGTGGTCTTCGCCGGCTTGATCGGCTGGATCTGGTTCGGTCAGATCCCGAACGCGGGCGTTGTGGCGGGGACCGTGCTGATCTGCATCGGTGGGGTGCTCAGCCTGGGCCGGCAGAACCCCGTGACAGCTCCTCAGTGATGACACTTCCCCACATCGACAGCTTCGGCTTCACCACGGGCGATGCCGAGGCCAGTGCCGCCTTCTTCACCACCTGCCTGGGCTTCCGGCGCCTGGGGGAGGCGGTGGTGCTCGAGGGCGGCCCCTACGCCCAGTTGGTGGGCCTGCCGGGCGCCCGCCTCAAGCTGCTGCGCCTGGGTATCGGCGCGGAGGTGCTGGAGCTCACCGAGGTGCTCGCGCTGGCCCCCGGCACCCGCCCTGGCCGGCCGGTCCCGGCCGATTCCCGCAGCAACGACCGCTGGTTCCAGCACGGCTGTCTGGTGGTGAACGACATGGCGGCGGCCCTGGCCCTGCTGCAGCCAGCCTTCGCGGCCGGGCGGATCTCGCCGATCTCCGCGGCGCCCCAGCGGCTGCCGGACTGGAACACGGATGCCGCCGGCATCGTGGCCTACAAGTTCCACGACCCGGAAGGCCATCCGCTGGAGCTGCTGCAGTTCCCGCCGGACAAGGGGGAGGCCCGCTGGCACGTTGGGGCGCCCGGGCCGCTGCTGGGCCTTGACCACAGCGCCATCGGCATCGCCGACACCGCCGCCAGCGGCCGCTTTTACCGGGAGCTCCTGGGCCTCGCGGCCGGGGGAGATGGCGTCAACAGCGGCCCGGAACAGGATGGTCTCGATGGTCTGGCGGGAACCCGGGTGCACATCACCGGCCACCGCTGCCCCAGCGGCGCCGGCGTCGAGTGCCTCGACTACCGCGAGCCCACCGGCGGCCGGCCGATGCCCGCCGACCAGGGGCCCCAGGACCTGGCCCACTGGCAGCTGCGCCTGCGGGTGGCCGATCTGGAGTCGATCGCCGAGCGGGCCGAGGCCCTCGGCGGCCGTCTGATCTCCGGCGGGATCATCGCGCTGGGGCCGCAGGCCGCGGCGATCGGGGCTAGCCGTGCCCTGCAGCTGGCGGATCCGGATGGCCATCGGATCCAGCTGCTCCAGGGCTGAGCTCCACGGTCAGCACCACGACCGAGCGGGGCTCCAGGGTGTAGGTGTCCCCCACCGGCTCCGGCGCCTGGCCCCAGGGCACCACATCCTCCGGGCTGGGCCGGGAGGTGTCGATCCAGCGCTTCCAGGTGTTGGGGCCGGCGGCGGCGGGGGGCAGGCGGAACGGCAACGGTTCCCACCAGGCGTTGACCATGGCGTGCCAGCGGAACCGTTGGCCGACGCTGGTGATCGTCACGGCGAAGGCATGGGAGCTGTCACTCCAGTCGGGCTGGTTCGGTTCAACCCCATGCCAGCTCACCTGATGGCGTTGCACCAGTTCGCCGAGGCTGAGGCTGCGGGCGTGAACCACCACATCCCGCTGCTGGCGGTACCGCACCAGCTCCCGCACGAAGCGATGCAGGTCGGCCTGGCGCTCCAGCAGCGACCAATCGAGCCAGCTGATGGCGTTGTCCTGGGCGTAGGCGTTGTTGTTGCCCTGCTGACTGCGGCCCATCTCGTCCCCCATGGCCAGCATCGGTGTGCCGGTGGCCAGCAGTAGCAGGGTCAGCAGGTTGCGGCTCTGGCGGGCGCGCAGGCGCAGGACCCCGGCGTCCTGCGTCGGTCCCTCGACGCCGCAGTTCCAGCTGGCGTTGTCGTCGCTGCCGTCCCGGTTGTTCTCGCCGTTGGCCTCGTTGTGCTTGCCGTCGTAGCTGACCAGGTCGGCCAGGGTGAAGCCGTCGTGGCAGGTGATGAAGTTGACGCTGGCCTCGGCCTCCCGTTGCTTGTGGCCGTAGATGTCGGGGCTGCCGATCAATCGCTGGCCGACGCTGGCCGCCAGGCCCCGGTCCCCCTTGATGAAGTGGCGCACGTCGTCGCGGAAGCGCCCGTTCCACTCCTGCCAGTTGTCGCCGACGAACGTGCCCACCTGGTAAAGGCCGGCGGCATCCCAGGCCTCGGCGATCAGCTTGGTGCCCGCCAGCACCGGGTCGGTGTCGATGTCCCAGAGGATCGGCGAGAGGGGCGTGGGCTGGCCGGTCTGGTCCCGGTCCAGCACCGAGGCCAGATCGAAGCGGAAGCCATCCACATGCAGATGCTGCACCCAATGGCGCAGGCTGTTGCGGATCAGGCGCCGCACCACTGGGTGGTTGGTGTTGAAGGTGTTGCCGCAGCCGGTGACATCGATGTAGGTGCCATCGCCTTGCTGCAGGTAGTAATCGCCGTCGGCCTGGCCCCGGAAGCAGAAGGCCGGCCCCTCGGCGTCCCCCTCGGCGGTGTGATTGAACACCACATCGAGGATCACCTCGATGCCGGCGCGGTGCAGTGCCTTGACCAGGTCACGGAACTCATCGATCACCGCCAGGGGATCGCTGCTGCAGGCATAGCCCGGATGGGGGGCGAAGAAGGAGACCGGCTGGTAGCCCCAGTAGTTGTGAAGGCCAGCGGGGGCCGCCAGGGGATCGAAGGCGAACACCGGCAGCAGTTCCACCGCCGTGATGCCCAGGTCCTGGAGGTAGGGGATCTTGCTGATCAGGCCCCGGTAGGTGCCGGCCTGTTCCGGCGGCACGCCGGCGCTGGGGTGGGCGGTGAAGCCGCGCACATGCAGCTCGTAGATCACCGTCTCACGGGAGGGCCGGTGCAACGGGCGATCCCCCTGCCAGTCGTAGGCGTGCGGGTCGGCCACCACGCTCTTCATGGCGCGGCCCCAGTCGCCGGCGCTGCTGCGGCCGGGGGCGCGGCCATAGCCCGGCGGCATCGCCAGGGCCAGCGCATGGGGATCGAGCAGCAGGTTGGTCGGATCGAACCGCAACCCCAGCGCCGGTTGCCAGGGGCCCTCCACCCGCCAGCCATAGAGCTGGCCAGGCCCGATCCCCTCCACCCGAACATGCCAGTAGTCGCCAGTGCGGTGCCGGGTGGGATCGAGGGCGAGGCGCCGGCTGGGCTCGGCGTCCTCGACGCGGTTGAACAGGCACAGCTCCACCGCCGTCGCCCGCCGGGCGTAGAGGCTGAAGTTGACTCCGCCCTCGCTGAGGGAGGCGCCCAGGGGGGTGGTGGCTCCCGGGGACAGCAGGGTCGCCGTGCTTGGGGTCATGGTGTCGGCGGGGGGAGGGGGCAGGGGCTCCTGCTTTGAATGATGGCCAGGGGCGGTGGTTTCGCCCCGCCGCGGCGCCGACGGCCCACCCGGCTTACGTTGAACCGGCAGGTCGTTCCGCTGCGTCGCGCCTCCATGGATCTCGAGATCGTCACGTTGCTCGTGCCCAGCAGCCCTTCCCCGGCCGCGGCGGTGGGACTGCTGGTGCTGCGGCTGTTCGTGGGGGTGGCCTTCATCCGCCACGGCTGGCCAAAGCTCCGCAACCTCAAAACGTGGTCCACGGCGATGAAGACGCCGGAATGGCTCTGCTTTCTCTCGGCGGCCTCGATGTGGGGCGCCGGGATCGCCCTTATCCCCGGGCTGCTCACCCCCCTGGCGGCCCTGGCGATTCTGGTGTCGATGGCCTACGCCATGGTGCTGGAAACTGTCTCCGGTACCCCGTTCATCGCTCCCGATCCTTACCAGATCCCCGCGGGGGACTACGCCGGACCGATGGGCGTCGGTGAACCGCCCAGCTGGGAGAAGGCTGCGATGTACGTGGTGATGTGCCTGGTGCTGATCACCTCCGGTGGCGGCCTTTTCTCCCTCGACAACCTGCTGATCGCCGACCTGCTGGGGGCGATCGCCTGACGATTCCAGCGCAGGACGGCTCGGGTTGTTGGATCAGGACAGGGCCGGCAGGCGCGGGCAGGCCTCCACCAGGGTGCGGGTGATGGCGGCCTGGGGATGGCTCAGCAGGGCGGCACCGGCGCCCTCCTCCACGACCCGGCCGCCGTCGAGCACGAGCACCCGGTGGCAGAAGCCGCCGGCCACCGAGAGGTCATGGGTGATGAACAGCAGGCCCAGGCCGAGCTGGTCCTGCAGATGCCGCAGCAGGGCCAGCACCTCGGCCTGCACCTCGGCGTCCAGCATGCTGACGCTCTCGTCGCAGAGCAGCACCTGGGGCTCCAGGATCAGGGCGCGGGCGATCGCCACCCGCTGCTGCTGACCGCCCGAGAGCTGGCGGGGCAGACGGTTTTCAAAAGATTCGGGTGGCTCCAGCCCCACCAGGGCCAGCTGCTGCCGGGCACGGCGGCGGGCCTCCGGGCGGCTGGCCAGCCCGTGGATCAGCAGGGGGTCGGCCACCGCCTCCCCCACCGTCATCTGGGGGTTGAGGCAGGCCAGGGGGTCCTGGAAGACCATCTGCAGGCGGCGCCGTGCCCGCCGCAGGGAGCGGCCCCGCAGCTGGCGCAGATCGACCCCCTGGAGCCGTACCGCACCGCCCCGCACCGGCGCCAGTCCCATCAGGGCGCGGCAGAGGCTGCTCTTGCCGCAGCCCGAGGCCCCCACCACGCCGATGGTCTCGCCCTCGTGCAGCGTCAGGCTGACCCCATCCACCGCCTTGATCCAGCGCGGTTGCCAGGGCACCGAGGGCAGGGGATGCCAGCTGCGCAGTTCCTCCACCTCCAGCAGCACCGGCGCGGCGGCGGGGGCCTCGCTGTGGCCGCCCTCCCGCCGCCGGGCGGCCCCCACCAGCCGCTGGGCCAAGGGGGAGGCGGGTGCCGTGAGCAGCTGGTGGCTGGGGGCCTCCTCCACCAGACGCCCCTGGTCGAGCACGGCGATGCGGTCGCACCAGCGGCCGGCCATGGCCAGGTCGTGGCTGATCAGCAGCAGGGCGCTGCCGGTTTCGGTGCAGAGGTCGCTCAGCTGGGCCATCACCTGCCCGGCCACGGCCACATCCAGGCTGGTGGTGGGTTCATCGGCGATCACCAGGGGCGGCTGCAGGGCCAGGGCCAGGGCGATGGCCAGGCGCTGGCGCATGCCGCCGCTGAATTCGTGGGGGAAGCTGCCGTAGCGCGCCGGGTCGATGCCCACCCGGGCCAGCAGCTCCCGGGCCCGCTCGCGGCCTCCGCCGCGGTGGGCGGCCAGGGTGTCCCGCAGGTGCTCGCCGATGGTGAGCAACGGGTTGAGCCGGGTCATCGGGTCCTGGAACACCAGGCCCACCGCTTCGCCCCGCAGCCGGCGCAGGGCGGCACGCCGGAGCTGGCGGGGGTCCTGGCCGGTCAGCAGCAGCTCCCCCTCGCAGACGCTGCCGGCGGGCAGCAGCTGCAGCACCGCCCGGGCGACGGTGCTCTTGCCGCAGCCCGAGGGGCCCACCAGGGCGAGGCGCTCGCCGGCCGACAGCGTCAGGTCGAGACCGTCGAGGGTGGGCTGCCCGCCGCCGGGGTAGCGCACCTGCAGGCCACCGATCCGCAGCACCGGCGCCGGTGGGATGGATGGGGCTCTGGGGGCCATGGACGGGGCCGGCGGCACCCAGTCTGGATGGCCGAATGCGCAAATCCCCTGGTTCGTGACGATTGCCCCATACCATGGGTGAACCCTGAAGGGTGTGATGCTGAGAGTGGCGCCGGATCCAGGTTCCTCTCCGGTGGCCTACGCCTCGGTCCCAGCTTCTGATGGGGAAGGGACACAGGAGGCCGTGGCGCCCCCCCCGCAACCCGCCCAGGTGGCAGCCGCCTCAGAGGCCCTTGAAGTCTCCGGGCGGACCTATGACGTCCCCCTGCCGGCCGGGCTGCGCCAGAGCCTCCAGCACCAGCAGCCGGCCGGCCAGGAGGCGCGCCCCGTCGATCCGGAGGCCCTGGTGGCCACGGCC
>NZ_JAGQBG010000181.1 GCF_024345515.1 Cyanobium sp. N5-Cardenillas
CTCCGCCGACCTCGACGGCCCCCAGAGCCTCGCCCTGCTGGAGCTGGCCCGCCAGCTGAAGAGCGGCGAGCGACGCATCGACCTGGCCGGGCGGGTGCTGGGGCTGATCTTCTCCAAGGCGTCCACCCGCACCCGGGTGAGCTTCATCGTCGCCATGGCCCGGCTGGGCGGTCAGACGATCGACCTCAACCCGGCCGTCACCCAGGTGGGCCGGGGCGAGCCGATCGCCGACACGGCCCGGGTGCTGAGCCGCTACTGCGATGCCCTGGCGATCCGCACCTTCGCCCAGGAGGACCTGGTCGACTACGCCCACTGGGCCTCGATCCCGGTGATCAACGCCCTCACCGACCTGGAGCACCCCTGCCAGGCCCTGGCCGATGCCCTGACGATTCAGGAGCACTTCGGCCATGGCCCCGCCGACCTGCACGGCCTCACCCTGGCCTACGTGGGCGACGGCAACAACGTGGCCCACTCGCTGATGCTCGTCGGGGCCCTGCTGGGGATGGACGTGCGCATCGGTTGCCCGGATGGTTTCGCCCCCAGCCCGGCGGTGGTGGAGCAGGCCAGGGACCTGGCGGGAGAACGCTGCACGATCACGGTGCTGCATGAGCCCCTGGCCACGGTCCGCGGCGCCCATGCGCTCTACACCGATGTGTGGGCGTCGATGGGCCAGGAGGAGGAGCAGGCCCAGCGGGAGCAGGCCTTTGCCGGCTGGTGCCTCGACGAGGACCTGCTGGCCGAAGCCGATCCGCGGGCGATCGTGCTGCATTGCCTTCCGGCCCACCGGGGCGAAGAGATCAGCGCCGGGGTGATCGAGGGGGCCGCCAGCCGGGTGTTCGACCAGGCGGAAAACCGCCTGCACGTGCAGCAGGCCCTGCTGGCCACCCTGCTGGGGGGCGTCGCCGACTGAACGCCCGGCGGCAGGGGGAGTGGACAAACCGCGCGCGGGATGGCAGAAAGGGACTGGTTCATCCGTACTGCCCGTGTTCGCCACCCATCAGGAGCTCACCGAGGCCCAGCGGGAGCTCTACGACTGGCTCGCCGACTACATCGGCAGTCACCGCCACAGCCCGTCGATCCGCCAGATGATGGAGGCCATGGGCCTGCGCTCGCCGGCGCCGATCCAGAGCCGCCTGCGCCACCTGCAGCCGAAGGGCTGGATCACCTGGCAGGAGGGCCAGGCCCGCACCCTGCAGCTGCTCGGAGACACCCGTACAGGCATCCCGGTGCTCGGGGCCGTGGCCGCCGGCGGGCTGGTGGAAACCTTCGATGATGTGCAGGAGCACCTCGATCTGGCCCCGGTGCTCGACACCCGCGGCCTGTTCGCCCTCACGGTCAACGGCGACTCGATGGTGGACGCCCACATCGCCGATGGCGACGTGGTGCTGATGGAACCCGTTCCCGACCCCTCAAGGCTGCGGGAGGGCACGATCGTGAGCGCCCTGGTGCCGGGCAGCGGCACCACCCTCAAGCATTTCCATCGCCAGGGATCCCAGGTGCGCCTCGAGGCTGCCAACCCCGCCTACGCACCGATCACCCTGCCCGCCGACCAGGTGAGCGTGCAGGGCCGCCTGGTGGCGGTCTGGCGCCAGGTCTGAGCGGTGCCTGGGGGCGATCGGCCACGTTGTAAGCTCCTCAGGCACCGGTCAGCCGGCGCATCAATGGGGCCATAGCTCAGCTGGTAGAGCACCTGCATGGCATGCAGGGGGTCAGCGGTTCGAATCCGCTTGGCTCCATTCTGTTTCACTTTCTCTCTCGCAAGCAAGACAAGCGCCTGCTGCCTTCGGGTTGCTGCACTGGGGAGAACACAAGGCTTGGTGGCCGTGCCAAACGAACAAGCTCGATGGCATCTGGGCTCGAGGCCGGCAACCGCTTGGGCGGCTGCAGCAGCGGTGCCACCGATGCGAAGAGCCCGTCGCTACCGACAAGCAGCCGCTCGCAGACTTAAAGCAATCTTCCTATCCCTGCGCACGCCGATGTCCCCCTCCTTCACCCAGGCGGTCGAGGCCCTCACGGCCCAGGCCCAGACGCTGATCGCCGCCACCACCGCCGAAGTCGACGCCCTGCGCGAGGAACTGGAGCAGGAGCGGCGCTTCCGGCGCCACCTGGAGGCCAACGCCGCCGCCAGGGCCCATGAGGTGGCCGCCCAGCAGGAGGAAGGCCGTCGGGTGCGGGAACGGCTCGAGGCCGAACTGGCCGAAGCCCGGGAGGGCCGGCACCTGGCCGAAGCGGAGGTGGAACGCTTCCACGAGGCTGTGCGCCAGCAACTGGCCATCGCCGAGCAGGAGCAGGCGGCCCTGGAGGAGGCCGAGCGGGAACGGGACCGTCTGCGCCAGGAGGCCGCCGAACGGCAGTGCCGGGTGTTGACGCAGGAGCTGGAGCAGGAGCAACAGACACGTCTCAGACTGGAGAGGCGCCTCTCAGGGGTGCGCCAGGCCGTGCTCGATCTGCTGGAACCCCTGGACGAGGAGGGGGGAGGAGCAGACAGCGCCCTGGAACCGGAGGGAAACGCCCTGGAGGGGTACCCGGAGCACTCGGACGGGGCCGCACGCCTCTCGATGCGCAAGATCCTGGTGCCCAGGTCGGCGAGCCAGGACCCCCAGCCGGTCCTCACCTGAGCCCCACCCTGCCGCGGCGCTTCTGGTCGGGTCGCCACCGGGGCCGACTGCTCGCCCTGGCCGCCCTGATGGTCCTGGCCATCTGGGTGGTCGTGACCCCGTTCGGTGGGGCCCGCGCCCAGGAGCAGATGGCGGCCCAGGCCTTCCTCCAATTGGACGGCAACCGCCTGTTCCCGGTTGCCACTTCGAAGGACTACACGGCTCACCAACGGGTGGAGCGGGCTAACCGGCTGCTGCAGGAGGCGGTGGCGAACAGGAGCCCGGCCAGGATCGGCGTGAAGGAGCTTCACAACCTGCCCGTGGTCACCCTCGATGACGCGGTGGTCCTCACGGTGACCCGGCGCGATACGCCGGAGGGCCTGACGGTGCAAGGGCAGGCCGAGCTCTGGCGTCAACATCTGACAACGGCCCTCAACCGGGGGCGACTCGAACGCCAGCCCGGCTATGTGGCCCGCATGGTCCCCATCTCCCTGGGGATCCTGGGGGCCACGTTCCTGCTGCAGCGGCTCCTCTGGCTGCTGTGGCGGCGGTACCTGCCCTCAGCCCTCACCCAACCCCTGGTCGGTGAGCCCGGCAGCCAACCGCTGCGGGCCATGGACTGGCTGCTGCACGGGGTGCTGGTGATCCTGCGGCTTGGCCTCTGGGTGGCGGCGATCCTGGTGATCGCGGGTTTCTTTCCGGTCACCCGGTTGCTGATCAGCCGCCTTCTGGAGGCCCTCACCGAGAGCGTGGGCTCCCCTTTCCTGCCCCTGGGGGGACGCCGCTACTCCGTGCTGGATGCCTTCGTCCTGGTGGCTCTGTTCCTCGTGCTGGTGCGCGGGGTGGCGTTCCTCAAGGGCCTGCTCCAGATCCGCGTCCTGCAGCGCACAGGCATCGAGCCAGGTTCCCAGGAAGCGATCGCCTTCGTCCTTCAGTACGGCCTGCTGTTCCTCGGCACGCTGGTGTTGCTTCAGCTGTGGGGCCTCGATCTCACCTCCCTGGCCCTGTTCGCCAGCGTCCTGGGGGTGGGGGTGGGCCTGGGCCTGCAGGGCATCGCCAAGAACCTGATCAGTGGCCTGATCATCATGTTCGAGCGGCCCATCAAGGTGAACGATTTCGTCGAGGTGGGCGACCTGCAGGGCACCGTGACCCGCGTCAATCTGCGCAGCACCGAGGTGGTCACCCTCGACCGCATCTCGATCATCGTTCCCAACGCCGAGTTTCTGGAGTCCCGCGTCGTCAACTGGAGCCACGGAAGTTCAGTGGCCCGCCTCAAGATTCCGGTGGGCGTGGCCTATGGCTCCGATTGCCAGGTGTTGCGTCAGGCCCTGCTGGAGGCTTGCCAGGACCTCTCCGACATCCTGGCGACTCCACCACCCCAGGTGTTCTTCAAGGGCTTCGGGGAGAGCTCCCTGGATTTTCAATTGCTGGTCTGGATCAACCAGCCCCGGCGTCAGTACGAGATCCGCAGCCAGCTCAACTTCCGCATCGAAGCGATCATGCGCCAGCACAACTTGTCCATACCGTTCCCCCAGCGGGATCTGCACCTGCGCAACGAACGCCTCGAGGTGGCCTTCCCCGCCGAGGTCACCGATGCTCTGCTGAACCGGCTGAGGCAGTCGGCTACGGACGGGGAGAACTGAGGAATCAGAGCCCCCTGAACTGGCCATTGGGCACAGACCTGGGTGGGTGCAGCTGGGTAGAAGTGCTAAAGAATGAGGAGGCCGCCAGAAGGAAGGAAACGGAGGGAATGGAACATGCCAGGGCTGGATCTCAACGACTTCACCGATCCCCAGGCTGACGATGTGGCAGGTTCACCCATGGAATCGATTGAGCAGGCTGCCTTGCCTGGTCTTGGCGTGAAGGGCACAGCTGATTCCGGACGTTCTGCACAGCCAGCCAGCCAGGCAGAGGATCAGGACTCCCTGCAAGCCCTGCAGAAGCGGCAGCTGAGGGACGAGCATCCGCTGCGGATTGCCTATCTCAAGGGACAGGCCGACATCACGCAACTCCAGAGGATCAGTCAACGGCTGAGAATCGCCTCACAGGCGTTTGTTGCACTGCTGGCGTGTCTGCTGGGAATCAGTGTTCTTGTCCTGATCATCGAAGCGATCAGATCCAGGGCGATTGTCATCAGGGAGTTCAGCACCCCGCCCCAGCTTGCTGACAGGGGACTGTCGGGGAGAGTGGTTGCCGGCATCCTGCTGGATGAGCTCACTCTATTGCAGTCTAGCACCCGCACCCGCCTGGAGAAACGCAAGGTGTCGGATGCCTGGTCAAACCAGATTGAACTGGAACTCCCCTCCACCGGTATTTCAATTCATCAGATCGAAACGCTCCTGCGCCAACGCTTGGGCCATGATCTGACCGTGTCGGGAGACCTGGTGCAAAGCTCGGCTGGCGAGCTCATGCTCACGGTCCGAGGGGAGAGCATTCCCGCCCGATCCTTCAAAGGCGATACCAACGCCATCAAAAAACTGACCCGGGAAGCAGCGGTTCACATCTTCGAGCACACGCAACCTTCGCATTACGTTGCCTCCCTGATCGCCAAGGGGCTTAGCGAGGAGGCGGTGGCCTTCAGCGAAAGGGTTTTTCCCACCACCACTGAGGCCGATCGCCCCTACCTTCTGAATCAATGGGCCAATGCGTTGCAGAACACCGGAGGACCAGCAAACGCAAAACAGTCCCTTTTTCTCTATCGAAAGGCCCTTGCCCTGAGGAAGGATTTCACCAATGTCCACAACAACATCATGTTGACCACCATTGTCATGGGAAGGGAGCAGGAGGCGTGGGAGTATGGCAGAAACCATCTCCAACGCAAGGGCGGACGTCCAAGCCCCAAGAAGGAGCTTGGCTTCGGACAATGGAATCAACTCACCTGGAATCTTCAGGCCTGGAGAGCCGTTCTTGCTGATGACGCCCGCCAGTACCGGGGAATCGGTTCCGGCAACCAGTTGCGTCATCCCGTGATCGCCCTCATTGACACCCGTCTGCATGACCTGGAGTCGGCCCGGTTTCATCTCAGCCTCGGATCGGGCGCATCCAACGATTCCACCATCAAGGCTCGCACCCACTTTGTGCGGGGGCGCCTTGCCGCACTTGAGGGGAACAAAAGCGTTGCCCTTCGTGAAATGGAGAGCTTCAAATCCGAGTATACAAACAATAAAACAGTGGCGGCCAACATGCCTGGCTACCTCTGCTGGGTGGCCCTGGCACAGGAGGAGGCGAAGCTTCGAAAAAAGGCCGATCAAACGCTCCGTGAAGCTGGGCGCTACGTGAACTGTCTGCGGTTCAGAGGGGATATTCTTGATCGACGTGGTGACTGGAAAAATGCCCAATTAGCCTATGCTGACGCTGTCAGACTGGCTCCAGACCTGCCCGCCGGCTATTACTCCTGGGGTGCGGCCCTGGCGCGCCACCGAGAGTGCAAAGCGGCCATGGAACAGCTCGCTGCCGCCGCCAAGCGCGGCCCAGGCTGGGCGGATCCCCTCAAAGCATGGGGAGACTGTCTTGCCTTCCAAGGACAATGGAAAGAGGCGCTGAAAAAGTATCAAGAAGCCTCAAGACTTGCTCCTGAATGGGTCGCCCTGCAACAGGCGATAGACAACGCCAAGGCGCACCGCTATATCCCAAAACAACAACCGCTCGGCCTGTGAGAAGAGGGCTTGAGAATGACGCCATCCTGGATTTTTCTTTTAGGATGATGTGCGTGGTGCGATGCGATGAGCAGCCACCTCATCAGAACAGTGTGGTTTCACCACTCACGATGAATCCAGTCATCACCCGATCGCCTGCCCTTCCCCTGGCCGGTCAGGCCCGATCGTGACCCCCGCCATCCAGGCCGTGGGAGTTGCCATGCTCATGGCCCTGGCCAGGGTGCTGCTGGGCTCGTTGGCCGTGTGGCTGCTGGTGCGGTTGCTGCGCCGCTGGCTCCGGCGCGCCGTGC
>NZ_JAGQBG010000182.1 GCF_024345515.1 Cyanobium sp. N5-Cardenillas
GGTGGAACTCCCCGAAGAGGAAGTGAAGGATCTGCTCTGCCGCGCCCGCCAGCCGGTGAGCCTGGAGACGAAGGTGGGCGACGGCGAGGACACCGAACTGCTGGATCTGCTGGCCGGTGACGACCTGCTGCCGTCCGAGCTGGTGGATGGCGAGTGCCTCAAAGGGGACCTGCGGGCCCTGCTGGAGCAGCTGCCGGACCTGCAGGGCCGCGTGCTGAAGATGCGCTACGGCATCGACGGCGAGGAGCCGATGAGCCTCACCGGCATCGCCCGCACCCTTGGCATGAGCCGGGACAAGACCCGCAATCTGGAGCGGCGCGCCCTCGAAGGCATCCGCCACCACTCCCGCTCCCTGGAGGCCTACCTGGTGGCCTGAGTTCCCGGGGACTGCCGACGGCGTCGCCGGAGTTCAGTAGCGGGCGCGGCCGCCGCCGGCGCCACCGCCGCCACCACCACCGGTGCGGGGCTGGGCCTTGTTGACCCGGATCATCCGCCCCATCCACTCGACGTCCTGAAGGTCGTCGATAGCCTTGGTTTCATCGGCTTCATTGGCCATTTCAACGAAGGCGAAGCCGCGCTTGCGGCCGGTTTCCCGGTCGAGCGGCAGGCTGCAGTTACGCAGCTCTCCATACTGCGCAAACAGATGGTTGAGATCCTCCACCTCCGCATCGAAGGAGAGATTTCCAACGTAAATCGTCATGAACAGAGAAACAATTATGAACCGATTCGTCGAAAGCCCTTGCAGGACGTTGTCACTCGCCGAAGAGAAATCTTTGAATCACAAGAAGCGTACAGCCTGGTTGGGCTGGCAGGCTGGGGCCCTTGGGCAGGCCGAACGATGAAGGAGCAAGCCACCGCCATCGCCCTGGTGGCGCTCTGGGTGCTCGGCTGGGGGGTGGGCGGCTCGCTGATCGATGCCGGTCTCATCGGTGCCGGGGTCTACGACCTGGAAGGGGGCCAGGTGGGAACCCTGATCACCTTCCTGCTCTGGAGCCTGCTGTGGGGCGGCGTCGGCCTGAAACTGTGGCGCCGCAGGGGCTCAGGCGGCTCCGAGGACGGGAGCAACGGAACCGGAGCGCCCTGAACGCCCCGGTTTACTTGCGGATGCCGAGCAGCTGGGCGCCATAGTGCTCGCTGAATTCGGCCTGGTGCTGCCAGGCTGAGAGGAGGGTCTTGGCGACCGTGCGCAGTTCCTCGATGTCATTGCAGCTGTCGATGGCGCGGGAGTGAAGGGCGATCGAGAACTGGCGGTTGAGGGAAAGGGAGGCTTCCATGACCACGTGGCGATATTTCATTACGTTACGAGGTCTTGCCGGTGGGCGGGTGACGGCAACCCGCACTGGGAGATCAGAAGAACTGGTCGAAGTTGTCGAAGTCGACCGCCCGGAAGGTGCCGTCCTGCACCTGGGCCATCAGCCGCTCCAGCTGCACCCACAGCGCACCACCGGTGAGCAGCGACAGCACGAAGGCCACCAGCAGCGCCGCGCCGGCGGCGAAGCCGAACACCTGCAGGCTGGCGCCGATGAACAGCGTCACCCCGATCACCAGACCCGCGTAGGGCATGGTCGTCTCCAGGTTGGCGATCGGCAGCAGGGCCAACCGGTCCTGCTTCCAGCCCTCCAGCCGGTTCTGGATCATCTTGGCGAAGGTGAGCCCGCAGAGCACGGCCATGGCCAGGCCGATCCCGGCCAGCATGTAAGGCGGATAGGTGAGCGGGGCGTACTCCAGCAGGATCTCCAGGGCATCCAGATCGCCGAAATCGCCGCTGGCCTGGTCCAGCCCCGCCTGCTGCAGGGTCACCGGAGCAGTCGAGAGGGCAGCCAGCAGCTGGGTCACGGAAGGAATCAGGAGGCGATCGCGCCCGACCCTAGGCGCCGGTGCCGCCCCCTCAGCTGAATCGGCTGCGCAAGCGACGGACGATGGCGTTGAGGGCCAGCAGCAGCAGGCCCACGCCGATGAACACCAGGCCCCGCAGCCCCAGGTCCGCCTGGGCCATGTCGATGACCAGCATCCGCAGCAGGCAGGCCCCGAGGCCCACCAGGGCCACCAGCCGGAACTGGGGCTCCCGCAGCACCACGCCGAGCAGGTAAATGGCAAAGGCTTCGCCGGTCCACAGGAGCGTCAGCAGGGCGCGGTCATAACCGCTGGCCAGCACCAGGGCCACGGCCACGAACAGGGGGTAGTACAGCCAGAGGTTGCGGCGCTTGGCCACCCGCGCTCCGATCCAGACCAGAACCGGCCATCCACCCGGCTGGGCCAGCCGCTCGAGGTCGAGCCAGCGGTGGGAGGCCACGACGAAGGCCGTCTGCAGGGCGATCGCCACCACCCCGGCGGCCTGGGCGGCGCCGCTGAGCGGGGGGAAGGGGGACAGGCCGCCCCCAAGGGTGTGCATCAGCGCCAGCACCGACAGCCAGTAGGCCACCACGCCGTAGATCTGCAGGCGGATGGCGAACAGCCGCACCAGCGGCGGGCAGACCAGCACCAGGGCGAGCAGCGACCAGGCGACGGGGCGCCAGGGGGCACTGATCTCCCCCTGCAGGGTCAGCCCCACGCCCAGCAGGGCGCCCTCGAGGAAGCAGGGCTGCACCAGCTGCCAGATCCGCAGCCGCGCCAGGTCGGCTCCCGCCCGGAAGAACCAGCCGTGCAGACACACGGCGATCGCCAGCAGCTCGACCAGCCAGCGACCCCGCAGTTGCAGGGCCCCGAGCGTGACCAGCTCCTGGCTGGGCCCGATCACCAGCAGGTAGGCGACGCCGAAACCGGCCAGGTAGGCCAGGGACAGCACCAGGCCGGCCCGGACGGCCGCCCCCCGCAGGCGATGGGTGACCGCCAGGCTGCCGGCGGCCAGCAGCAGCCAGGCCACCCCCGGCAGCAGGGGCGAGATCGGCTCCAGCCACCACAGGGCCCCCAGACCCCCATCGATGCCCAGCAGGGCGAGGCCGAGGCACTGCTGGCGGCTGCCGCCTGCCGACAGCATCAACAGCAAGGCCAGCAGCCCCAGGGGCAGCAGGCGAGCCAGCAGAACCATCGCCGGCCAGGGGGCCTGGGCCAGCAGCGCCAGCCAGCCGAAGCCGTGGGTCGCCGCGATGGCAATGCTCACGCCCAGCAGCAGGCCCGGGGGGCGCCAGCGCCTGGCCGCCACCAGGAACGCCCCCATCACCGCCAGGCTCAGGGGGGAGCGCCAGTCCTGCGGCACCACCAGCCCCGTTCCCACGGCGATCAGGCCACCGGCCAGCCAGCCCAGCAGAGGCGGCACGGGCAGCGGCACGCCACGGCGCTGCAGCAGCACCTGCATCCCGGCCGTCAGGGCGGCCCCTCCGGTGAGCACGGCACCGGCCTGGAGCTGGGCCCCTGGATCGCGGCTCAGCAGCGCCGCCACCAGGCCCGTGATCGCCAGCAGCAGGCTCGCCGCCACGCTGAGCCACCAGCCGATGCGGCGCAGGGGCCCGGCGTCCTCCCGCACCGCCAGGCCCAGGAACAGCAGGCATTCCAGCAGCAGCACACCGGCCAGCAACGGCCCATCCGCGATCAGGGGCGCCAGGCTCAGCAGGGCAGCCAGCACCAGGATCTGCCCTGCCAGCGCGTCGCCCAGGGCCAGCCATCTGGGACCACGCCGCCGGGCGTTCCGCCCCAGCAGCAGGGCCCCGGCGGCACTGAGCGCCAGGGCCGTGGCCCGCGCTGCCGCCTCACGGGGATAGAGCAGCAGGGCGAGGCCGAGGCCGCCCCAGAGGCTCAGCATCAGGGCCACGGGCAGGGCCTGCAGCCGCGGTGGCGTGGCCCCCGGCCGGTGCAGCCGCAGCAATCCCAGGCCGAACACCAGCACCGCCGCCAGGGAGGCGCCGGTTGCCAGGGCGCCGGAGACGGCCAGCGTGGGGCCATTGGCCAGAAACCAGACGACCTGAAAGAGGCCATAGACCCAGCTCACCACCAGGCGGTGCCGCTGCCAGCGATGCCGCAGGGGCAGCTCGGAGCCGACCAGGGCGATGGCGGTGGCGATCGCCAGGGCCGGGCCTCCCTGGGGAGCGATCGCCAGGGGCACCAGGCTCACGGCCACGTGCAGCGAGGCGCTCGTGGCCGTGCGGGCGATGGCGGCCAGGCCGAGGTTGACGGCAACGCCTCCCGCCAGCAGGGCCAGGGCCTGGGCTGGGACCTCCACCCACTGCAGACCGAGTTGGGGCAAGCCACCGGCGGCGGCGCAGGCGAACAGGACCAGGGCGCCACCACCGCTGCGCAGGCCGTCGGTGAGATCGCGCCAGCGCTCCCGCCGGCCCCACAGCAGCGACGGCAGTGCCAGGAGCCCACCCACCAGCAGGGTGACCAGGAACCGTTCCCTGGCCTCCAGCCGCAACCCCGAATTGATGGCCACGAAGGTGACCCCGGCCACCACCACCAGCACGCCAAGGAGGCCGCTCCAGTTCTCCACCAGCAGCCGCTCGATCCGCTTCCAGGGACGGGCCGCGCCCCTGGCCGGCCGCAGCGGTGCCACGGGTACGGGGGCGTGGGTGGGCGCCACGGCGACATCCGAGGCCCTGGCTGGTGGCGGAGCTGGGGCCAACGCCGCGGGCTCCGACGCCGACTCCTCCGCCGGGGCGATTCCCGACTGGCCGGGCCAGGGTTCACCCGCCAGGCGCTTCTCCAGGGCCTCGCTCCAGAGCGAGAGGGCGAAGAATCGCTGGCTGAGGGAGGCTCTGTGCCGCTCAAGGCGCCTGAGGCGCCGCTCCAGGGACAGGGTCTGCAGGATCCACCCGGCCAGGAGCAGCAGGAGGGCGATGAGCAGCAGAGCCTCGGTCAAGGGGCCGCAGGTGGCAGGGTCGCGACCCAGCTTCGCCTGGCCCGGCGCTCAGCGCACCCGTGGGGCCTCAGGCGGCGAGGGGATTGAGGCGGGCCAGCAGGCCCGTGGCCAGCTTGCGGGCCGAGAAGGTGCGGCCCATCAGCCCGAGCAGCGCCTGGAGATCGTCGATGTGCAGGCGATCGTGGCTCACCAGGCTCAGCAGCAGCCGCTGGCGCAGGCTGGTGCCCTCCTTGCCCAGCAGCAGCCGCAGGCCGTCGCGGGCCACCGGCAGCAGATCGGTGGAGGTGGTGCCGTTCTCCACCACGGCCAGCAGGTTCTCCAGCCGCTCCACCCGCAGGCGCCCATCACGATCGAAGATCACCTCCAGCAGCTTCTCGCGCATCTCGGCGGTGTCGCCGGCCAGCAGGCGCCGGGCCACGTAGGGATAGGCCACACGGATGATGCGGAAATCGGGGTCGAGCCGCATCGCCAGGCCCTCCTGGCTCACCACGGCGCGGATGATCAGGGCGAAGCGGGCCGGCACCCGGAACGGGTAGTCGTACATCAGCTCCGAGAAGCGATCGGTGATCGCCTTGAAGTTGAAGCTGCCCACGTTCTCCCCCAGGGCACCACCGAGCACTTCCTCAAGCGCCGGCACGATCGGCCCCAGGGGGGTACTGGGGTTGAGGAAGCCGAGAACCACGAAGTCGCGGGCCAGGGCGTCGAAATCCCGGTTGATCAGATGCACCACCGCACCGGTGAGGGTGAGGCGGTCGGAGTCGCTGAGTGAGTCCATCATGCCGAAGTCGACATAGGCCACATGGCCCAGGCCGTTGGTCTTGCCCGGCAGGGCGAACAGGTTGCCTGGATGGGGATCGGCGTGGAAGTAGCCGAATTCGAGCAGCTGCTGCAGCCCGGCGATCACCCCGGTGCGGATCAGGGCCGCCGGATCCAGGTGGTGGGCTTCCAGCTCGCGGCGGCTCTGCAGCTTGGTGCCGTTGATCCAGGAGGTGGTCAGCACCCGGCGGCTGCTGAGGCTGCGCACCACCGCCGGAACGGTCACCTCGGGGTGGTCCTGGAACAGGGTGGCGAAGCGTTCGGCGTTGTCGGCCTCGCGCCGGTAATCGATCTCCTCGAACAGGGTGGAGCCGAACTCATCGATGATCGCCCCGAGGCCGAAGCCCAGATTCAGGGGCAGGAACGGGGCCGTCAGCACCGCCAGCGAGCGGATGATGACCAGGTCGCGGCGCAGGATGAAGGGCAGGTCAGGCCGCTGCACCTTCACGGCCACCCAGTGGCCCTCGGCCAGGCGGGCCCGGTACACCTGCCCCAGGCTGGCCGCCGCCATCGGGTAATCGGGGAACTCCTCATAGAGCTGGTGGGCAGGGGCCCCCAGTTCCTCCTCGATCAGCGCCAGGGCGACCGCGTGGGAGAAGGGGGGCAGATCGTCCTGGAGACGGGCCAGTTCCTCCAGCCAGTCGCGCCGCACCAGGTCGGGGCGGGTGGAGAGGGCCTGCCCCACCTTGATGAAGCAGGGCCCCAGGTCGTTGAGGGTTTCGAGGATGGCGCGGGCCAGCCGCTGCTGCACCCGGGCATCGGTGCTGTTCGACTGAACCGCCAGCCGCAGGGCCAGACCCGCCAGCCGCCAGATCACCACGATCAGCCGAGCCACCAGGACCCACGGCCGCAGCAGCAGCCAGCGCAGATCACCGTTGGGGTCGTAGGTGGGCGTGGGGGTGACGCCCTCAGCCAGTGTCCTGCCGCA
>NZ_JAGQBG010000183.1 GCF_024345515.1 Cyanobium sp. N5-Cardenillas
TGGCAGCCGCCGCCGCATCCCCAGGGTGCTGCTGCCGCCGCGGCGGCCGCTCGGCGATCGCTTCAGCTTCGCGATCACCACCTTCGAGGCCCGCTACGAGACCTATTTCCGTCCCCTCTACCGCTCCCTGCGGCGAAGCTTTCCCGAGGTGCCGATCCTGGTGGCCGTCAACGGACATGGTGATCAGGCCAGCCAGAGCCGCTATCTGGAACGGATCTGCCGCGAGCTGGCCAGCGGCGAGCCGCCCCATCGCCGCTTCCTGCTGCACGATCGGGTGGTGGGGCTCTGCCAGCTCTGGAACGAGCTGCTCCAGGCCAGCCCGACGGCCACCACCCTGGTGCTCAACGACGATCTGCGCATCGACCCCTACCTGCGGCGCTGGGCGGAAGCCATGGCGTGGGACACCGTGGATCTGACCCTGCTCAACAACACCTGGTCCCACTTCGCCATCGGTCGCCACTGCTGGCAGCAGGTCGGCGCCTTCGACCAGAGCTTCAGCGGCATCGGCTTCGAGGACATGGACTACACCGCCCGGGCTTCGCTGGCGGGGGTGCGGATCGTGGGCACGGACTGCCCCTATCTGCACCATGCGAACGACCAACCCACCACCACCTCCTTCGACGGCCAGTCAGAGCGCGTCTGGGGCAAGTACACCTCCGCCAACCAGGAGGTGTTCGTCCGCAAGTGGGAACGGTGCCCGGAGCCGGAGGGGACCTACATCCGGCAGCTCGGCCACCACGTGCGCCCGATCGCCCCCCTGCCGCCCCTGCCCGTGCCGCCCCTGAACCCATCCGGGCCGGGGATCGTGCACCTGGATCGAACACCATGAAGGTGCTGGTGTTCGCCCCCTCCGCCTACCTGCTCGGCGGGGTCCAGGACTGGCTGGCGAACCTGGTGCCGGGCCTGAGGGACGGCGGGCTGGAGGTGACGGTGGTGGTGCCTGACGGCGACCACCACCGCCATGGCCCCTACGCCCGGGCCTATCCAGCGTTGGCGGCTGAACCGATCGTCAACCCCAGCGGCAGCGCCGAAGGCAGGATCCGCGCCATCGCCGCCCTGCTCGGCCGGCTCGACCCGGAGCTCGTGCTCGGCGTCAACCTGGTCGATCTCTACCCCGCGGCCCTGCGGGCCCGGCGCCAGGGCCGGTTCCACGGACGGGTGGTGATGACCCTGCATGCGCTGCAGGCCTCCTATCTCGACGACCTGCGGCGACACGGGGCCGGCATCGATGCGGTGATCGCCACCAATCGGCTGGCCTGCCGACTGGCGAGCGAACGGGGCGGGATGGACGCCAACCGGGTCCTCTACGCCCCCTATGGCGTGCCGGTGCCGCCCTGGCGGCCCCCCAGCGGCGATCCGACCGCCACCTTGAAGCTGGCCTGGGTGGGCCGGCTGGAGCAGGCCCAGAAGCGGGTGCATGATCTGCCGCCCCTGCTGGCGGCGCTCAAGAGTCTGGGCATCGACCTGCAGCTCAGCATCGCCGGCGATGGCGTGGAGCGCCCGGCCCTGGAACGATCCCTGGCGCCCTGGATCGCAAGCGGCCGGGTGCGGTTGCTCGGCCACATCGGCCAGCACCAACTTGAGGACCAGATCTATGGCCAGCACCATGCCCTGGTGATCACTTCCGCCTGGGAGACGGGCCCGATCGTCGCCTGGCAGGCCATGGCCAGCGGCATGGCGGTGGTGAGCAGCCGCTATGTGGGGTCGGGCCTGGAGGGCGCCCTGGAGCACGACGCCACGGCCCTGCTGTTTCCCTGTGGCGATACGGACGCCGCGGCGGGCGAGCTGGCGCGGCTGCGGGAGCCGGCCCTGCTGGAGCGGCTGTCCAGGGCCGGTCACGCCCTGGTGTCCGGGCGCTACAGCGAGGCGGCGTCCCTGGGGGCCTGGCGGCGGGCGCTCGGACAGGCGTTGGCGCTCCCCCCGCTGGCGGCGGGCCCTGAGGAAGCGGCGCCAGCCCCCGCGGGGCGGCTGGATCGCTGGCTGGGGCGCCGCCGCGGCGAGGATCTGCGCCGGCTGCTGGGGCAGCGCTTCCACCATCGCAGCGCCGGCAGCGAGTGGCCCCATGCCGGCGGTGCCAGCGACAGGGCGGCGGAAGCCGCACTGCTGGCAGCGGCGGGCCGGCTCGACCATCCCGATGATCCCCATGGCTGACGCGGCGGGAGCCTCGCGGAAGGAGTGGCTGGGCGTCTGGCTCAAGGAGCGGCTGCGTTACGAGTGGCTGCTGGGCCGGCCGGCCCCGGCCCAGCTGGCGATCGCCAACCGCCACGAGCGGCTGGAGGCGGCCCCCGATGGCCGCGGCCAGGCCTGTCTGTGGCGTCACACATCCCGCCTGCACGCCCCGCGCCTGCAGCCGGAACTGGGACGGCGCCTGCTGCGCCGCTGCCTGGCGGCGGCACCGATCCGGCGCCGCAGCGCCCCCCTCTGGGGTGAGGGGCCACCGGAGCTGAGCGTGCTGATCGGCCACCGGGGGCTCGAGCGGCTGCCCCTGCTGCTGGCCACCCTGGAGTCCCTGGCCGCCCAGGAGGACGTGTGGCTCGAATGCCTGGTGATCGAGCAGGACAGCGAGCCCCGCATCGCCGACCGGCTTCCCCCCTGGGTGCGCCACGTCCATGGGCCCCTGCCGGACCCCGCCGCCCCCTACAACCGCTCCCACACCTTCAACCTCGGCGCCCGCGAGGCCCGCGCTCCGGTGCTGCTCCTGCACGACAACGACATGCTCGTGCCCACCGGCTACGCCCGTCGCCTGCTGGAGCGGATCGCCCGCGGCTACGCGGTGGTGAACCCGAAGCGGTTCGTCTTCTACCTCGATGAGCCCCACAGCGCGGCGGTGCTGGCCGGCTCGGGCGCCTATGACGCGCGACCGGCGGAGGCGATCGTGCAGAACCTGGAGGCCGGCGGCTCGATGGCCATCACCGCCGAGGCCTATGCCGCCATCGGCGGGATGGATGAGGGCTTCGTCGGCTGGGGCGGCGAGGACAACGAGTTCTGGGACCGCTGCCTCACCCGGCCCACCTGGATCTGGGGCTACGAGCCGATCGTGCACCTCTGGCACCGCGGCCAGCCCCTCAAGCACCAGCGGGACAACCCCAACCTGGAGCGGGCCCGCGCCGTGATGCGGCGTCCCGCCCTCGAGCGCATCGCCGCCCTGCGGCCCGCCCCGGTGCCCAGCCTGGTCAGCACGATCATCCCGGTGCACAACCGCGCCGCCCTGCTGCGCGAAGCGGTGGCCAGCGTGCTGGCCCAGGACCACCGGCCGATCGAGATCGTCATCGTCGACGACGGCTCCAGCGACGACACCGGCGCCGTGGCCGATGGCCTGGCCGCCGCCCATCCGCTGATCATCCGTGTGATCCACCAGCCCAACGGCGGTCCCGGCGCCGCCCGCCAGCGGGGCCTCGACCACTGCCGCGGCGAATTCGTGCAGTACCTCGACAGCGACGACCTGCTGCTGCCCGGCAAGTTCAGCGCCCAGGTGGCGGCCCTGCAGCGATCTGCCGAGGCCCGAATCGCCTATGGCCCCAGCCTGGAGGAGGACCATTCCCGGCGCCCGATCCAGCGCCGCGGACCGATGCGGGCCACCGGCACGCCCCTGGAGCGCCTGTTCCCGCTGCTGCTGCTGGAGCGCTGGTGGACCACCAGCTGTCCGCTGTATCGGCGCGAGCTGCTCGACCGCATCGGCCCCTGGCAGCCCTGGATCAACGAGGAGGACTGGGAGTACGACGGCCGGGCCGGGGCGACCGGGGCGCCCCTGGTGTGGGTGCCGGTGCCGGTGTCGGTGCGGCGGATCCACATGGGCGACGACCACCTCAGCGACCGGGGCCACCTCGACCCCCGCAAGCTGGCGGACCGGGCCCGGGCCCAGGAATCGCTGCTGCGCAGCGCCCTGGCCGCCGGCGTCGACCGCCGCGGCCCCGAGATGGCGCGATTTTCCCGCTCCGCCTTCCTGCTCAGCCGCCAGTGCGGCGCCGCCGGCGCGGAGCAAGCCTCCCGCCAGCTGTTCCAGCTGGCCAGGCGGACCGGGGCCTGGCAGGGGGGCCGTCGACTGGAATTCCTCCTCTACGGACTGATGGCCAGGGTTCTGGGCTGGGGGCGGGCGGCCCGGCTGAGCATGGGGGTCCGGACACGGCTGCAGCCTGGATCCCGCCCAGGGGGGAACATGACCTGAGGTGATGCAGGAGCCTGTGGAGCACGAATCCGGCACGGCACCGCAGGTGTCCGTCGTGATGGGCGTTCGCAATGGCGGCGCCGGTCTCACCGCCACGCTCGATTCCCTGACCAGCCAGGAGGGGGTGAGCCTGGAGGTGGTGGTCGTCAACGACGGCTCCAGCGACGACACCGGCGCCCTGCTGGCGGCGCGGGCCGCCGCCGACCCGCGGCTGCGGGTGCTGGAGCGGCCGGGCCGGGGCCTGACCCGCTCCCTGATCGAGGGCTGCCAGCTGGCCCGCGGCGCCTTCATCGCCCGCCATGACGCCGGCGACATCTCTCTGCCGGGGCGGCTGCTGCGGCAGGTGCGCTGCCTCGAGGAGAACCCGGACGCCAGCCTCTGCTCCACCCATGTGCGCCTGGTGGTGCCGGAAGGGGCGACCGTGCGGGTGAACGCTCCGGAGCCAGGGGAGCTCGCCGACGGCCTCACCGGACCCGCCATCCACGGCTCGGTGATGATGCGGCGCAGCTCCTATGAGCGTGCCGGAGGTTATCGGCCGATGTTCTATTTCGCCCAGGACATCGATCTCTGGAGCCGCATGGTGGAGCTCGGCAGCCACCTGGTGGTGCCGGAGGTGCTCTACGAGGCCACCCTCTCCCCCGGATCAATCAGCGGCTCCCGGCGCCGGGAGCAGGAGGCCTTCCATGCCCTGATCGTGGCGGCCACCCGGGCCCGCCGCGGCGGGCAGCCGGAGGCTCCCGTCCTGCAGGAGGCCGAGGCCCTGAGTGAGCGTTGCCGCGGCCTGCGGGCCCAGCCGCGCCGGCAGGCCGATGGGGCCTACTTCATCGGCGCCTGCCTCAGCCGCGAGCGTCCGGACCTGGCCCGTCAGTACCTGCGCCAGGCCCTGGCCCTCAACCCCTGGCATCTCAAGGCCCGGCTCAAGCTGGCCGCCTTGCCATGACCCTCAGCGTCGCCATTCCCACCTTCGGCCGCGATCAGGTGCTGATCGACAGCGTCGCCGCCCTTCTGGCCCTGGATCCACCCCCCTTCGAGCTGCTGGTGGTCGACCAGACGCCCCGCCACGATCCCGACTGCGAAGCGCGCCTGGGCGCCTGGCAGGCAGAGGGACGGATCCGATGGCTGCGGCTGCCGACCCCTTCGATCACCGGCGCCATGAACGTGGCCCTCCAGGAGGCCCGGGGCGATCGGGTGCTGTTCCTCGACGACGACATCCTGCCGGACCCGGAGCTGCTCAACGCCCACGAACGGGCCGGCGGGGCCGACCCCGACGCCATGCTGGCCGGGCGGGTGCTGCAGCCCTGGCACCGGGGCGAAAGTGATCCGGAGGAGGGGCCGTTCCTGTTCAACAGCCTGCGGCCCCGCGCCGTTGAGGAGTTCATGGGGGGCAACGTGGCCATCCCCCGGCGGCTGGCCCTGGAACTGGGCGGCTTCGACCAGAACTTCGTGCGGGTGGCCTATCGCTTCGAGGCCGAATTCGCCTTTCGCTGGCGCCAGGCCGGCCATCCGATCCAGTACGTGCCCGGTGCCCTGATTCACCACCTCCGGGCCGAGCGGGGCGGCACCCGCAGCTACGGCAAGCACCTCACCACCGTCAATCCCGACCATGCCGTGGGGCGCTACTACTTCCAGCTGCGCACCCAGCCGCTGCCGGCGGCCCTGGCGGGCTGCCTGGGCGGCTGGCTGGGGTCGGTGCGCAGCCGCCACCACCTGCGCCATCCCTGGTGGATCCCCCCCACCCTGATTGCCGAAGGGCGCGGCCTGCTCTGGGCCCTGCGCCTGCAGGCCAAAGGGCCGGCCCTGCTGCCCAGCCGCCGGCGGCGGCTGCTGATCGCCGGCAGCCACCCGGTGCAGTACCAGACGCCCCTGTTCCAGACCCTCGCCGCCGCCCCCGACGTGGCCACGGACGTGCTTTACCTCACCCTTCCGGATGCCCGCACCCAGGGGCTGGGATTCGGCGTCTCCTTCGAGTGGGACGTGCCGCTGCTGGAGGGCTACCCCTGGCACCGGGCCGCCAGTGGCCGGGGTCGCGGCATCACCTCCGGCTACCGGGGCGTCTGGCTCACCCGGCCCCTAGGGGAACTGGGGTTCGGTCCGGCCCGGCAGCGGCCCGATGCCCTGCTGCTCACCGGCTGGCACTTCCTGGGCATGGTGCAGCTGTTCATCGCCGCCCGGCTGCAGGGCCTGCCGGTGCTGCTGCGGATGGATTCCAATGCCTTCCGGCCCAGGCCCTGGCC
>NZ_JAGQBG010000184.1 GCF_024345515.1 Cyanobium sp. N5-Cardenillas
TCAAGGTCCCCCTGGCCCAGAACACCTCCCTCTTCGACGTGCGCACCCAGGTGCGGCCGGAGCAGTTCTCCACCCTCACCAAGGACCTGCAGGTGATCCAGGCCACCGCGACGGTGAAGTACGCCATGAAGCCCGCCGAGGCGGGTCGCATCTACGAAACGATCGCCACTGACGACCAGCAGATCTATCCGCGGGTGATCCAGCCGTCCCTGCTGAAGGCCCTCAAGTCGGTGTTTTCCCAGTACGAACTGGTGACCATCGCGACGGAGTGGAACTCCATCTCGGAACTGGTGCAGGACAAGGTGGCCGAAGAGCTGCGCAAGTTCGACTATGTGACCGTCCAGGGCCTGGATCTCACCGGCCTGCAGATTGCCGAGGAGTACCGCGCCGCTATCGAGCAGAAGCAGATCGCCGAACAGCAACTGTTGCGGGCCCAGACGGAGGTGCTGATCGCCGAGCAGGAGGCCAAGCGCTACCAGACCCTCAACTCCAGCCTCGACGACCAGGTGCTCTACAAGCTGTTTCTCGACAAGTGGGATGGTCAGACGTCAGTGGTGCCTGCCCTGCCCGGGGCGGCCGGGGGTGGGAACCCCGTGATCGTCAACGGTCGCCGCTGAATCCGCCCCCATGGCTGAAGCCATTCTCGACGTGGATCTGCTGGCCTTCGAGCGGGGCAGCCAACGGGCCAGGGAGGCCGTGGTCGATGGGGTGAGACGCAGTCTGGCCACCGGTTTCGTCTACACCAACAGCGATCTCCCCGTCGATCTGCTCGATTCCGCCTACGGCCTTCTGCAGCGGTTCTTCGCCCTGGAGGCTGGGGCCAAGCGGCGCTTCCGAGCCCCGGGCGCCAATGGCCAGACCGGCTACACCGACCTGCTGGTGGAAACCGCTGCTGGCAGCGCGCATCCCGACTGGAAGGAAATGCTGAACTGGTCGGCCCCGCTGCCGCTGGGCCATCCCCTGCGGCGCCGGTTCCCGGAGCTCTATCCCGAGCAGGTCCTGCCGGAGGCGGCCGTGCCCGGCATCACGGCCCTGCTGGCCGAGTTCCACCGGGCGATCGCCGACCTGCAACGGCGGTTCCTGCGGGTGATCGCCCTGGGCATGGGCTGCGCCGAAGATTTCTTCGAGGAGATGGTGTCGGAGGCCCCCACCCTCACCAGGGCCCTGCGTTATCCGCCCATGGCCGAGGCCCCGGCGCAGGGCCATCTCTGGGCGGCGGCCCATGGGGACATCAACCTGATCACGGCCCTGCCGCGGGCCACGGGACCCGGCCTGCAGGTGCGGGTGGCCGGGGAATGGCTGGAGGCGGCTCCGCCGGAGGGGCGGGTGATCATCAACACGGGGCTGATGCTGGAGCGTCTCTCCAACGGCCGCATCCCCACCGGCTGGCACCGGGTGATGGCGCCGGCCGGGGCCACCGAAGAGCGCCACAGCGTTGTCCAGTTCTGCCATGCCAGGCCCTGGACAATCCTGGCTCCTGTGCCGTCCTGCTGCGGGCCCGACCACCCCCAGTGCTACAGCGCCATCCGTGCCGCTGATGCCCTTGAAGAGGTGCTCTACCGCATCAATCTGCTGGAGAACGGGGTGGCTGCTGGCGCAGAGAACGGCTGATCCCGAGTCCCCCCTCGCCCATCAATTCAACGATCCAGGGGGCCGGAATCCGCTCGATGTCGCCGGTGTCGATGTTCAGCACCCGGGCGAAGTCCGTCGGGGCTGGGCCGCTGAGGTCGCAGATCCGGCCGATGAACCAGGGCCGACCGGCCATGGCCACCACGGCCAGATGGCCCGGGCGGGCCTCACGGAAGCGCTGGGGGTTGGCCCGCCTGAGGGGGGCCACCGCGGGATCGATCTGACCGGGTGCCATGGCTGAGCTTTAGTACGCCTGTACTGTAGCTCGAAAACGCCATGGTGCCCAGGCCCGGCATAGGGTGAAGCGATTCCGGGGCTGAAACGATGGGCGAAGGCAGTAAGCAAGCCAGCAGGGAAGCCAGCAAGGAAGGCGGCGAACAGCCGTTTCTCTATGAGCCCTTGGAGCGCTTCGGGGAAGGGCTCACCACCTCCCGTCCCTGGAACCTTCTGGCCCTGACGGGGGTGGAACGATTGAACGGACGTGCGGCGATGCTTGGGTTCGTGGCGGCCCTGATCGGTGAGCAGCTCACGGGACAGGGGATCCTCGGTCAGCTGGCCCTGATGGTGCGCTGGCTGCTGGGGTGAGGGCTGAATCGCCGGGCGTTCCCCTTTCCCCTGCCCAGGCCCAAGGAGGTGTTAGGTGGTCACACTGGAAGGGAGAAGGAAGGCAGCTTGAGACATGACGATGGGAGCCAGAAGCCATTCTCTCTACATTTTGATGATCAGCATTCATGGCCTGATCCGGGGAGAGGATCTTGAACTGGGTCGTGATGCTGATACCGGCGGCCAGACGAAATACGTGGTGGAGTTAACCAGGGCCCTGGCTCGGCAAGACTCTGTTCAGCGAGTGGATCTTGTCACCCGATGCGTTCGTGATGCGGACGTTTCGGCGGACTATGGGAGGCCGACGGAGGTGCTGGATCCCAAGGCACGCCTCATTCGCATCACTGCCGGACCCGACGCCTACATTCCCAAGGAAGAGCTCTGGGGCCATCTTGATACATTCACCGATGAGCTGTTCACCTGGCTCCATCGTCAGCCTCGCCTGCCGGACGTACTGCACAGTCACTACGCCGATGCCGGCTATGTAGGCGTCCGCCTTTCTCACCTCACGGGTTTACCACTTATCCACACCGGTCACTCCCTGGGTCGGGACAAGGTGCGCCGGCTGCTTGCCCTCGGCTTGTCCGTCGAAGAGATCCAGCAGCGCTACAAGATGTCCGAGCGGATCAGTGCCGAAGAAGAGGTGTTGAACAATGCAAATCTTGTGATCACGAGCACTCACAATGAGATCGAAGATCAATACGAGCTTTACGACTGCTACACCCCAGAGAAGATGTCGGTCATCCCACCAGGAACCGATCTGAATCAGTTCCATCCTCCCACCTCCGGAGATGGGCCGATCGCATTTGCCAGTTCCCTCTGCAAACACCTTAGAGAGCCTGAAAAGCCGATGATCCTGGCTCTGTCAAGGCCGGATCAGCGTAAGAATATTGTCTCACTCCTGGAAGCCTACGGGAAGTCAAAGCGTCTTCAGAGTATTGCCAATCTTGTGATTGTGGCCGGTAATCGTAATGACATTCGTGAACTCAATGAGGGCGCTCAGGCTGTCTTGACGGAGTTGCTTCTTGTTATCGACTGCCACGAGTTGAATGGTCTTGTGGCTTTGCCCAAGCACCATTCCTCCAATGAGGTGGCGGACATCTACCGACTCGCAGCCTTCTCAAGGGGGGTGTTCGTCAATCCTGCCCTCACCGAGCCCTTCGGTCTGACCCTGCTTGAGGCAGCGGCCAGTGGACTGCCGCTCGTGGCAACGGAGGTCGGTGGACCGGTTGACATCATCGGAAACTGCAGAAATGGTCTGCTGATTGATCCCCTTGATGAGGCTTCGATCGCCGGAGCCCTGCTCCAGATTCTGGAAGATCGGGACCTGTGGTCGACGTTTTCAGACAATGGACTGAAGAATGTGGCCAGGTTCTATTCCTGGGAAGCCCATGCCAAACGGTATCTTGAAAGGTTGCAGACTCTTGTGCTGCAGAGTCGGGTGGTTTCCAGGCCGGCACCTCTTTCCAGGGTCCCGGCGGTCCAGACCCGAACCTGCGCGCTGTTCACGGCCATCGATAACACCCTGCTTGGCGATCCCGAGGCCCTTGCGCAGCTCGTAGCGTTGATGCGACAGCAGCATCGTAGGGTCCTGTTTGGGATTGCTACGGGACGACGCCTCAACTCGGTTCTTAAGATTCTGAAGGTTCATTCCATCCCGATGCCGGATGTGCTGATCACCAGCCTGGGGACGGAAATCTATACCCCACCACAGCTGACGACAGACATCTCCTGGACCTATCACATCGACCATCTATGGACCCCGCAAGTGATCAAGCGGCTCATGGATCCATTGCCGGGACTGACCCTGCAGCCGAAGGAGCATCAGAGCCGTTTCAAGTTGTCGTACTTCTACGATGGGCAGCAGGCCCCGTCCATGGAGGAGATTCTCACCCTGTTGCGCCAACACGAGCTTTCCGCCCATACCAGCCTTTCCTTTGGTCAGTTTCTCGATTTCGTCCCCGCCCGTGCCTCCAAAGGACAGGCCCTGCGCTACGTCGCCAACACCTGGAAAATACCCCTGGAGCGAGTGCTGGTGAACGGAGGATCCAGGGGGGATGAGGACATGCTGCGTGGCCGAACCCTGGGGGTGGTGGTGGACAGCCGGCATCGCGAGGAGCTGGCCCAACTGAGTGATTCCGAACGGGTCTATTTCTCCTCGGGGTCCCACGCCTCTGGCATCCTGGAGGCGATTGAGCACTATGACTTCTTCCACTGATCACACGGACCTCAACGCAGCGTTGCCCCAACGGTTGCTCCTTTGCACGGATCTGGATCGCACACTTCTCCCCAATGGTGAGGCGCCGGAATCTCCTGGGGCCCGATCAATGTTTGCCCGCATGGTTGCGCAGCCGTGCCTCTCCCTGGCCTATGTCAGTGGCCGCCACCTGGCTTTGGTGGAAGAGTCGATTCAGGTGTATGGGCTGCCTCAGCCTGACTGGATTCTTGCTGACGTCGGCAGCTCCGTCTATCAACGAGATGCCCAGAACTGGTCCCTGCTGTCCCCATGGTCTCAGCACATCGCTGCCGATTGGCAGGGGCTCGTGGCAGCAGATCTGGCCGTTGTTCTCTCAGGTCTAACGGGCTTGAGATTGCAGCCCGAAGACCGGCAGAACACCCACAAGTTGAGTTACTTCGTTTCCTTGGATGTTGAACTGCCGGCCCTGGTGCGGGCCATCGACACCCGGTTGGATGAACGGGCTCTTGCGGCCAACCTCATCCACAGCGTCGATGAGCAGGAGGCGATCGGTCTGCTGGATATTCTGCCGCAGCGGGCCAGCAAGCTCCACGCGATCGAATTCCTCATGCGGCGGCAGGGATTCACCGCTGATCAGACGCTATTTGCCGGCGACAGCGGCAATGATCTTTCGGTGCTCACCAGTTCGCTGCCCGCGGTGCTGGTGGCCAATGCCCATCCCGACGTGGTCACGCTGGCTTTGGCGGAGGTCAGGCGGAACGGCATGGCGGATCGTTTGTATGTCGCCAGAGGTGGGTTTCTGGGCATGAACGGCAACTACAGTGCGGGCATCCTGGAAGGGATGGACCACTTTCACTCTGAAGCCCTCCGGGTGCTGGGCTGATCTGATGCTGACGCGTTGTCCGATCACCGTTTTCGGAGAAGTCCTTTTCGATTGCTTCCCAGACGGCACGGAGGTCCTCGGAGGCGCCCCTTTCAACGTGGCCTGGCACCTGAAGGGTTTCGGCCTGGCTCCCATTTTCATCAGCCGAGTGGGTACGGATCGTCGTGGCGATGCGATTCGATCCGCCATGACAGCCTGGGGGCTGGAACCGGCGTTTCTTCAGACAGATCCTTCCTCACCCACGGGCCGGGTGGCCGTGACCTTCGAGGACGACGAACCCCACTACGAGATCGTGCCTGGGAGTGCCTACGACGTCATCCAGTCCGAGGGCTTCTGGCAGCTGCCAGCCTCCAGTCTTCTGTATCACGGCACCCTGGCCCTGCGCCATTCCGCTTCGGCTGCTGCACTGGCAGCCCTCAAGGCGCGGCATGTTGGAAAGATTTTCCTGGACGTGAACCTCCGCAGCCCCTGGTGGTCGCTGGGATCGGTTCTGCCTCTGGTGGATGACGCCGATCACGTCAAGCTCAATGCGGCGGAACTGGCCCTGCTGACCTCGGACGTCTTGGCTGAAGCGAATGGCGCCAGTCTGGTGGTGTCGATGGATCGCTTTGCCCGGCGCCACCATCTCGAGACTCTGATCCTCACCCGTGGTGCCCTGGGAGCTCTGGTCTGGAGAGACGGCGAGAGCGTTTCCGTTGGACCCGCCGCCTGCACCCATGTGGTCGACACGGTGGGAGCGGGCGACGGGTTTGCCGCCGCTTTTCTGCTCGGTCTTTGCCTTCAGTGGCCCCTGGTGGAAAGCCTCGAGCGTGCCCGCGACTTTGCTGGGGCACTGGTGTCACGAAGGGGTGCCACGATCGACGATTTGGGCGTTTACGAACAGTTTCTGACCTCATGGAGCTCGAGCTGAACCGATGTACGAACAGATTTCCCACTCGCTGCTGAATTCCATTCTCGACGATCTCCGCCCCGAGATTCGTCGTCAGGATCTGCGCCACTTCTACACCAGGCTTGGTGCCAACTTCTATGCCATCCATTCCCTGTTCGTCACCCTTTACGGTCACCGTGACGACTTCAAGTTCC
>NZ_JAGQBG010000185.1 GCF_024345515.1 Cyanobium sp. N5-Cardenillas
CAAACAGCCTCAGGTAACTCATCACGTCGCCAAAAAGTTTGGAAAGCTCCGCCAGGGAGGCGAGCCCATCGAACAGGCGCAGCAGCAGGGACCCCAGCGAATCAAGGGGGCGCTCGCTGCTCAACAGCAGGATGGTGACCAACCCACCGACACCGAGGCCGAGGCCTAGATCGCGGCCTGCCGCGGTGCCCGCACCGAGGTAGAGGCTCAGGCCAGCGAGAATGATGGCGATCCAGCCGATGGGCTTGGCGCGCTCGGCGATCGACACAGCGCGCACCGCCACGATCCCATTGGCCAGGATCAGGTGCAGGGCACCCACCACCAGAGAGACCTTCATCATCACAGTGAAATCATCCAGATTCAGCACCCGAAGATGGGCCAGAAGGGATCCGGCGGGAGGCGGAGCTCCGAAGTAACTCCCGGCCAGCATCCCGTAGAAGAGCGAGAACAGCAGACCGACCGCCGCCAGGACACGGAAGCGGCGCGAAGAGGGCCTGGTTCCCATGCCGTTCCAGAACGTCGCCAGCAGCACGCCCAGCACCAGGGCATAGCCCGCATCCGCCAGGATCATGGCGAAGAAGATGGCGAAGGAGAAGAACACCACCACCGAGGGATCCCAGTCGCGGTAGCCGGGCGTCTCGTAGAAGGTGACGAGATCCTGCCCCCCCGCCAGCCCATCAGGGTTCGTCATCAACGTGGGAGGAGAATCGTCTGAGGTCGGACTTTCTGCCCAGGTGGCCAGCCCCATCCGCTCGGCGAAGGACGTGAGTCGGGGAAGGTCCTGACGCGGCATCCAGGCCTGCACCTGAAAGACCCGGTCCAGATCAGCGGTCTTCTCGCCGGCCTGGCTGAGGGCCACCTGTTCATCGGCACGGATCAGGTGCTTGGAAAGCAGAAAGATCCAGCGGCTGAGGGCCACATGCTCCGCTTCGATGTCATCGAGCTCGACATGGGCCTGATCCAGTTCGGCCCTCAACGCCTCGGGAGATTCGGAACCCACGTGGGCCCGCTGGACCGGCAGGAGGTTCTGGTCGGGTTCCTGCTCAGAGATGAGCACGACATAGCCGTGCCTGGGGCTGGCATGGACCCGCTGCCAAGGCAGCGCCAGCCCATCGAGCGCCTGCTGGAAGGCGCCGAGCTTGGCGTGGGGGACCCGATAAAACCACAGGCGCTGACCGCCGAGGTCCCCCAGCTCGGGCAGTCGGAAGTTGCCCCAAGGGGCCAGTTCAGCGAGATGGTGGCGCAGGACAAGAATCCTGTCCTCGGCGGCCCGCTTGCGTGAGCGGTTCGCCAGGGCCTTCGCCACCACGGCCTCGAGCTGGAATGTGGGATCCACCTTCATCGGGTAGCGGCGCTGGCGCACATCCATCAGGTAGCGGAGGGCCTCGCGGGCCTCAACGGCCGGTTGGGGAGCGCTGAAATCAGCGGGGGCATCCGTTGCTCCCAGGTCAATCAGATGCAGACACCCAAGGGTCTGCAGTCCTTCCAGAACGGCCTGCTTCTGGGCCGCAAGACCGAAGACCGAGACTTTGGCCAGTGCAACAATCGTCATGGTGCCTGGTGCTCCTTCTTGCGTTTGGCGATCTTGGAATTGACCACACCAGCCCGTTCCGCATCAGCCAGATAAATGGAGATGTTGCGAATGTTCTGTCTGGCCCTTGGGATCAGCACCTTGTCAAACAAGTTATAGCGTTGCGTCACGATCTGCTCGGCTTTCTCAAGAGCATCCACACGGCGCCGGGCCACCTGGATGCGAAGGGTCTGCTCCATGGCCTGCTGGAGAACAACCACCAGAGCGTCGACCCAGAACGGCTTGGTGAGCACGCCGTAGGGGCTCACCCGGAACGAGAGGTTCTGGAGGATTGGCAGCCGGGTGCCCATCAGATTTTCTTCGCCGATCTCCAACGCGGCGATGGCCACCAGATCCGAAAGATCGATCGCTGTGTTGGCAACCATGGGCAACCTTGCCGCCACATCCGGCTCGATCGCCGCCGCCTTCGCGAGGGCTTCGGCCAGCAGGCGTCGGGCCTTCTCCCGTTCCGCGCCGATCTGGCGGCGCTTCATGTCCAGCGACGGCAGAACGTCCTGAAAGGTCCGCAGCAGGGACTTCTCCTTGGTCAGGGAGGCCTTGGTGAGGGAGAGCCTGGCCATCGGATCTACGCGGCGGGAGGGCGAGACGGCTTCTCGCCAGGGAAGTACTTGTCGAGCAGGTCCTGCTTCATCAGCAGCTCACTGGGCTGGAAGCACTCGGCCAGGGTGGACCAGGCCAGGTCCAGCGCCTCCTCCAAGGCGATGTCGACGTTGATGTCCATGAATCTGGCCTTGAACAGGCCTCCGAACTTGATCAGTCGCTGGTCATAATCGGACAGCTCGAAGGCCATCGACTGTTTCTGCTCCGCATCCCGCGCACCGGAGTAAAGACGGATGCAGGTGTTCATGATCTGGTTGTGGTCTTCGCGGGTGATCTTACCGATCACGTTCTGCTTGAGACGGGACAGGGAACCGAACGGATCAATCACCCCATCGTGCAGATAAAACTGACCCTCGGTGATGTATCCCGTGTTATCCGGCACGGGATGGGTGATGTCGTCTCCGGGCATGGTGGTGACCGTGAGCAGGGTCACCGAGCCACCTTTGGCATAATCGGCCGCCTTTTCATAGCGGCGGGCCAGCTGGGAATAGAGATCACCTGGATAGCCCCGGTTGGCTGGCACCTGATCCATGGCGATGCTGATCTCCTTGAGGGCATCGGCGAAGGAGGTCATGTCGGTGAGCAGCACCAACACCCGCTTACCCTCCTCCACGGCGAACTTCTCTGCCACCGCCAGGGCCATGTCCGGGATCAGCAGGCGCTCGACGATCGGATCGGAGGCCAGGTTCACGAACATCACGGTGCGGGCGAAGACGCCGGCATCCTCGAAGGTCTTGCGGAAGGCGTAGTAGTCGTCAAAGATCAGCCCCAGGCCCCCGAACACGACCACATCGGCATCGGCCTGGATTCCGATGCGTGCCAGAAAGGCGTTGAACGGCTCCCCCGACACCGAAAAGATCGGGATCTTCTGGCTCTCCACCAGACAGTTGAACACATCGATCATCGGCACGTTGGTGCGGATCATCTTGGAGGCAAGAATCCGGCACATCGGGTTGACGGACGGTCCCCCGATCGGAACTTTCGGATCTTCCTCCAGGCCAGGGCCGCCATCAATCGGCTCGCCGGTGCCGCGAAAGACCCGCCCCAGAATGTTGTTGGAGTAGGTGGCCTCCATCGGGTGACCCAGAAAATGCACGGCGGAATCGGTGGCCACCCCCTTGGTGCCGCGAAACACCTGCAGCGACACGGAGTCCTGCTTCAGGGCGATCACCTGGGCCAGGGAGGAGGTGCCATTGCGGTTCTGCACGACAGCCAGATCGTTGAACCGTGGCGCCGCCTCCTTCTGGCTGGCGTCGGCCGGCACCTCGACCCGGAGAATATCGCCGACGATCTCGAGGATCTTCGAGTAACTGACCAGGGACGCAGGCATGGGACGAACGACCAGAGGATCAGAAGCGGTACCTAAACAGTGGCAGCACCTGCTGAAGGGAGGAGCGTCGAAAAGCCGGACTCTTCTGCTTTGTCACTGTAATCATGGGCGGGGGAAAATCCATCTCCATAAGTTTTCTATCGGCGTGGTCAATCTTCAAGAGGCTGGCTAGAATGGACAGCATGTGTTGATCATCGGCTCTCTTTTCACGCCACTTGCGCACCTGTGCAGAGGATGTTGCGGCGCCGATTCAGGGCCCAGTGGCCCGTCCGTTTCCCTGGTTTACGAAACATGGTGATGGACCTGGTGGCGGCAGGCATCTGGCCTATCAGTGGAACAGATCCAGGGGAGCGAGTGCATGGACAAGACGGAATTCCTGGAGCGGGCCAGACGCTTCTCCCAGCCCTTCCGGATCGAGGATGGGAACGGTTTCCAGCTGAAGGATCACGACCCTGACGACACCCTGGACCTCGACAAGAAGGCCAAGGACCGGGCCCAGGAAGCGCTCACGATGGGAGTCAAGATGCTGGCGGATTTCCAGGATCTGCTGTATGCACAGGATCGCTGGGCTCTGCTGCTGATCTTCCAGGCGATGGACGCCGCAGGCAAGGACGGCACCATCAAGCATGTGATGAGTGGCGTCAATCCCCAGGGATGCCAGGTGAGTTCCTTCAAGGCGCCCTCCTCGGTGGAGCTGGACCATGATTTTCTCTGGCGAGCCAACAATGCCCTGCCGGAACGGGGTCGGATCGGCATCTTCAATCGCAGCTATTACGAAGAAACCCTGGTGGTACGGGTGCACCCCGAGATGCTGGCCAGGCAGACCCTTCCGCCTGAGCGCCTCACGAAGGACATCTGGAAGGAGCGCTTTCGCGACATCCGAAACTACGAAGAGTATCTGAGCAACAATGGAATCATCATCCGAAAGTTCTTCTTGAACGTCTCCAAGCAAGAGCAGCGCAAACGCTTCCTGGCACGTTTGGATCGCCCTGAGAAGAACTGGAAGTTCTCCGCCAACGACATCAAGGAGCGGGCCTTCTGGGATGACTACATGGAGGCCTACAACGAAACGATCCGGCACACCGCCAGCCGCCACGCCCCCTGGTATGTGGTTCCGGCTGACAACAAGTGGTTCACCCGCATTGCCGTGGCGGCCGCCATCATCGAGACCCTGGATTCCCTGCACCTCCACTATCCCGAAGTCAGCCCGGAAGCCCGTGCCCAACTCGAGACCGCCAGGGCCTTGCTGGAGAAGGAGTAGTCCCCGCCCCTGGCCGGGCTCAGCCGCCGATCAGCGTCTCCAGGGCCTCCGTCACGTTCTCCTGTCGCATCAGGGCTTCCCCCACCAGCACCGCGTCGGCACCGGCCTCAACGGCCCGATCCAGATCAGCGCGGCTGAACAGGCCCGATTCGCTCACCAGCAGGGCACCGCAGCCACGTACCTGCTCGCCGAAGCCCTCCATCAGCCGTTCGGTGGTGGCCAGATCCACCGTGAAGCTGGCCAGATCGCGGTTGTTGATGCCGATCAGGTTCACACCCTCCAGCTGCAGCACCCGTTCCATCTCGGCCGCGTCGTGCACCTCCACCAGCACCGCCAGCCCCAGGCCCCTGGCCACCTTGAGCAGGTAGGCCAGATCCTGGTCGGTGAGGATCGCAGCAATCAGCAGGGCCGCATCGGCTCCGGCCGCCCGGGCCTGGAACAGCTGGTAGGGACTGAGGATGAAGTCCTTGCAGAGCAGGGGCAGCTCCACCGCCTCCCGCACCGCCACCAGCACGTCGAAGCCCCCCTGGAAGAAACGCCTGTCGGTCAGCACCGACAGGCAGCTGGCGCCACCGTCCCGGTAGCCCCGGGCGATGGCGACGGGATCGAAGTCCTCCCGGATCACCCCCTTGCTGGGGCTGGCCTTCTTGATCTCGGCGATCACCGCCGGCTTGCGGCAGCTGGCGCGCAGGGCCCCGCAGAAATCCAGGGTGGGGGGCAGATCCGCGATCTGTTGCTTCAGTGCGTCCAGGCTGACCCGCTCGCGGGCGGCCGTCACCTCCCTGTCCTTTTCCCAGACGATCTCTTCAAGGATGTGGCGGGGGCGCTCCTCGGGGTGGGGGGTGCCGAATTCCAGGTGGGCCACCCGGACCGAGGGGTTGGGGGGCCGGCGACGGATCTCCATCTCAGGCACCCACCGCGGTGGCCAGGCTGGCGGCGGCCTGCTTGTAGGCCACTTCCACCACCTCGCTCAGGGTGGGGTGGGTGTGCACCTCGCTGGCCAGTTGCCGCACCCCCTGGCGCCGGGCCACCGCGTTGGCGATCTCCTGGATCAGGTCGGCGGCGTGCAGACCATAGATGTGGGCCCCAAGCACCTCGCCGGTGTCCTTGCGGAACAGCAGCTTCATCAGCCCATCGCTCTCCAGCTCGGCCAGGGCCTTGGAGTTGGCCTTGAAGTAGCTGCGCACGCTTCCCAGCTCGAAGCCCTCGGCTGCGGCCAGATCCTTGGCGTCGGCTTCCGAGAGCCCCACCGAACTGATCTCCGGATGGGTGAAGGTGGCGGCGGGGATCGAGCGGTAGTCGATGCGCCGGGCGTGGCCGAGGATGTTCTCGATCGCCACCGTGCCCTGGGCGGCGGCGGTGTGGGCCAGCATCATTTTTCCGGTCACGTCACCGACGGCCCAGAGGTGGGGCACGGGCGCCCCGTTCGCCAGCACCCGCAGGCCGTCGTCGACGGGGATGAAGCCCCGGTTGGTCTCCACGCCGACGCTGGCCAGGTTGAGGTCTTTGCTCACCGGCACCCGGCCGGTAGCCACCAGCACCGCATCCACCTCCAGGGTCTCCACCGGCTCGCGGGTGGCCATGTCCACCAGTTCGAT
>NZ_JAGQBG010000186.1 GCF_024345515.1 Cyanobium sp. N5-Cardenillas
GCTGATGTCACTTCATAGTCATCAATGTCAATGTGTTCCCATCCTCGGCTGTCAAAAAGCTCTCTAAGCCTATTCTTGCTCCAAGGAATCCTCGCCATACCTACAACTATGTTAGTCCTTTGACTGTCAGCAGCCATAAAACTATAACAGTTCTCGTGATGAGATTGCTAGCCGCTCACTGCTCATTACGCGAAGCTCCCCAGCGGTGGCCTGCCTCTGAGCTCAAGATTTAGAAATAGACCACTCTCGTTTCATCGTCCTTGGACGTTAATGAGCAGGCAAGCAAGTCAAAACATGAATGTTGGAGCGGGTCCTGCTTGCAACGGCCCTAGCCACTCTCACCATGGTTCCGCTGCCAGCTTGTGCAAAGGTGGTCGCTGAAGGGAAGCCCAGTCCCGGCGGCTTCTATTGGCAGAAGGTCTAGAAAAGCAATGGCAGCACCCAGTTCCTCTGTCGCTCGACCAAGGATGCTGCTACCAGAAGAACGCGCAGTGTGATGGGGCGAAAGCTGCAAAGCCATAGCCGTGGCCTTGTGCTTTGCGCCTCAGGGCTGCTCCTTGCTGTGCCAGCCGTAGCGGCCATGGTGATCTCGGTCGGTGATGGCGACACCCTCCGGGTCGAGGATGGCGGGAGGAAGATCACGATCAGGGTGGCCTGCATCGACGCCCCGGAGATGGGACACGACATGATGCTTGAGCCTCAGTGGGATGCCGTCGCCGAGCGAATCCACGCTTGGCTGGAAACACGGTGACTTCAAGTCACTGCCCGCCGTCGAAACTCACATCCGGCCGGTCGTTCCACCGATTGATGAGCCAGGCAACGTCTTTCTTCACGAACCAGCCCTCGTAGTCCACCCCCGAGACGACCGAGAAAGTCTTGCCGTCTTTGGCGTTGGTGATAAGCCCGCTGATGACGGCGTGTGAAGTGGAATCGGTCTGCTCGACGAACAGGATGTTGGAAATTAGGTGTTTACGTCTGTTGCCGCTGCGCTCGAAATCGCCGAAGCGCGTGCGCCAGAAACTGCGAAACGATTCGCCGGTTTGCTCAACCGGTGCCATGCCCGGCAGGCCGACCGAGAACACCGCGTCATCGGTGAAGAGCGCGAACCACCCGTCGATGTTGAAGCGATCCACCTCAATGGCGTAGGCGTGTATCAGCTGAGTGAGTGCCATCCGGTCAGTCACGTTGAAGTTCGTGGCTCCGGCGGCACCCGATCCCGCGGCTGCGGCCGAGGCCGACTCGGCACCGGTTGCGGTCTTCGGCGCAGTGCTACAACCCGCCAGCGCCAGCGCGGCTGTGGCAGTAGCCGCCCCCCCCGCGATGCCGGCCCGTCGGGGGAAGCCGCCCGACAACTGGTCGGTTCCGGGACCCTGTGTCATCTGCGCTAGTCCTTGTGTTTGCGGATAGGAAGTTAAAACGCCCTTTTGGTCATTTTGCCGGGTAGTAGGCCGCCGCGCGAGCGCCGCTTTGCGCGCTGATCGGGCGTCTCCAAGCGGGTCTTTTACACGGTGGAGTCACACCGGCGCGCTGTGCCCCAGGGTGTCCACCCGGCCGTCGAGCTGTTCCCCCGGCACCGGCGATGCACCACCTGGCTCACCAAGGACCAGCGGAAGGCGGAGCAGCGGGCGCTCGATCGCCAGTAGCGCCACACCCCCAGGGAGTCAAAGTTGAGACCCCGAAGTTCAGACCAGGCCCAGCTGTCTCTTCAGCTCGGGAGGGATGTTCCTTGCGCCCTTGAAGGCTTCCTTTGCAGGCCATTCTGTTTTTTCGTCCCATCTGATCCCAGTAAGGTCTGCATAACTGAGATTGGTCACCATAAGGTTAGATCCGCTGAGGTCGGCCCCGATGAGCGAAGCCCGTGTGAGGTCTGCCCCGCTAAGGTTGGTCTGGACTAGGCCGGCCCAGATGAGGTTGGCCCCACTCAGGTCGGCCCTACTGAGGTTGGCCGCGAAGAGGTTGGCACTGCTGAGGTAAGCCCCTTTCAGGTTGGCCTTACTGAGGTTGGCCATGAAGAGGTTGGTCTCGCGGAGATCATAGCCGACAAGATTGGCCCCTAACTTGCTGTCGGAACCTGCAAGGATCGGAAAGTTCGACTCTCGCAAGAACTGAAAGACAAGTGTTCGGCGCTCTGGACCTTCGCCCTTCAATTGTGCGAGAGCCGTCAGAGTCAGCGCACGGGCAACGCCATTCAATTCAGAGCCTGCCCGTTTGGCTTCCTTCGCTACCTTCGTATCCAAAAGCATCCCTTTCATCTCTTTGATGTATTCACGGATAACGGCATCCTTCTGATTTGCCTGTGCGATTTCGTTCTGTCGGTTGCTGTTGAGAGTGCCAAGGAACCAGCCACCGAGTGCGATCGTCAATGGGACGGAGAGCTTGAGCGACATTTCCATCCAATCCCAGCCCGTCTTCTCTGACGCGCCTAACCAGCGCAGCAGAGACGGCCGCCACCGGAGGAGTAAGGGACTATTCAGCTCCAGGCTGGCATCCGCCCAGTTCTGCTCATCGGTGCACCAAGGGCGGCGTTGAGCAAGCTGATCAGCCCGGGCTCTAATCGCATCATCCGTCGGGGGCACTTTTTGCGGTGTCGCACCTGCGCGTGGCCTGGATCCCCATAGCCTCCAACGCCAAGGAGGGATGCGGCCCAATGGTGGTGTGGCACGTTCATCCACGCCCAAGCGCCCCTCACTGACTGACATTAGGCCCAGTCAAAGCCGGCCACCCCTGAGACCCTTGGGAAGATGCACGCCAAGGGGCGCCCACCATCTTGAGGGAGGCGCATCTCCTCAGGCCGGCCAGTGAAGACCGGGACATGCTCGCCGGTGAGGGTGTCGATTCGTTCGATGGGCCAGCCGTCGGGATCGAGGTGCCAGAGGTAGCGGGGCATGGGGGTTGAGCGACTGCCTACAGGGTTCCCTGGGGCGGACAAGTCAGCGAGAATGCTCCAAGACAACTTCTGCACGATGCGCTTCCCAGTCCTGCTTGCAACGGCATTGGCCATCCTCACCCTGGTTCCGCTACCAGCCGGTGCAAAGGTGGTCGCCGAAGGAAAGCCCAGCCCAGGTGGCTTCTATTGGCAGAAGGTTCAGAAAAGCAACGGCAGCACCCAGTACCTCTGCCGCTCGACCAAGGATGCTGCGATCCAGAAGAACGCGAAGTGTGATGGAGCGAAAGCTGCCAAGCCTTAGCCGCGCCCTTGCGCTGTGCGCCTCAGTGCTACTCCTCGCTGGCCCTGCCGCTGCGGCAACGGTGGTTTCAGTGGGCGATGGAGACACCCTCCGGGTCGAAGATGGTGGGAAGAAGGTCACGATCAGGCTGGCCTGCATCGACGCGCCGGAAACAGCCCAAGCGCCCTACGGGATGGCCTCCCGTCGATTGCTGCAGGAGATAGCGCCAATCGGGGCAACCGTGCAGCTGGTCATGAAGGACCGAGACCGCTACGGGCGCACCGTGGCCGACATCCTGCGAAATGGGCAGAGCCTCAACCTGAGGATGGTTCGCTCCGGCCAGGCATTCGCCTATCGCCAGTACCTCGCGAAATGCGATGCAGCCGCCTACCTCAAGGCGGAACGAGAAGCCGAGAGGGCACGGCTCGGCGTCTGGGCTGACCCCGGCGGGATCACCCGACCATGGGACTTCCGCCGGGGCCTACGAACTGGAAGTGCATCCACCAGCAAGCCCTCTGGACAAAACCCTGTGAGGACCACGCCGCCGAGGGCCATGCCTACAGGCGTTCGCTACCGCTGCTCTGAGATCGGCAGCTTTGCAAAGGCCCAACAGCTTTTGCGGGAAGGGCACACCTACCTCGATAGGGATGGAGATGGGGTGGCTTGTCAGTCGCTGCGCTGACCGGTGCCGGGAGCCCTGAGGGGAGATGCTGCCCCCTCAATGCTTGACGCCAACTCTTTGGACCTGGTGCTGGAGACCCTCACCGACCGCAAGGCCCACCAAAGGCTTATCTGTCGGCTGCGGCCTCGGTTGGCGGGTCGCTCGCATCCCATCGCCCGGCTACCCCGACACCGCCGACCGGGCCTGCTGGCCGTCAGCCCTGCCCGTCTCTGACAGTAACAAATGCCGGCACCGATCGCCCTGCCGTCGCGCCGCGACCTATCAGCAAAGGCAACGTGTCGAACCACCACGAAGAGCGCTGCGAGACGCCATGCCGCATCGTTTGGTCCAACCCCGCACCCGATGAGATCGCTCCACCGGTGGAGCTGCAGTGAGGCCCCCACCACCGCCCCTGCCCCTCGGTGGAAAGAATGAGGGGCGGCACCCAACCCCAAACCAGTCAAACCACGCTGGAGCGACGCATCGCCGCCGTGGTGGAATTGCTCGCCCAGGGCGGTACCTGCTACGAAGTGCTCGCCCTGGCCGCGGAAGATTGGGGGATGAGCGTGCGGTCTGCTGACCGTCTGCTGATGTTGGCTAGGAACGAACTAAACGCTGACTGGCAGATCGAACGCCCCGAGCTGCTGGCCCAACTGATCAGCAGCCTCAGCGAACTGCAGCAGCACGCCAGAAAAACCTGACAGCTGGCGGTGGCGCTCGCCTGCATCAATGCGACCACGAAGCCGGCGGGCCTTCATGACCCCCATCAGCCGCCCCATCGGCGACGCGCCGCTTGATGGTCAACCGCTTGCGGTGGCCCAGTTTAGGACCGAAAAAACAACTCATGAGGCAACGAAGCCACCCGGATCACTTGGCCTGACAAGAGTCTCATTCAGTCGAAAGGGCTGCTAATACCGACCCGAAACCGGCGCTGCTGCGAACCTTTCGAGCTCAGACTCTGGCGGGGCAGTAGGCGCTGAGGGTGGTGTCTTTGAGGCCAGCGGTCTCAGTAACCACCGTGAACTGATCGGTAGGGCCCAAGACCTAGGGATCCCTCTGTGTGGCCTCCACAACCTCTCCCAGCAAACGCCAGGTATTTCACCACATGTAAAGAGTGATCACCGGGATGCCCAGCACCTGAGAGATCTCCGCCACGCTCACACGTTGGGGAGGCCCCATCAGCCGGCGTACAACAGCCTTGACGGCCTCGCTGTAACGACGCATTGGTCATGACCTGAAGCCCCCGGGTGTGCGGATAAGAGGGGCGGCATGACATCGCTCCAGAACCCCGGGGAATGGCCGAGGAAAAGCTCAGATTGGCGGCATTTTTAACAGCCTCCTAGAGCAGGTGAGTCATTCAAGCTCCAAGAAACAATGAACTCAGTCCAACTGAGGCCCACAAAGAATTTTCACAATCAGCAGAGGATGAGAAAAGAAAGAATCGAAAACCATCCATCAGAAACTGCTCATACCTGCTGACCGGCCTATGTTGTAATCTAGATTTCCTGGGAAGGCTTGCCACGCCGTGCAGAATCTGAACCAGCTGATCCCTGACTGTAACCGAGACTGAAGGGATAGCCAAAACGCATAGATTCAAGCCTTCCATCCGACCAAACAACGTGCATAAGATCAACAGTAAATCAAAACAGGTCACAAAAGACCTAAGATTATGATCGCCAATGCCATAGAACTAGGGAACAACGGATGAGACCAGAAAGTGAAGACAAAGAATCGAACGGTCAATCTAGACAACGGATGCATGAAAGCACACAGTTGCCATAGATCCAAGAATTGTCGCGAGCCACTAATTGAACCCGTAAAGGACCCTAGACAGACTAAATATCATTCTTGAAGTCATAGATTAACCACTTGCCATGTTGAAACTCGAGATCATACACCCAAGTTTGCGAATTACGTCCAGACCTGGCCTTGTCCACGCCTTGAGGGGTATGCAGCTCGAGATCTTCGAGAATTTGCAAGACTAAAGATGCACGCCGACCAAACTGCCGAAAGTCGGAAACAGCAAGAACCTTGATATCGTTATACTTGTAAGAGGACTGATGTGATTTAAGCCACTCAACAGTCCCACCAGGCTTGACAATATCCGAGTGCAGAGGACCAGGACTTGCGACAAAAGCATCGAGATTAGATTTATCATAAGGAGGCGCAAACAAAATGCTTTTATACTGCAACCATGGTTCAACCACTTCTCTGGCTGTTGCCGCATCAAGTGCGCCTGACGGAACAGGAGATGCAGCGCCAGAGAATGAAGATGATGATGAATTCTTCGCACCCCCTGAAGGAAAGCCTGGAGCTAGCTGGGCATAGCGCTTGGAAGGCGCAGACTGAAAAGGAGAGACGGGTGATCTTATCGGTAATTCATTCAATTCAGGGGATGAGGTGGAATGCGAACGAGAATTAGAACGAAGGATAAACCAGAAACATAGGGAAGCAAAAACACCAAAAAGAACAAAAGCGACAATGACAGGAAGGAAAGACTTAATTGAACCG
>NZ_JAGQBG010000187.1 GCF_024345515.1 Cyanobium sp. N5-Cardenillas
AAGGCGATTGACCAGCGCTCCCCTTCGCCGCGGAAGGGAGGCACCGAGTGGGGTTGCCAGGCCGGAAACACATAGAAATCACCGGGCACCGGCAGCACGTAGTGGGCCATGCCGGTGCGGAAGCTCTGGATATGCCATTCCTCCGGGCCATGGAAACAGAGCTGGCCGTCGAAGCGCTCCGCATTGATCTGGGGCGGCACCTGCAGGAACAGCACGCCGGAGAAGCTGCCTCCGTGGGTGTGGGTGGGGTTGTAGTCGCCGGCTCGCTGGGCATTGAGCCAGAGGTCGATCATCTGCAGGCCATAGCGGCCCTGCGTCCAGGGACCCCGGCCCTGGGGGGGCTGCTGGTCGATCACGTGGCGGATCCAGCGCTCACAGGCCGGCAGGATCACCGAGCGACAGAGTTCGGCGGCGGCGGGATGGTCGGGCCCCAGCTCCCGCTGCTGGGACAGCTGACCGGCCAGCTTGACCGACGCATCCGGACTTCGTTCGGGCTGGGCAAGCACGGCGCGGGCCATGGCCAGCAGGTCGGCCAGCTGGGCTGGGGGTAACTGGCCCTGCAGCAGATAGCGAGGAAAGAGGCTGACCACCTCCATGGTGGGCTCTTCCGGGGGCGTGCCGACCATGGAAGTGGAGGGGGCGTGCAGGCCCCAAGCCTCGCAAACGGCGGGATCAGATCGCCACGTAGGCCTCGACGGCGTCGCTGAGGCGGCGCAGGCCGGCCAGGCCGTCGCGCTCCAGGTTGCGCACCCGGTCGCGGCTGATGCCCAGGATGCGGCCGATGCCGGTGAGGCTCATCGGCTCCTCGCCGTCGATGCCAAAGCGCATCTTCAGCACGCGGCCCTGCAGGTCCGGCAGCTGCTCCAGCAGGGCCCGCAGGTCCCCTTTGAGGCACTCGCCATCCACCAGCTCGGACGGCAGCAGGTCGTCTCCGGCCAGCAGATCCAGCAGCTCGGTGTCCTCACCGTCGCCCACCTTCGTCTCCAGGCTCACCGGCTGGCGGGCGCGGCAGAGCAGATCCTTCACTTCCTCTTCGGGGAGTTCCACCGCCACGGCCAGCTCGCTGAGGGTGGGGGTGCGGCCCAGCTCCTGGCTCAGCTCCCGCTGGCCCTTCTTGAGCTTGTTGAGGGTTTCGGTGATGTGGATCGGCAGCCGGATCGTGCGGCTCTTCTCGGCGATCGCCCGGGTGATGCCCTGGCGGATCCACCAGTAGGCGTAGGTGGAGAACTTGTAACCGCGGGTGGGGTCGAACTTCTCGACGCCCCGCACCAGGCCGATCGTGCCCTCCTGGATCAGGTCGAGCAGCTCCATGTTCCGCTTGGTGTACTTCTTGGCCACGCTCACCACCAGGCGCAGGTTGGCCGCCACCATCCGCTCCTTGGCGCGGCGGCCGGCGTGCAGGCGCTTGCGGAGCACCTCGGGGCGCAGGCCCACCGCCACCGCCAGTTCCTGCTGGCTCGGATCGCTGCCCCCGGAACGCATCTTCAGCTCTTCACGGATCTCCTCGAGGGCCATCAGCTCCTGCACCTGGCGGCCCAGGGTGATTTCCTGCTCATGGCTGAGCAGCGGCACCCGGCCGATGTCCCGCAGGTAAGAGCGGACCAGATCGCCATCCACCGGGGGCATGGAACGGCTCGGGACGGCGCGGACCGCCGCCTGGACAGTGACGGGAGTCGACGGCTGGGCAACGGCGAAGGCGACGACCATGGATCCGATCCATAACTGTCTGTAAAGCGTAACATCACGAAGTGTGAACTCCTCTCAGAAACCGCCGATCCGCCGGATCACCCCATTCCCAGCCTTGGCAGCAACAGCTGGGCGGTCTTGAGGTAGATGAAAACGCCGGCCACGTCCGTGGCCGTGGTGATGAACGGGGCCGACATCAGGGCCGGATCCAGGCCGAGGCGGTCGAACAGCAGGGGCAGGGCCGCCCCTGCGGTGGCGGCCAGGGTGGTGATCGCCACCAGGCTGATACCGGCCGAGGTCGCCACCAGGGCACTGCCCCCCATGGTCCAGGCCCAGGGCACCACCACCACCGCCAGCAGACCACCCAGCAGCGCGCCGGCCACCAGCTCCCGGCCGATGGTGCGCCAGGGCCCCAGGGACTGCAGCCGCTGGGTGCTCAGGCCCCGGATGACCACGGTGGAACTCTGGGCCCCGACGTTGCCACCGGTGCCGATCAGCAGCGGAATGAAGGCCGCCAGCAGCACCACCTGCTTCAGCACCAGCTGCTCGGAGGCGATCACGGCCGAGGTGCCGGTGTTCGCCACCAGCAGCACCAGCAGCCACACCACCCGGCGACGGGCCACGGTGAACAGGTTGCTGCGGAAGTAGTCGTCCTCATCGCCGGCCTGCACGGCGCCGGCGGCGTAAAGGTCACGGGTGGCCTCCTGCTGGATGACGTCGATGACGTCGTCCACGGTGACGATCCCCACCAGCCGCTGCTCCCGGTCCACCACCGGCACGGCCAGGAAGTCGTAGCGCTGGATCACCCGGGCCACCTCCTCCTGGTCCGTGTCGGTGGCGACGCTCATCACCTCCCGCGTCATCACATCCCCCAGCCGGTCCTCCGGATCCGCCGTCACCAGATCTCGCAGCGAGAGCATGCCGCTGAGGTGGCGCGAGGCGTCGGTCACATAAAGGCTGTAGATCGTCTCGGTGTCGCGGGCGCGGCGGCGAACGATGTCGAGGGCCTGCTGGGCGCTGTGGAATTCCTTGAGGTCGATGAACTCGGTGGTCATCAGGCGCCCGGCTGTTTCAGCCTCGTAGCCCAGCATCTGGGCCGTGACCCGCCGCTCCGCCGGGGAGAGCTCCGCCAGCAGCCGCCGCACCACCTTGGCCGGCAGTTCATCGAAGAGCCGCACCCGGTCGTCCGGGGACATCTCCTCGACCAGTTCCAGCACCTCGCCGGAGCGCAGGCGCTCCAGCAGGCTCTGCTGCACCGAGCCATCGAGGTATTCGTAAACCTCGATGGCCTCGTTCTTCGGCAGCAGCCGGAAGGCAAGCGCCTGCAGCGTGCGCGGCAGGGTGCCGATCGCCTCGGCGGAATCCACCGCCTGCACAGGCTGCAGCAGCAGTTTGGCGCCGTCGTAGTTGCCCGCCTGCAGCAGTCCCTCCAACTGGCGGGCCACCACCTCGGCGACGGCGGAGGCCTCAGCCATGGCTCCTCGCATGCCGGTGGATACGAGTGTATGGGCTGAGCCGCTAGGGTCCGCGGCGAACATCCCTTCCCAGGAAACCATGGCCGTGAACGTGAGCGACGTGGTGGTGCGCACCGCCGCTGGCGAGGAGCGCCGGCTCGGGGCGTGGGCCGGCCAGGTGCTGCTGATCGTCAACGTGGCCAGCCGCTGCGGCTTCACCCGCCAGTACACCGGCCTGCAGGCCCTGCAGGACCGCTTCGGCCCCCAGGGGTTCGCCGTCCTCGGCTTCCCCTGCAACGACTTCGGCGCCCAGGAGCCGGGGACCCTCGAGGAGATCCAGCAGTTCTGCTCCACCACCTACGGCGTGGGCTTCGAACTGTTCGACAAGGTGCATGCCACCGGCTCCAAGACGGCGCCCTACGACACCCTCACCCAGGCCGAACCCGCCGGCGATGTGGCCTGGAACTTCGAGAAGTTCCTGATCGGCAAGGACGGCACCGTGGTGGCCCGCTTCAAGAGCGCCGTGGAACCGGACGGGGCTGACCTGGTTGCTGCGATCGAGCAGGCGCTGGCCGCCTGAGTGTCGGCGGCAGCTCAGCCCACCAGCCAGCCACGGCTGGCCCGCCCGGCTGCCGTCGATGCTTCCACCTGGAGCCAGCGGCGGCCGCCGGGCTCCATCCACTCCCTCAGGACCCGCAGCGGGGCTCCGGCTTCTGGACGCGCCAGCACGGGCGCCTGGCAGCGGGGGGCGCAGTGGAGCCCGAGGGTGCCGTTGCTGAGCAGGGGCTCGGCCTGGCGCTCGCGGCGCCTGACCTCCGGCAGGCGCCGATCACCACCGCCGGCGGGCAGGGCCGCCGGGGCCAGCAGGGCGAACCCGAGCAGGGCGGCCCAGCGCCAGGCCGGCACCGGCATCGGATGGCGTGGGGTCATCAGATGTCGAGCTGGGCGAAATCCAGCTCGGCGCTGTGGGTCTCGATGAATTCCCGCCTCGGCGCCACCTTGTCGCCCATCAGGATCGTGAAGATGCGGTCGGCCTCGAGGGCATCCTCGATTTCCACCCGTTTCATCATGCGGGTCTCCGGATCCATGGTGGTTTCCCAGAGCTGCTTGGGCATCATTTCGCCCAGGCCCTTGAAGCGCTGGATGTTGTAGTTGGCCTTCTCGCCAAAGCCAGAGAGCACCTTCTTGAGCTCGTTTTCGTTGTAGCAGTAGTTGTGGTTCTTGCCGCGCTCCACCTTGTACAGCGGTGGGCAGGCGATGTAGATGTAGCCACCCTCCACCAGGGCCTTCTGGTAGCGGTAGAAGAAGGTGAGCAGCAGGGTGCGGATGTGGGCGCCGTCCACGTCGGCATCGGTCATGATGACGATGCGGTGGTAGCGGAGGTTCTTCTCCTCGAAGTCCTCGCCTTTGATGCCCAGTCCAAGGGCCGTGATCAGGGCCTGGATCTCGGTGTTCTTGTAGATCTTGGCGTCGTCGGTCTTCTCGATGTTGAGGATTTTGCCCCGCAGGGGCAGGATGGCCTGAAAGCGGCGGTCGCGGCCCTGTTTGGCGGAGCCACCGGCCGAATCCCCCTCCACGATGTAGATCTCCGATTCGCTCGGGTCGCGGGAGCTGCAGTCGGCCAGCTTGCCGGGCAGGGTGGAACTCTCCAGCACCGACTTACGCCTGACCAGCTCCCTCGCCCGGCGGGCGGCTTCGGCGGCGTTGAAGGCCTGGATGGCCTTCTCCAGGATCAGGTCGATCACCTGGGGGTTGAACTCCAGGTATTCGCCCAGGGCCTCACCCACCGTCGTGTCGACGATGCCGCGCACCTCGGTGTTGCCCAGCTTGGTCTTGGTCTGGCCTTCGAATTCCGGCTCGGGCACCTTCACCGAGAGCACGGCCGTGAGACCCTCACGGATGTTCTCGCCGGCCAGGTTGGTGTCGGCGTCCTTGCGCTTGCCACGCTTCTTGGCGAAGGTGTTCAGGGTGCGGGTGAGCACCGTCTTGAGGCCCTCGATGTGGGTGCCGCCATCCACGGTGCGGATGTTGTTGGCGAAGCCCAGGATGCTGTCCGAGTAGGCATCCACGCACCACTGCAGGGCCGCCTCCACCTGGACGCCGTCCTTGGTGGCATTCACATAGATGATCTCGGCATGCAGAGGATCCTTCTCCGCATTCATGTAGGCGACGTACTCCTTGATGCCGCCTTCGTAGTGATAGACCTCCTCATGGGCCTCACCGGCGGCGTTGGTGGCGGCGGGGCGCTCATCGCGGAAGACGATGCGGACGCCGCCGTTGAGATAGGCGAGCTCCCGCAGACGGGCCGAAAGGGTGTGGTAATCGAACGCGATCCCACCACTGAAGATCTCGAGGTCGGGCAGGAAGCGCACCGCGGTGCCGGTGCCGGTGCCGGCGTCCGGGGCGTCCTCGGAGACGAGGGTGCCGATGGGCAGGCCGCGCTCGAACCGCTGGCGGTGGACCTGCCCCTGGCGGTGGACGGTCACCTCCACCCACTCGCTGAGGGCATTCACCACCGAAATGCCGACACCGTGCAAGCCTCCGGAAACCTTGTAACCGCCGCTGCCGAACTTGCCGCCGGCGTGGAGCACGGTGAGCACCGTCTCCAGGGCGCTGCGGCCGGTGCGGGGATGGATGTCGGTAGGGATGCCACGGCCGTTATCGGTGACGCTGGCGGAGCCATCCGCGTGCAGGGTCACCACGATCGCGTCGCAGTGGCCGGCCAGGGCCTCGTCCACCGAGTTGTCGACCACCTCGTAAACGAGATGGTGCAGACCCCGGGGGCCGGTGGTGCCGATGTACATGCCCGGCCGTTTGCGCACCGGCTCCAGGCCTTCCAGCACCTGAATCTGTTCGGCGCCGTAGGCCGCTTCGACTTTGATGGCGTCGCTCATTCAGAAAAGGGCTCCCCAGGGGGCTGACAAGGGCGGCGAATCCCAGGGGCGGTGGGGCGGCAATGGGGCGAAGCGGCTCCGAAAGGACGCTGCGCAAAGGCCAATCTACCACCGCCGTCCCATAGAGCCCCAGAGACGCCTCTGGGAATCGATTTGCGACAGGGGTGCAATCACCCCACGATCCCACCTCCGGCAGGATGGCCCGATCCCCCTGTCGCGCCCGGCCTGCGGCCGCCGCTCCCGACCCCCGTGGTGTCCCTCCCCGGCGCCGATTTCCCCCTGGTGA
>NZ_JAGQBG010000188.1 GCF_024345515.1 Cyanobium sp. N5-Cardenillas
CCAGCTGGGCACGCTGGGGGTGGCGGTGTCGCCGAGTCCGGGTGATCACGTGCTCTCGGTGCTGCCGATCTGGCATGCCTACGAGCGCACGGCCGAGTACTTCCTGCTGAGCTGCGGCTGCCGTCAGACCTATACCACCCTCAAGCAGCTGCGCTCCGACCTGCAGAAGGTGCGCCCCCAGTACCTGATCAGCGTGCCGCGGCTGTGGGAGGCCCTGCTCTCCGGCTTCGAGGACGCCCTGGCGGCCATGCCCGCCTCCCGCCAGCGGCTGCTGCGCCGGGCCCTGGCCGTCAGCCGGGCCTTCCACCGGCGCCAGCGGGTGGCCCTCGATCTCACCTTGACGCAGGAATCTCCTGCCACCCGGCTGGTGGCTGCGGCGGGGGCCCTGCTGCTCTGGCCGCTGCACGCGACAGCCGGAGCCCTGCTCTGGCCGAAGGTGCGGGGCCAGCTGGTGGGGGGACGGCTGCGCACCGCCATCAGCGGCGGCGGGGCCCTGGCCATCCACGTCGACGGCTTCTTCGAGGCCGTCGGCATCGAGCTGCTGGTGGGCTACGGGCTCACCGAGACCAGCCCGGTGCTCGCCTGCCGCCGGCCCTGGAGCAACCGCCGCGGCAGCGCCGGGCTGCCCCTGCCGGACACCGGCCTGAAGGTGGTGGACCCGGCCACCCGGTCCCCGCTGCCGGTGGGGGAGCGGGGGCTGGTGCTGGCGAAAGGTCCCCAGGTGATGGCCAGATACCACAACAAGCCCGAGGCCACGGCCAAGGTCCTGGATGGGGAGGGCTGGTTCGACACCGGCGATCTGGGTCTGCTGCTGGCCGATGGAACCCTGGTGCTCACCGGTCGGGCCAAGGACACGATCGTGCTCAGCAGCGGCGAGAACATCGAGCCCGGACCCCTGGAGGAGGCCCTGGTGGCTTCGCCGCTGGTGGAACAGGTGATGCTGGTGGGCCAGGACCGCAAGCAGCTCGGTGCCCTGGTGGTGCCGAAGGCGGAGGCCCTGCAGGCGTTCGCGGACCAGGCGAATCTCCCCGGTCCCGATCCGGGGGACCCCGGCGCCGGCGCCGATCCGGCCCTGCTGCGGGCCCTCTGCCGGGAGTGCAACCGCCTGCTGGCGGCCCGGCCGGGCTCCCGGGCCGACGAGCGGCTCGGCGGTGTGGCCCTGGTGGAGCCCTTCAGCATCGACAACGGCCTGCTCACCCAGACCCTCAAGCAGCGCCGCGATCGGATCGCCGACCGGGACCGCGCTGTCATCGCAGCGCTCTACGGCGAGAGCGGATCCCATGGTTGACCGGATCCCCCGTCGCCTGACAGCCTGAGCCCTGCACCTGAAGTCCCATGGCCGACGGCAACAGCCTCAACATCAAGCGATCGATCACGGTGCGTGCCGTGGTGACGCCGCGCTGGAAGGAGGATGCCGAGCGGGAGCTCAGCAATGCACTCACCAATTTCGACCAGCAGCTGGCCCAGCTGGAGCAGGAGGGGCAGCGGCTGGTCGACGAGATCCGTCGCCAGAGCGCCAACCCCCTCGATCCCCGGGTGCAGGAGCAGGTGGGCTCGGTGCAGCAGCAGGTGGCGGCCAAGCGGGCCGAGTTCGAGGAGCAGAAGCGCCAGGTGCTGGAGCAGCAGCGCCAGGTGCGGGAACTGGAAATGGAGCAGGTGGTGGAGCAGGGGCAGATCGAGAGCTTCTGCGATGTGCAGGTGGGCGACAACCTGGTGCAGAAGCTGCAGGTGGCGGTGCTGGTACGGGACGGCGTGATCGAGGCGATCGAGGGGGGCTGATCCTTCCGCCACCTAAAATCCCTCCCATCACAGAGGCAGTCCCCCGTTGGCCACCCACGAAATCTTCATGCCGGCCCTCAGCTCCACCATGACGGAGGGCAAGATCGTGGAGTGGCTCAAGAAGCCCGGTGAGCGCGTGGAGAGGGGCGAGTCGGTGCTCGTGGTCGAGTCCGACAAGGCGGATATGGATGTGGAGGCCTTCCAGGAGGGCTTCCTGGCGGCCGTGCTGATGGAGGCGGGCAGCACCGCCCCGGTGGGGGAAACGATCGGCCTGATCGTGGAAACGGAAGCGGAGATCGCGGCGGCCAAGGCGGCGGCCCCCGCCCCGGCCGCGGCGGCCCCTGCTCCCCCTGCGGCGGCCGCACCCGCTCCTGCGGCGGCGGCCCCCACCCCAGCCCCGGCCGCGCCCGCACCGGCACCGGTCGCTGCCCCGGTGGCGGTGTCGGCCGACAGCGGCGACGGCCGTGTGGTGGCCACCCCCCGGGCCCGCAAGCTGGCGTCCCAGCTCGGCGTGGCCCTGGCCTCCGTGCGGGGCAGCGGCCCCAACGGCCGGATCCAGGCCGAGGACGTGGAGCAGGCCACCGGCCAACCGGTGAGCGTGCCTCGGGTGGCCGAGGGCACCGCTGCGGCGATGGCGGTCGCCGCGGGCAATGGCGCCGCCGCCGCCCCGGCCGCCCCCGCCGGCCAGGCCTTCGGCCGCGCCGGTGAGACGGTGGCCTTCAACACCCTGCAGCAGGCGGTCGTCCGCAACATGAACGCCAGCCTGGCGGTCCCCTGCTTCCACGTCGGCTACACGATCACCACCGACCGGCTCGACGCCTTCTACAGGCAGGTGAAGGCCAAGGGCGTCACGATGACGGCCCTGCTGGCCAAGGCCGTGGGCGTCACCCTGGCCCGCCATCCCCAGGTGAATGCCTCCGCCAGCGACGCGGGCATGGCCTACCCGGCCTCCGTCAACGTGGCCGTGGCCGTCGCTATGGATGACGGCGGCCTGATCACCCCGGTGCTGGCTGCCGCCGACCGCACCGACCTCTATTCGCTCTCCCGCAACTGGGCCGATCTGGTGGCCCGCTCCCGCTCCAAGCAGCTCAAGCCGGAGGAGTACACCACCGGCACCTTCACCCTCTCCAACCTGGGCATGTTCGGCGTCGACCGCTTCGACGCGATCCTGCCCCCGGGTACCGGTGCGATCCTGGCGGTGGCCGCCTCCAGGCCCGTGGTCGCGGCCCTCAAGGACGGCTCGATCGCCGTGCGGCGCCAGATGCAGGTCAACCTCACCGCCGACCACCGGGTGATCTACGGCACGCATGCGGCGGCCTTCCTCAAGGATCTGGCCGACCTGATCGAGAACCGGCCCGAAAGCCTGGCCCTCTAGGACGTCTCCCTTCCGCATGGTCACTCCCGCCGTGCCGGATCCCGCCGACCTGCGCCTGTCGAGCTACGACTTCGCCCTGCCCCAGGAGCGGATCGCCCAGCGGCCGGTGGAGCCCCGGCACGCCGCGCGGCTGCTGGTGGTGGACCCGGCGGGGGCCGGGCCTGCCCCCCAGGCCCGCCACCTCAGCGCCTGGGATCTGCAGCACGAACTCAGGCCCGGCGATCTGCTGGTGGTGAACGACACTCGCGTGCTGCGGGCCCGGCTGGAGGCGCGGCGGCCCGGCGGCGGTGCGGTGGAGCTGCTGGTGCTCGAGCCCTGGCCGGGCGGGGCTGGCCAGTGGCTGTGCCTGGCGCGGCCCGCCAAGAAGCTGCGGCCCGGTGACCGCCTGGAGGTGGTGGCAGGCGGCCAGCCGCAACTGACCGTAGAGGTGATGGGCAGCGATCCCTCCACCGGCGGCCGCATCGTGCAGTTCCCGCCGGAATGCGCCGATGCGGCCGCCCTCGAGCCCCTGCTGGTGCAATACGGCGCTATCCCCCTGCCGCCCTACATCCACGAACACGACGCCAGCGACAACGAGCGCTACCAGACCCGGTACGCCGCCCGCCCCGGCGCCGTGGCCGCCCCCACCGCCGGCCTGCACCTCAGCGACGAGCTGCTCTCTGCGATCCGAGAGCGGGGTGTCGGGGTGGCCACCACCACCCTGCACGTGGGCCTGGGCACGTTCCGGCCGATCGAAACGGAAGACCTGAGCGCTCTGAAGCTCCACAGCGAATGGGTGGACGTGAGCCCGGCGCTGGTGGAGGCGGTGGCTGCCTGCCGGGCAGCCGGTGGCCGGGTGATCGCCATCGGAACCACCTCGGTGCGCAGCCTGGAGGCCGTGGCCCAGCTGCACGGCGGCGAGCTCCGGCCCCACACCGGCCCGGTGAACCTGGTGATCCAGCCCGGCTACCGCTTCGCCGTGGTGCAGGGCCTGCTCACCAATTTCCACCTGCCGAAGAGCTCGCTGCTGCTGCTGGTGAGTGCCCTGATCGGCCGCGAGCGCTTGCTGGCCCTCTACGCCGAGGCGATCGAGCGCGAGTACCGCTTCTTCTCCTACGGCGATGCCATGTGGATCGCGCCGGAGGCGGTGCTGCCAGGGGCCCGGCCGACCAAAAAGAAAGCCCCCGGGGATCCCCGGGGGCTGGCGGTTGGAGCCGGAGCCTGATCAGGCGGCGGCCAGGTTCGCGGCCACGAAGTCCCAGTTGACCAGCTTTTCGAGATAGGTGGTCATGTAGTCGGGACGACGGTTCTGGTAGTCGAGGTAGTAGGCGTGCTCCCAGACGTCCATGGTGAGCAGGGCCTTCTGGCCATGGGCGAGAGGCAGATCGGCGTTGGCCGTCTTGGTGATCTTCAGGGTGCCGCCATCGAGCACCAGCCAGGCCCAGCCGCTGCCGAACTGGGTGGCGCCGGCTGTCTTGAACTGTTCGCTGAACGCCTCGAAGCTGCCGAAGTCGGCGGCGATCTTCTCCGCCAGGGCGCCGCTGGGAGCGCCGCCGCCACCTGGCTTGATGCACTGCCAGTAGAAGCTGTGGTTCCAGACCTGGGCGGCGTTGTTGAACACCCCGGCCTTGCCGGCGTCGCCGGCGACGGCCAGGATCACCTCTTCGAGGCTCTTGCCCTCGAGGTCACCTCCTTCGATCAGCTTGTTGAGGTTGGTGACGTAGGCCGCGTGGTGCTTGCCGTGGTGGAACTCAAGGGTCTGCCGGGAGATGTGGGGCTCGAGTGCGTCGAGGCCGTAGGGCAGTTCGGGCAGCTGGTGAGCCATGGGAGACGGATGGGGCTACGCGGCATTGTAACGATCGCAACGCGGAGCCCGTCCGTGTTCGGCTCGCGGCTCAGCCCTTCACGTCCAGCAGTTCCACCTCGAACACCAGGGTGGCGTTGGGGGGGATCACGCCACCGGCACCGCGCTCTCCGTAGGCCAGATCCGGCGGAATCACCAGCTTGCGCTTGCCGCCCACCTTCATGCCGGCCACGCCTTCGTCCCATCCCCGGATCACCCGGCCGGCGCCGAGGGGAAAGCTGAAGGGGCCGCGGCCGTAGCTGCTGTCGAACTCCTTGCCGTTGGTGAGGGTGCCGCGGTAGTTGACCACCACGGTCTGGCCGCTCCTGGCCTCGGCGCCTTCGCCCAGGGCCAGGTCGGTGATGCGTAGCCCGCTGGGGGTGGTGCGCTCGGTGGGGGAGACGAGCTCACCGCCCAGGGCCGCAGCGCCGCTGGAGGCCATTTCGGCGCTGGAGGAATCGGGAGCCATGGTGAACAGCGTGGGGTTGGGGACGTCGGGGTCGAGTTCCAGCGGCGCCGCGACGGCGGGGCTGGCCTGCGGCGCGGTGGGGGCAGGGCCGGAGCGGGCCAGGGCCTGCTGCACGCCGGTGTCGGCGGGGGCCGGCGACGCGGCTTCCACCACCGAGGGGGAGACCAGCTGGCTGACCAGGGCCAGCATCAGGCAGGCCACACAGACGAACGAACTGATCAGAATGTCGCGCATGCAGGAAACTCCCGAACCTGCCGATTCTGCCAGCGGCCCTGCAGGCCTCAGAGCAACGGTGGGAGGTTGGGAGGCACCAAGGTGGTGTAGTCCCAGCTGCCGCTGCTGTTGTTGAAGGTCTGGTTGGTGAACAGGTCGGAGTAGATGGCGTTCCAGTTGGAAATGCCGCCATCCCCCATGCCGACGGCGAACACCTGCACGCTGCCGGGATTGGACAGGCTGGCGGTGGTATCGAGAGCGGTGTTGAGCAACTGCTGGTTCGCCCCCCAGAGATCAACACCGGCAGCATTGGGCACTTTGATCGGGGTGCCGGCGCTCGTGTAGCGCAGGCCGGAGCTGGTGATCGGATCACCGGCCAGATCAGCGTCCGTCGGCAGGGCCACGTTGACCCCACTCCAGCCCTGGCCGAACTCCGGTCGGTTGTCCCACCAGGGACGGCGTTCCGGCCGGCCATCGGTGATCAGGGCCACATAGGTGAGCGTGTCGGGAGTCAGGCTGGCCTGCTCCACGGTGATCAGCTGGCGCAGGGCGGTGAGGGCCCCAAGCATCTCCGTGCCGCTGTAG
>NZ_JAGQBG010000189.1 GCF_024345515.1 Cyanobium sp. N5-Cardenillas
ATGGGCACTTCATCGGCTCCCCCTGGATCTGGGTCAACGGCAGCAGCCTGGTGGTGGCCCTCACCCTGATCCAGGGGTATGTGCTGATCGGCTCCACCTACCTGATCCTCAAAACGAGTGGTGAGCTGCAGCAACTTCACGTGCGCACCGCCCGGCTGGCGGCGGCCACCACCCTAGGGGGCGCTCTGCTGATCACGGTCACCTCCCCCTTCGTGTCGGAAACGCTGCGGGCTCGCCTGTTTGATCCGGCCTTTCTGCCCTTCTTCGTGCTCCTGCCCCTGCTGGGCATCGCCCTGATCGTGCAGCTGTTCCGCAGCCTCTCCCTGGGCCAGGAGGTGTGGCCGTTCGTCTATACGGTCCTGCTGTTCATTCTCAGCTTCGCGGGTCTGGGGGTGATGGTGTTTCCGGCGATCATTCCGCCCTCAATCACCATCTTCGAAGCCTCTTCTTCCGTGACGTCGATGGTGTTCATGCTCACCTTCATTGGCGTTCTGATTCCGATTATGCTCTTTTACAACATCTACAACTACATCGCCTTCAGTGGCAAGGTCGATGCCGAACTCGACAAGGCCTGACCTCTCCAACCCGCCGAGCTCCCGTTTCCGTCCCTCGCCTGCCCCGGCTTTCCATGCTCCGTTTTCCTCGCCTGACCGGCACCCTCCTGGTGGGCTCCCTGCTCTCCGCCACCGTCGGAATCACCTCTCTGGGCATTCCCGAGCCCCGCTTCAGCTCCTGGCTGCTGCCTGCCGCCTACGCCGGCCAGCAGGATCCGCTTTTCGTCAACCTCACCTCCGATGATCCGCACCGGCTCAGAATGGCCCTGTCCTTCGCCCGGGCTCAGCAGAGGCTCGGGCATCCGGTCACGGTCTTCCTGAACGATCGTGCCGTCCTCGCGGCCAGCCGCATCAGGGCCGCCGCTCTCCGGGAGCAACAGGGACTGATGGCCGAATTGCTGGCTTCCGGGGGGGCGATTCTCGTCTGTCCCCTCTGCATGACGCACTACGGAATCAAGGAGCCCGAGCTCCTCACTGGACTGCAGATCGGAAACCCCACCACGACCGGGGCCGCTCTCTTCCGCCGGGGATCCCAGTCCCTCAGCTGGTGAACCTGGCGTCTTCGTGATCACCCCGATCCAACCCATGAAACGTTCGCTACTCCTGCTGTTGAGCGGCCTTGCCCTCTCTGTCCTGCTGCTGTTGGTTGGGGGCTCCGGCGCCGCGGCGGCAGAACCGCAGGGGAGTTCTCCTTTGCAGGGAACGATTGATCAGTATCTCCATTCCCTGCCCGCAGACTTCCACACGATCAGGACGGTTCCAGCCCTCAAAAAAGTGATAGCCAGTGGCAACGCCCTGCTGATCGATGTGCGCCAGCCTTCGGAGTACCGAACCGGCCACATCATCGGGGCCGTCAACATCCCCTTGAGGGAACTCGATGAGCACCTCAGCGACATCCCAACAGACAAGGAGATCGTCCTCTATTGCTCCACAGGCTTTCGATCGGCCATGGGGGTGATGGCCCTGCACCTGCAGGGCTTCACCCAGGTGCGGGGCTTTCCGCCAAGCCTCGCCGGCTGGCAGGCCGCCGGCGAGGCCGTCTCAGGCTCAGACGGGTCCGGGACCGCTCAGGCCTGATCACCGCCCCGGGGCACGGACCCCATGGCGTGGAGCGCCATGGCCTCATCGGGTGTGAGGTCGAAACCCAGGACCCCTTCGGCCGAAGGCACGGCGACATGCAGCGGCAGGGCCTCACTGGGCCGGGGCATCAGGGCCTCCAGGTCGAACTGGGCCGAGCCGGGGGGGATGGGACCACGCCCCTTCTCCACCAGCTCCTCGCTGCGGTTGGGCAGGCTCCATTCCTGGCCAGAGGAATCGCTCAACACCAGCTCCTCCTGGTGATCCAGCCGCGTGCCGCTCTCCAGGGCATTGAGGCGGAGGCGCAGGCCGGAGGGGTACTCGGGAAACGGCTGCTCGAAGACCCTGGCATTGAGCCGATGACCCGCCCCATCGTTGAGGGACCAGCCTTCGGCCGCGAGAGCAGGGGCGGCTCCCGTCAGCAAGACCAACAGCCAGGGGAGGAGGGCCAGAACCGACTTCCTGAGCAGGGAGAGACGGCGGCAGGAACGGGACATGACGGACAGCCCAGATTGATGATAAAACACTAGCGCGATTAACACATGAAAGCTGACCAGCTCTGCGCGACAGCGCCCCGTTCAGAGCGGCCCCTCCGAGGGACAGGGGTGCGTGCGGTTGAAATTGGCGAAATCGAAGCTCGGACCCTGGCCGTCGTCCTCCCGCATCATGTCCAGAAAGCCCTGGCCGAACAGCATCTGGGAGGCCGAGAAATTGTGGTGGGCATAGATCGGGCGCTCCAGGGTTTCGTCGATGCCACTGAAGGCAATCAGGATCTCCGCCTGACGCTCGGCCAGCTCGCTGGGCGTGCGTCCATGCAGGGGGCTGTCGTCGTCAATGGGATGCATCACCGTCCAGGCAAGCAGAAACAGCGGTGAGCGATCGCGACTCAGGGCCAGCGGATGCAGGCGTCGCATCCTGTGCCCCTCCGTCGTGCGCTCATCGATGGCGAGATAGGCCTGAACCCTGGCCTCCAGGATCGTTTTGCGGCGCTCGTTGGCCAGGCGGAACATCAAGGTGGGCCGACCGTCGTAATCGTGCACGGTGACCACCTCGGAGAACAGGATCCGCGCGGTGGAACGGGAGAAGCGGCTGAACGCCATCCCCGTCATCAAGGCGATCACGATCAGTCCCAGCAGGGATTCAACCGTGACGACCAGATGGGTGAACAGGCTGGTGGGGTGAAAGACGCCATAGCCGATCGAGCCCAGGGTCTGCACGCTGAAGAAGAAGGCCTCCGAGAAACCGGTCGCTTCACCCTCCACCCCGGCGATGCCATGGGGGTCGAGCCGGTAGAGCAGGGCGAAGAGGATGTTGAGCAGCAGATACCCGGCGGCGATCAACCCGAAGAAGCCCGGCCAGGGCACCGCCAGCATCAGGTGATTGGGATGGCGCCAATGGCGGATCCAGTCCCCCGGATTCACGGCGGTGAAGATGCCTCCGTGCTTCTGGAGCCGCTCCGGCGCGGCCACAGGGGGCAGAGGCGCAGGCCGCTGAGCTGGAGCCATCGGCCTGACTCTGACGCTGGACCCTGATTCTATCCGCCTATGCGTCTGTGCGCATGAATTTATGTGTGTGCTGCTGCGGATCGTCGTCGCGTCCACCCAGAGTGAAGCCCCTGGCGTGATGGGGAGATGGCTGCTGCTGCATCGGAAGACCATCGCCACCACCGGGTTCTGATCGTGGGTGGCGGCTCCGCCGGGATCACCGTCGCCGCCCAGTTGCTGCGCGCCCGCCCCGGGCTGGATGTGGCGATCCTGGAACCCGCCTCCGTCCACGCCTACCAGTCCGGCTGGATCCTGGCCGGCGCCGGCCTGCTCCCCTACGCCCAGACCCAGCGGCCCGAGGCCGCCGTGATCCCGGCCGGTGCCGTCTGGATCAAGGACAGCGCCGCTTCCTTCGAGCCGGAAGCCCGCCGGGTGATCACCGCGGCTGGGGTCGCCCTCAGCTACGAGGTGCTGGTGATGGCGACGGGGCTGAAGCTCGACTGGAGCCGCATCCAGGGCCTGCCGGAGGCCCTCGGCCACCACGGGGTGGTCAGCAACTACTCCCACCCCCACATCGCCTCCACCTGGAAGGCGATCCGGAACTTCCGCGGTGGAACGGCCCTGTTCACCCATCCGGCCACCCCGATCAAATGCGGCGGCGCCCCCCAGAAGGTGATGTATCTGGCCGACGACATCTTCCAGGCCACCAGCGGCGTGGGCGTGAACACCCGGGTGATCTTCTGCAGCGCCCAGGCGCAGCTGTATCCGGTGGAGGCCTACAACGCCAGCGTTGAGCGGGTCGTGGCGCGCCGGGGGATCGAGACCCGTCTGCTCCACAACCTGGTCGAGGTGCGCGCCCAGGAGCGGGTGGCCGTGTTCGAGGTGCGGGCCGAGGGCCAGGAGCCGAGGCGCGAGGAGATTGCCTACGACCTGCTCCATGTGGTGCCCCCGATGGCGGCGCCGGACGTGATCGCGGCCAGCCCCCTGGCGATCGCCGGGCCGGGGGGCTGGGTGGAGGTCGATCGATTCACCTGCCAGCACAAGCGCTTTGGCGACGTGTTCGCCCTCGGCGACGTCAGTTCTCTGCCCACGGCCAAGAGCCTGGCGGCCGTGCGCGGCCAGGCGCCGGTGCTGGTGGCCAACCTGCTGGCCCGGCTCGATGGCGACCCGCTGCAGGCCCGGTACGACGGCTACACCGCCTGCCCCCTGATCACCAGCTTCCACGATGTGGTGATGGCGGAGTTCGACTACAGCCTCCAGCCGGTGAGTTCCTTCCTGGTGGACCCCACCAAGGAGCGCTGGAGCATGTTCCTGGTGGAAACGCGCGTGTTCCCCTGGGTGTACTGGCACCGGGTGCTCAAGGGGCGCCTGCACGAAAGCCGCTTCCTCAAGCCGTTCGGGCCCCTGGTGCGTGCCCTGGGGCTGGCGCGTCGCGAGACATGAGCAGCATCTGGGTGCCGATGGGCTGACCGACAAGCTCAGCAATCACGGGACATTTCGCCTTGAACAGAAAAAAGAGCTGACCTGACTCATCACTCAGGGATTCATAGTTCCCCTGACCCTTGGCAATGATCAGGTCGGCGGCGGCAAAGCGTTCCCGCAGGTCCTGGCTGCAGTCCGAGAGGATCGTTCCGGGTGCATCCGAGCCGTTGTCGATGACCTCCACCATCCGATCAAGCCCCACCCGCTCGGCATCGACTCTGGTGGCATCATTGAGGACCGGAAATCCACGTACGACAAGGGTAATCGTCCGGGGAAGCAACTGGTTGATCAGCAGGCGATCAATCGCGATTTCGCCCGCATTATCCGCCAGATAGAGGATCGTTTCAGCCTCAGAAACAGCGGCGCGGAACTGCTCCACATCGCCATGGAATGGATCCTTCAGGGCCCTCTCCAGGGCCTGCCGCACATCCTGCTCCGTGAGCCGGCCGTTGCTGCCCATGTCGATGGCATTACCGGCGATCGCCAGACGGGCGGCCATCAGGAGAGGGTCTTCACAGGCCTCCACCTCGGCCTCAAGCGCTGGAACCATGTCCATCGCGACGCGATTCTGCCAGGCTTTCGACTCGCGGTAGGGGTCGACCACGCCCGTCATCTCCCGAAGACGCCGGTGCAGGCACTGCGCCATGGCCGGTGGTGATGCTGTCAGGTCCATGCCTTCGGCCCAATGCAGTGCATCCCTGAGCAGGCGCTCATGGATCGATGCATCGGAGGTGACCAGTCGGGCCGCCTCCAGTGACTGGCGCAGCAGGCAAGGAATGCAATCCAGCGATGTGTTCATGGCGACGAACGATGCAATCGTGCTGCAGGACGATCTCGATCTGCAGCATCACGACGACTGGTGCAGATCGAGACTCTATGGCAGCGGTTCCCTGGAAGAGTGACATGCCAGGGGGTCCCTGGCATTTTCAGGCTCACGCTAATGACGGCCGGCGCTTGCGCAAGCTTTGGATATCCGTATGCGCCGCATCAGGCGTTCTGATTAGGTTGACAATGTCCCCGAAGAGAACCACAAGCCAATGAAAAGAATTCTTGCTTTGTTCGCCTCCATGGTGATGACGCCCTGGCGCCGCCTGGTCGACAGCGGCCGTGGCGGGATCGTGGCGGTCGGACTGTTCGTGCTGGCCTCGCTCCTGTCACCATCGGCCGCCTCAGCCGCTGACACCGATGGCAACGGGAATCTTGATGACGGCGCGGGGCACCGCCTCGGCGGCATGATCTACGAATCGTCAGACATCAACGCGGCCAAGGGTCTGCGCATCCGGCTGAATGCGGAGTCCCCCAGGCTGAGCCTGGACCATGCCAGGCCCCTGCGGCTCAGTGATGGCAAGGATCAGAACTGGAGTCTCGCCAACCGCAGCGCTGAGCTCACGGCCTCTGTCGGTGGCGCGATCCCGGCCACGTCCTCCCAGTTCGACGCCGGCTGCCTCGATCCGACCCCTGCCGATGGCCTGCCCCTGAAGATCACGGTGCCGAGTTCCGCCGGAGATCTGAGCTTTGCCCTCTCCCCGGGCCAGGTCCAGACCCTCCACTCCCTGACGGACGCTTGCATGAACTGACGACCACCTGGGAGCCGCAGGCCTCGGTACCTTGTTGCCATGCGCCTGCTGCACACC
>NZ_JAGQBG010000019.1 GCF_024345515.1 Cyanobium sp. N5-Cardenillas
ACAGGGTCATCACGGTCATGTTGAGACCCACGTGCACCTTGCGGGCGATCAGGTTCCCGGCCTGCATCAGGGGGGAGAGGGCCGCTGCCAGGGCGATCAGGGAGGCCATGGCCAGTCCCACCAGCAGGTGCGGACCGACGAACAGTTTGCCGTTGTTGATGTAGGTGACGGCCATGCCACCGACAAGGCCGAGCACGAGCACGGCCAGCACGAGGCTGCCGAAGAGGTAATGGCGCTTGGCGAACTGCCCCTTGATCAGCTCCTTGCGGTCCTCGGGCGTGGCGGTGCGGGTCTTCTTGGCCTTGATGCCCAGAAACATCGCGTAGCCGGCCAGGCCCAGCAGCACCCACATCAGCAGGGGATGCACGAAATTGAGGCCGAAGGCAAGGGAACTGGGAAGGGCGGCGAACATCACGCGTGGGAACTCCACCGGGCCAGGGCCGGTTGTGAGTCCAACGAAGTTACAACTGCCTGCGGCCTCAGTGCAGAAAATGACGTCGGCCGGTGATCACCATCACCATGTCGTTGGCCTTGCAGGCGGCGATCGAATCCGGGTCGCGCTTGCTGCCGCCGGGCTGGATCACCGCGGTGATGCCATGGCGTGCCGCCAGCAGCACGGTGTCATCGAACGGGAAGAAGCCGTCGCTGGCCAGGACCGCCCCCCGGGCCGCGTCGCCGGCGGCCTCCAGGGCCAGCCGGGCGGAGCCCACCCGGTTCATCTGGCCGGCCCCGACCCCGAGGGTGCGGCCGCCCTGGGCCACCAGGATGGCGTTGGAGCGGACGTGACGCACCACCTGCCAGGCGAAGCGCAGATCCCGCCACTCCCCTTCGCTGGGCTGGCGGTCGCTCACCACCTGCCAGCTGTCGGGATCGGCGGGGCCATCGTCCGCCTGCTGGGCCAGCACACCCCCGAGCACGCTGCGCAGCTGCAGGCGCCCGGAGGCCTCCGCCACGGCCCTGGGGTCAAGCTCCAGCAGCCGCAGGTTGGCCTTCGCCGCCAGCCGCTGGCGGGCCTCCTCCGAGAAGGACGGCGCCACCACACACTCCAGGAACAGCCCCGCCAGGTGATCGGCAGCGGTCCGATCCACCGGCCCGTTGAGGGCGACGATGCCCCCGAAGGCGGAAACACGGTCGGCATCGAGGGCCCGCAGCAGGGCATCGGCGGTGTCCTCGCCGAGGGCAACGCCGCAGGGGTTGGTGTGCTTGATCACCACCGCCGCCGGCTCAGCCCCGGCGCCATACCCGAAGGCCGCCACCGTGGTCAGGGCCGCCTCCAGGTCGATCAGGTTGTTGTAGCTGAGCTCCTTGCCCTGCAACTGGCGGGCCGCCCCCCAGCCCAAATCGGCCTCTCCGCACCAGCGGGCGCTCTGGTGGGGGTTCTCGCCATAGCGAAGCACCTGCCGCAGGGGCAGCTCCAGCCGCAGGGGCTGCGCCTCCGCCGCGGTGGCGGGCTGCTGATCAGCCAGGCGGCCCTCGATCCAGGTCGCGATGGCGGCGTCGTAGGCAGCGGTGTGGGCAAAGGCGGCCAGGGCCAGCTCGCGCCGCTGGGGGCCATCAACCCGGCCGGCCGCCAGGGCGTCCAGGAAGCCCGGGTACTGGTCGGGATCGGTGAGCACCACCACGTCGGCGTGGTTCTTGGCGGCGGCGCGGACCATGGCCGGTCCACCGATGTCGATGTTCTCGATGGCCGTCTCCCAGCTGACGCCTGGGTCTGCCACGGTGGCGCGGAAGGGATAGAGATTGACCACCACCACATCGATCGGGACAATCCCCTGGGCCTCCAGGTCGGCCCGGTGGGAAGGGTCGGCCCGGCGCGCCAGGATGCCGCCGTGGATGCGGGGATGGAGGGTCTTGACCCGGCCGCCCAGGATCTCAGGGGCTCCGGTGTGCTCCGCCACCTTCGTGACCGGCAGGCCGGCGGCCGCCAGGGCCGCCGCGGTGCCACCGCTGGAGAGCAGCGCGTAGCCCTGGGCCAGCAACCCCTCCGCCAGCGGCACCAGGCCCCGCTTGTCGGACACGCTGAGAAGGGCCGTGGGAGCCATGACGGCGGAAAGGGCAGGGGAGGAGCCAACCTACGCAGCAACAGCCGAATGCCACCGTGTCCACGGATCCCTACGCCGAAGCCCAGCTGCGTGAAGACGACGGCACCGCCCTCTGGCTGGGTCCCCGTCAGGCCGAGCACCGTCTTGTGCTGCTGCACGGCTGGGGCGCTGACGCCGATGACCTGCTCGATCTGGGGGCGGAACTGATCGGCGCCGATCCCGCCAGCCCCAACCTGAGCGTGGTGGCCCTGCGGGCGCCCCTGCCCCATCCCGGCGGCTTTGGCCGCCAGTGGAACGACCTGCAGCAACCCGAGTGGCCCCAGTTGCCCCAGGCCCGCCGCGACCTGCGGCAGCGGCTGCTGGCCCTGGGCAACACGGTGCCCCTGGAGCGCACCAGCCTGCTGGGCTTCTCCCAGGGGGCCGCCATGGCCATCGACGTGGCCACGGGCTGTGGCGCCGACGCCAGCGCCCCCCTCGCCCTGGCGGGCCTGATCGCCTGCAGCGGCTACCCGCACCCCGACTGGCGGCCCCAGGCTCCCCGCACAAAAATCCTGCTCACCCATGGGGAGCAGGATCCGGTGGTGCCCTTCGCGGCGAGTCAGGCGCTGGAGCGTTCCCTGGCGGAGGCCGGTGGATCGGTGCACCGGATCGCCTTCCCAGGCGGCCATAGCATCGATCCCGACCTGATCGCCACCATGCGGGAGTTTCTGCGGAGTGGCTGGCAGAGAGGTTGACCCCTTCGCCAGCCCCGGGAATCAGACGAAGGCGTACTCGTACTCTTCCATTTCCTCCCAGTCGTCGGAGGCGAGCGCTTCGAGGCCCTCGAACAGGACCTCCTCGCCGATGCTGTCGACGATCAGGCGCAGGGACGGGAACAGGAAATGGTTCTCTTCGGCGTACTGGGCGCTGAACAGACCTTTCTCCCCCCAGAAGAAGCGGTCGGTGGTGTGCTCATTGCGGCGCACGTTGAGGATCGCCGGGGCCATCAGCTCCGTTTCGGCGATGTAGCGGCGCGCCGCCGTGACCGGTTTGTGGGCACCGGTTTCGAGGTTGAACGTGGGGACATGGGCGAGGACCCGCTGACCCGCCAGACGACGGCGACTGATCCGCTTGCGCTTCTTGGACATGGAATGGATCCCGGTGAAGGGAGACCGAAAGGTGGAGTTGGGGGGGGCTGCAGACGAGCGAAGATCGGCGGGAGCCGACGCCGAGCGCCATGGCGGACCCGCCACCCTGGAGAGATGGCGGGTCCACGTCCACACGACTGTCGACCTGAAGCGGGTCGGAGAGGATCACCGTCGGTAACGCCGGCCTGAACCCCCGGAGAGGTGGTGGCCGGGACAGAGGCGGTACGCAGCTGCCTCTGCTGTAGCCTTGGCTGCGAGCAAAGCGCAACACTGGCCGTTACGACTGCAACTTTCCGCCCGTCCGAGGACTGCGAGGTAGTGGTCGTTACCGACAGCTTAAAACTATTTTTGCGTTTCGACACGCCTTTTCCGAAAAAGTCCCGTACTGACGCTGGCTGCGGGTCGTGATGCCTGTCTCAGAGCGGTTTCTGGCCCTGGTGGGCTTCCAGCTGGGTCAGTTCATCGACTGCCCGGACGTCCGGTCGCTGGTGGTGTACGTCACCCAGCAGGGCGAAACGGGCCAGCCCAACCTGCTGCCGGTCGGCCACTGGCCGCCGGACGAGCGGGCCCTGCCGCCGGTGGACACGGTCAGCCGGCTGCGGGTGCCCGCCGAGCAGCGGCGCTGGCTGCCCCTGCGCGATGGCCAGCGCCTGCTCGGTGCCCTGCAGGTGGAGGCCTCCCGCAGCCCCTGGCCCGAGCCTCTCGCCCAGCGGCTCCAGGCCGTGGCCCTGGTCCTCACCGAAGCGCTGCGGCTGGATCTGGAGGGCGGAGAACTGCGCCAGCGGCTGACGCAGCGCGAGGAACAGCTGGGTCTGCTGCTCCACCAGCTGCGCAACCCCCTCACCGCCCTGCGCACCTTCGGCCAGCTGCTGCTGCGACGCCTCGGCCCCGAGCACAACGACCGCTCCCTGGTGCAGGGCCTGCTGGCGGAGGAGCGCCAGATCAACCGCTATGTCGATGCCATCAGCGAGCTGGTTCACCCCGACGGACGGCTCCCCGGCAGCGCCTCCCCCCAGCCGCTGCTGCTGCCGCCGCTGCTGAGCGGGCCCGAGGGCCAGCCCCTGGCCGGGCTGCTCGAACCGCTGCTGCAACGGGCCGCCGCCACCGCCACCCTGCAGGGCCGGGACTGGCACGGTCCCGAGGCCCTGCCCGACTGGAGCGGCGACAGCGGGGCGGTGGCGGAGATCCTGGCCAACCTGCTGGAGAACGCCTTCCGCTACAGCCCCCACGGCGCCAGCGTGGGCCTGCACACGGCCACCGATGGCCCGCTGCTCCACCTCACCGTGTGGGACGGCGGGCCGGCCATCGCGGCGGTGGAGCGTGAGGCGATCTTCGGGCGGGGCGTGCGGGGAACGCGGGGCCAGGAGCTGCCCGGCACCGGTCTGGGGCTGGCCCTGGGGCGGGATCTGGCCCGCAGCCTCGGCGGCGAGCTGGAGCTGGTGGTGCCGCCCCGGACGCTGGCCGAGGCCCTGCCGGAGCAGGGCAACGCCTTCAGGCTCAGCCTGCCGCGGCCGCCAGCCGCAGCGCCGCGGCGATGAGCAGCAGGCCCACCGATTCGGTCCACTCCACGCAGGCCCCGTAGGTGTCGCCGCTGTGGCCGCCCAGGCGACGGCCCAAGGCCACCGGAACCAGCAGGGCCGGCACCAGGGCCACCAGGCCGATGGTCACGGGCCAGGGCGCCAGGTTCGGCCAGGGCAGCAGCAGCAGCACGGGCAGCAGCAGCAGCGTGGGCCGCAGTTCCACCGCCAGGGCGGCCCCGTGGGCGCGATGGAAGCCGGCGCTGCCGCCCGGCCGCAGATAGGGGAACCAGGCCATGGCGGGCAGGGGCGCCACCCGGCCGCTGACCGCCGCCCACACCAGCGCCATCGGCGCCGCCGGCCCGAGCAGGGCCAGGGCCCCGGCCCGCAGCAACAGAACCAGCGCCAGGGCCTGCACCCCACTGGCCCCCACCCGGCTGTCGGCCATCGCCTCCAGGCAGCGATCCCCCGCCGCCAGGCCATCGGCGCTGTCCATCACACCATCCATGTGCAGGCCGCCGCTCAGCCACAGGCCCAGCGCCAGCACCAGCGCGACCTGGGCCACCAGGGGCACATGCCCCTGCAGCCCCCACCAGAGCAGGCCCTGCAGCGCGCCGAGGACGGCACCGATCCAGGGGGCGAAGCGGGCGATGCGCTCGAAGCGGGGCGCCGGCGCCGGCCAGGCCGGCAGCACCGAGTAGAAGATCCAGGCCCCGGCCAGATCCCGCAGCCACGGTGGAGCGCTCAGGCGGGGCATGGGGGCATGGGGCGGGGAGCGACGGGGAGGTGGAGGTGCGGCCGAAACCCCGCGTAGCGTCGCAGCAGCCCCGCATAGCGTCGTAGCAGAGCCGCCTAGCGTCACGGCTGAGCAGGTTCGGCGCCATCGCCTTCGACTTCACGATCACGGCTCGCTGCCCGCGGACCCGGGCCCGCTGCGGCTGCTTCACCACCCCCCACGGCACCGTGCAGACGCCGCGGTTCATGCCGGTGGGCACCGCCGCCACCGTCAAGGGCGTCACCGCACCGCAGCTGCGGGAGACCGGGGCGCAGATGGTGCTGGCCAACACCTTCCACCTGCATCTGCAGCCGGGGGAGTCGGTGGTGGCCGAGGCCGGTGGATTGCATCGCTTCATGGGCTGGGAGGGCCCCCTACTGACCGACTCGGGCGGCTTCCAGGTGTTCAGCCTCGACGCCATCAACCGGATCGACGACGACGGCGTGGTGTTCCGCTCCCCCCGGGACGGCTCGCGGATCGACCTGACCCCAGAGCGCTCCATGGCCATCCAGCGGGCCCTTGGCGCCGATGTGGCCATGGCCTTCGACCAGTGCCCGCCCTATCCCGCCAGTGAAGCGGCGGTGGCCGAAGCCTGCCGGCGCACCCACCGCTGGCTGGAGCGCTGCGTCGCCAGCCACGGCGGCGGCGACCAGGCCCTGTTCGGCATCGTGCAGGGGGGCTGCTTCCCCCATCTGCGCGAGGCCTCGGCCCGGGTGGTGGCGGCGATGGACCTGCCGGGCATCGCCGTGGGCGGCGTGAGCGTGGGGGAGCCCGTCGAGGAGATGCACCGGGTGGTCCGGCAGGTGGGTCCCCTGCTGCCGGAGTCACGGCCCCACTACCTGATGGGGGTGGGCAGCCTGCGGGAAATGGCGATCGCGGTCGCCAACGGCTTCGATCTTTTCGACTGCGTACTGCCGACCCGGCTGGGCCGGCACGGCACCGCCCTGGTGGGGGGGGAGCGCTGGAACCTGCGCAACGCCCGCTTCCGCCACGACCACGGCCCGCTGGATCCCAGCTGCGGCTGCCTGGCTTGCCGGCACCACAGCCGCAGCTACCTGCACCACCTGTTCCGCAGCGAGGAGCTGCTGGGCCGCACCCTGTTGAGCCTGCACAATCTCACCACCCTGCTGCGCTTCACGACCGCCATGGCGCGGGCGATCAGCGAGGGATGTTTTGCAGAGGATTTCGCTCCCTGGGAGCCCGACTCCCCGGCCGCCCACACGTGGTAGGTTCCGGCCATTGCAATGGTTCTCCTCCAGGCATGGCTCTATCCCTGCTGGACGGCTCCGCGCCCCACACCACGCCTCACATCCTGGCCCAGCTTCCCGAGGCCTACCAGGCCTTCGGCCCCCTGGTGGACATCCTGCCGATCATCCCCCTGTTCTTCCTGCTGCTGGCCTTCGTCTGGCAGGCCTCGGTGGGTTTCCGCTGATCAGCGTCGTTCCCCAGCTCCACGCTCAGCGGCGTTCCTGCAACACGGCCCAGGCAAAGGCCGGCAGTGAGAGCATGCGCCGCCAGCGGCTGGGTTCCTTGATCAGCCGATAGAGCCACTCGATCTGCAGGGCACCCATCCAGCCAGGGGCCCGTTTTTTGATGCCTGCCCAGACATCGAAACTCCCCCCCACCCCCATCCAGAGGCCGGTGCGGGGTTGGGGCAGCGCCTGAATCCAGGTCTCCTGGCGCGGCACGCCCAGGGCCACCAGCACCAGATCGGGGCGGGCCTGCAGCAGCTGACTCTCCAGACCGGGCCAGGCCTCGGCGGGCTGATAGCCATGGACGCAGAACACCAGCTGCAGATTGGGCAGGTCGTGGGCGAGGCGCTCCCGCAGCTGATCCATCACCACCGGACTCGCCCCCACCAGGGCCACCCGCCAGCCGTGGGCCGCCGCATGCTCCAGCAGGCGACGGGCCAGCTCGATGCCGGGGCTGCGGCGGACGCGATGGGACTGGCGGCCCAGGGCCCAGACCACCCCGGCGCCATCGGGGATGACCATCCGCGCCGCCTCGATCGCCGCCCCCAGGGCGGGGTCCGCCCGGGCCGCCATGGTCATCTCCGCGTTGAGGGTGACGATCTGGCCGCCACCGGCCCCGTGCAGGGCAACGGCATCGCCGAAAACGTCGTTGCTTACATTCACAGGAATGCCCAGGACGCGGGCACGGACCGGCGTGGTCGCGAGGGCTGCCATGGAAACGAACGTCGGCGGGGAGAATCTATGGCCTGGTTCCACGGCCACCGCCGCCGGCACGCCCCGTTCTGACCCAACCATGAGCACCACGGCGAGCAACGGCGACAGCGGGGTGTCGGAGGCCCGAGAGCTTCTCAACCGGCTCGACCGCCAGATCGAGCACGTGGTCCTGCGCCGGCAGCATCCGATCACCGGTCTGCTGCCCGCCAGCACCGCCAGCACCGTGCACGGCAACTACGGCGATGCCTGGGTGCGGGACTGCGTCTACTCGATCCAGTGCGTCTGGGGGCTGGCCCTGGCGCACCGGCGCCTGCAGGGGCCCTGCCGCCGCTCCTTCGAGCTGGAGCAGCGGGTCCTGCAGCTGATGCGGGGGCTGATGCGATCGATGATGCGCCAGTCGGCGAAGGTGGAGCGCTTCAAGACGAGCCTTGAGCGGATCGACGCCATCCACGCCAAGTTCGACACGGCCACGGGCGATCCGGTGGTCGCCGACGACGGCTGGGGCCATCTGCAGCTCGATGCCACGGCCCTGTTTCTGCTGCAGCTGGCCCAGCTGACGCGCTCGGGGATCGTGATCATTCAGACCAGCCACGAGCGCGATTTCCTCCAGAACCTCGTCTACTACGTGGCCCGCGCCTACCGGGTGGCCGACTACGGCATCTGGGAACGGGGCGACAAGGGCAACCACGGCCAGCCGGAGCGCAACGCCAGCTCGATCGGCATGGTCAAGGCCGCCCTGGAATCCCTCGTCGGGCTGGATCTCTACGGGCCCCACGGTGACGGCAGCAGCTGCCTGACCATTCCCCACGACGCCATCGTGCGGCTGCGGCGTGCCCTGCGGGGCCTGCTGCCGAGGGAATCCGCCAGCAAGGAGGCCGACAGCGCCTGCCTCTCGGTGATCGGCTACCCCGCCTGGGCCGTGGAGGATCCGGCGCTGGTGGAGCGCACCCGGGAGAAGATCCGCAGCGAACTGGCGGGGTCGTACGGCTACAAGCGCTTCCGCCGTGACGGCCACCAGACCGTGCTCGAGGACGTGAGCCGGCACCACTACGAGCGGGAGGAGCTGGCCCAGTTCGAGCACATCGAATGCGAGTGGCCGCTCTTTCTGGCCTACGAGCTGATCACGGCCTGCTGTGAGGATCGCTGGGACGAAGCCCGCCAATGGCGCCAGCAGCTGGAGGAGCTCAGCGTGTCGGTCGACGGCGAGGCCCTGCTGCCGGAGCTCTATCTGGTACCGGCGCGGCTGATCGAGGCCGAGCGGCGCCAACCCGGCAGCCAGATCCGGGTGGCCAACGAGAACGTCCCGCTGCTCTGGACCCAGAGCCTCACCTGGCTGTCGGATCTGCTGTTGCACGGCCTGATCACCGCCGGCGATCTCGATCCCTGCGGCCGTCGCCACCCCATCCCCCCGGGGGCCGAGGAGGTGCTGGTGGCCCTGGCTCCCGCCGATGCCAGCGTCGCCGCGGCCCTGGCGGAAGCTGGCCTGCCGGTTCAGACGCCGCCGGCGGGCGAGACGCCCCCCCTGCGGGTGGCCAGTTCCCGCGAGCTGGCCCGGCGCCTGGCGACGGTGGGCGCCAATGGTCGCCTGGGCCTCTCGGGCCATCCACCCGTGCGCATGGAGACCCAGGCCACCGCCAGGCTCTACCGCCACAACGGTGAGCTGATCGGCTTCCTGCCGGCGGTGCTGGAGGAGGACACCTTCTACCTGGCCGACGATGCCCGGGTGCTGGTGGACATGGTGGCCACTGAAGTGCGGGTGCTGCAGCGCCACTGGCGAGGCCCCGGAGCCCCCCTGCTGCTCGTGCCGGTCCACGCCGGCCCCTTCCGCAGGGATCCCGAGGCGTTCCTGGACCTGGGCCGTGACCTGCAGCATGGCCAGCTGGGTTCGGTGCCGGTGCGCCTGGTGTCCCTGGAGGAGCTGGTGCCGCTGGCCAGCCTGACCGACCTGCCCCCCCAGGCCCTGGCCGCCTGCGATCTGGTCCCCGACGGCCACACCCTGCTGCCGCCCAGTGCCAGCCACCAGCCGCTCACCGCCCGCCAGGAGCAGGAGCTGGAGGATGTCCCGCTGGCCCATCTGGTGGACAGGCTCTGGGCCAGCCGCTCCCTGGAGGAGCAGGCGGAGGTGCTGGAACTGCTCAGCCGGAGGCTCGGTCCCAACGCCCGCCTGCAGGGACCCCGCAGTGGCCCCGGGGTGCGGCTGATGGTGCTGCTGGAGGAGGTCTACCGCCGCGGCCTGGCCGATGCCGACTGGAGTGTGGTGCGCCGCGCCGCCGGCGCCATGGGGCTGGTCCACCCCCAGCTGGAGGATGCCGTCACCGACCTGCTGCTGCGCCAGAAGCAGGTGGTGGTGGGTCGCAACTACACCCACGACTCCCTGCTCAGCCAACCGGAGGGCAGCCTGGCCATCGCCGCCATGGTGCGCCGCTTCAGTGGCGAGGACGGCCGCGAATGGATGCTGCAGCAGGAGCTGCTGCTGGCCATCGACGCCCTGGCCCGCTCCAACGTCAACCTGCTCAGCGGCAGCCTCACCCTGCAGCTGGGCCAGTTTCTGCTGTTGCTCACCGGCGAACTGGCGGCCGAGGCCAACCTCAGCCCCAGCGAGGCCTTCGAAAGGCTCTGCAGCCTGCCCCCCCACGCCATCCGCCGCCGGCTCCAGGCCGTACTGGCCGACGTCGAGCACGCCCGCGCCTCCCTGCAGCGCAAGGAGCAGCTGCACCTCCGCGGCCGGGTGCGCTGGGAGGTGCCCGATCCCCTGGCCGAGCTGCCGAAGGACGGAAGCTGGCTGCAGCACCGCATGCGGCTGGGGGCGCTGCAGCGGGTGCCGAAGGACTTCTATCCGGGCATCTGGGACCTGCTGCACCACTGCCGGGGCCTGGTGATCGGCGACAAGCTGGAGCGGCGCAACCGCCTGGAGAGCGCCCCCCTGCTGCGCGAGAAAACCCCCGGTGAAAAGAACTTCGCCATGCTGGTGGAGCACCTCCTGAGCAAGATCGAAGCCCCGGAATACCGCCGGCTGTGCATCGAAACCCTGCTCACCCTGATGGCCTTCATGGCCGCCAACCCCCAGGTGCAGTTCGACGACGACCTCGCCCTTGACGTGGTGATCGGCCACGCCGTGCGCGTGGGCTGGCAGCAGTGCCATCCCGAGGTCCCCAGCGACCAGTACGGCCCCCACAAGGCCGAGGCCTGGGATCTCTTCTACCGCTCCTCCCCCGCCGACTGCCGCCGCTGGCAGCTGCTGGCCCTGCAGGAGCTCACCGACCGGGAGCTGGCCCCCTTGCCGGGGTGACGCCCGAAGGAAGCGCCTAGATCGGGGCCTCCAGGGCCATGCAGAGGTTGGGCTGCTCAACGCACTGCTCGATCAGATCGGCCAGCTGCAGCGCCCGCGAGGCCTGAAGGCCATCCACGGCGGGGGTTTCCCGGCCCCGCACGCACTGGAGGAAGTGTTCGAGCTCGGCGTAGAGGGGTTCGATCGAGGTGGTGCTCACCTCCTCGATGAAGCCATCGTTGCGGTAGAGCAGCTCGCCATGGTCGGCGCTCACCGATTCATGGGAGCGCCTGTGGATGCGCAGATTGCGGTTGAGAAAATCCGTTTCCATCAGGCTGCTGCGGCAGTGGGCGCTGAGGCTGCGGATCTTGCGGTGGGCCATCTTGCTGGCCGTGAGGCTGGCCACCACGCCGTTGGCGAAGCCGAGGGTGGCATTGACGTAATCGATCGGGCCATCGGAGCTGCGACCCCCGGCCGCGGCCAGCCGCACCACAGGGGAGGCGGCCAGTTCGAGCACCAGATCGATGTCGTGGATCATCAGGTCGAGCACCACCGATACATCGTTGGCCCGGTCGGCGTTGGGGCTGTGGCGCCGTGCTTCCAGCACCACCACCTCCTCGTTGGCCACCACCCGCAGCAGCTCCCGGAAGGCGGGGTTGAAGCGCTCGATGTGGCCCACCTGCAGCAGGCGCCCGGCGGTTTCGGCGGCGCGGATCAGGTCGGCAGCCTCCTCCTGGGTGGCGGCGATCGGCTTCTCGATCAGCACATGCACCCCCGCCTGCAGGCAGGTCATGCCGACCCGGTGGTGCAGCAGGGTGGGAACGGCGATGCAGACGGCCTCCACCTCACCCAGCAGGTCCTCATAGGTGGGGAACCAGCGACAGTCGAACTGTTCGACCGCCAGGCGGCCGCGGGTCTCGTCGGGGTCGGCGACACCCACCAGTTCGGCATCCCGCAGGAGGCTCAGCACCCGGGCGTGGTGCCAGCCCATGTTGCCGATGCCGATGACACCCACGCGCACTGGGTTCATGGCAGGGGCGGAGCAGGTGGGCGCATTATCGATGATCAGGTTCCTTCCATGCTGGCGAGGGTGATCTGCACCCGCTCGATGCGGGGGCCGTCCATGGTGAGCACGTCGATGCGGACGCCCTGCCAGCTGAGGCCTTCCCCCGGGGCGGGGATGTGCTGCAGCCGTTCGAGCACGAAACCGGCCAGGGTGTGGTGGCCGTCCGCCTCGGGCAGCTGCAGACCCAGCTGGCGGTTGAGTTCGACGATCTCCAGATCGCCCGCCGCCGACCAGGTGCCATCGACGAGTTGCAGCAGATCCTGGGCCGTCTCCAGGGGGTTGTCGTCCTCGCCCACGATCTCGCCGGTGAGGTCGGAGACGGTGACAAGGCCCTCGGTGCCGCCGTGCTCATCGACGACGACCAGCAGGGGCTGACCGCTGCGGATCAGGGGCAGCAGGTCGGCCAGCGAGGCACTTTCCTGCACCTGGGCCACCGGCAGGATCCAGGGGGCCAGCGGGGTCTCGGGGCGCAGCAGACCCCGGGCGATGGGCTCGGCCAGCCGTCTGAGGTCGAGCATGCCCCGCACGTCATCGAGGGAGCTGCCGATCACCGGGAAGCGGGCGTGCTGGCTGGCGTGGACCGATTCCATCATCTCGGCGAAGGTCACATCGAGCGGCAATGTGACCATGCCGGAGCGCGGCATCATCACCTCCCGCACCAGCGTGTCCCGCAGGGAGAACACCCCCTCGAGGATGCTGCGCTCATCCGGCATCAGGCCGGTCACACTGCCGCTCTCAATCAGGGTCTCCAGTTCACCGGCCGACAGCACCGGCACCAGCTCATCCCAGTTGCGCGGCAAGCCCAGCAGCCGAAGCAGGCCCCCGCTGAAGCGCTCGATCAGCAGCAGCAGCGGCGCCAGGGTGCGGGTGAGCGACTCGAGCAGCGGCGCCAGCCGCAGGGCCGAGCCTTCGGGGCGGTGCAGCACCCAGGCCTTGGGCACCAGTCCGCCCAGGAGGGTGGCCAGCAGGGCCAGGGCCAGGAAGACACCGGCGTCGATCCAGGCCTGTTCGCGCCAACCCATCCAGCCGGCCACCTGCTCCGCCAGGCCGCGGGCCAGCCAGCCCATGGCCAGCAACGCCAGCACCAGGCCCAGCTGGGTGGCCACCAGGACGCTGCGCATCCGGTGCTGCAGCCTGGCCACGGAACGGGCCCCGGGCTCCTCCGCCTCCTCGAGCTGCTGAACACGGCTGGGCCGCAGGCGAATCAACGCAAGCTCCCCGGCAGCGAAGAAGGCCAGCAGGGCCAACAGGATCGCCAGGACCAGGAAGCGCATCGTTGGGTGAGGTTGGAAGCAGGTTAGGCCCCGCCGCCCGTCCCACTCCTCGCCGCCGTCGCCGCCCTCCTGATCCTTGACCGGGGCGGCGATGGGGGGGCCAGTGAAGCCCATGGGGGTCCCGGGGATCGAACCCGGCTAAGGCGAATTATGAGTTCGCTGCATTCACCAGATTGCTAGACCCCCCGTGACGGCCAGGGCGACCTACCAGAGACCCCGGATGGGCGGGGTCCAGGTGGTGCTGGCCGGCGGCCTCACGTAGGTGGGCCCGGCGCCGGCCCCGAGGCTGGTGCTGAAGCCGTTGGTGATGTCGGAGGTGCGCAGGGGCATCAGGGGGCTCTGGTCGGTCAGCATCACCGACGCCGTGTTCTCGATGGCGGTGCCGTCCCAGACGATGTTCTGGTCAGGGAAACCGAAGGCGACGATCCTGCCCCCATCCCGACCTGGGATCGAGAGACCCAGGGGATCGGTGATCTGATGCAGCAGGTTGACACCCTGGGCAAAGGGTGCAGAAAAGCTGTAGAAGCGCTGCTCCATCACCTCAGGCGCCGAGCGGGTCACGCCGCAGCGGGTGACTTCCACCGGCCCGGTGCCGGCCGAAGCGGCCATGGGCGCTTCGAGGGTGGTGGTGCAGAGCACCGGCCCGGCGATGGCGGGAGCCAGAAGGGTTGCCGCCGCCAACGGCACCAGGGCCGACAGGGGCGCGGCGAGGGAAGCGGGCACTGCCAGGATCGGTACTGTCATGGGGTCGCGCGGCCCCAGCTCCGGGGCGATTTGCTTGAAGGTTAGCGACCTCTGACGCACTTCACCATCCATTCCCAACCGCTCCAGCCGCTCCGTCACCACGATCCGTCAGCACCGATGGTCTCCCTGCCCTCCAGCCCCAGCCAACAGCGCTCCACCCTGCTCGCCCTGCTGGCGGAGCGGGCCTATCGGCTGGGCGACTTCACCCTGGCCTCGGGCCGCCGCAGTGAGCACTACGTCAACTGCAAGCCGGTGAGCCTGAGCGGCATCGGCCTGGCCCTGCTGGGCCGCCTGATGCTGGAGGAGGTGGAGGCCGAGGCCAGGGCGGTGGCGGGGCTGACCCTCGGGGCCGACCCGCTGGTGAGTGCGGTGGCCCTCCAGGCCGCCCTGGCTGACCGCGACCTCGATGCCCTGATCGTGCGCAAGGAGGCCAAGGGCCATGGCACCGGGGCCTGGCTCGAAGGCCCGCTGCCGCCGGCCGGATCCCGGATCACCGTCCTCGAGGACGTGGTGACGACCGGCGGCTCGGCCCTGAAGGCCGTGACCCAGCTGCAGGAGGCGGGCTATGCGGTGGGGCGGGTCGTGGCGATCGTGGACCGCCAGGAAGGCGGGGCGGAGGCCATGGAGGAAGCCGGCCTCGACCTGCGCTGCCTGTTTCTGCTGGAGGAGGTGGCCGCCACAGCCGCCGGGCTGAACGGCGCGGCAGGCTGAACCCCGCCCCAAGCGACGCCATGACCTCCTCCTCCGTCCCGACGTCGGCCGCGGCCGATCCCTGGAACTGGACGCCTCCGGCCCAAGGCCGGTGGTCGCGGCCCGTGGCGCTGCTGCGGCTCGATGGTCCCGACACCCTGCGTGTGCTGCACGGCCAGACCAGCCAGGCCCTCGAAGCGGCCCTACCCGGCCAATGGCTCGCCACCTGCTGCATCGGCCCCACGGCCCGCCTGCGGGCGGTGGCGGAGGTGCTGGTGGACGCCGACGGGGCCTGGCTGGTGATCGTCGATGGGGATCCCGAGGCCGTGCGCCTCGCCCTCGACCGGGTGCTGTTTCCCGCCGACAAGGTGCGGCTGGGGCCGGTGACACCGGCCACCTTGCATCAGCCGCTGGCAGCGGCGGGGCCAGACGCCACACCCGCCGGGACCTGGGCCCCGCTGGCAGGCTCGCCGGGCTGGCAGCTGGGGGAGGCCCTGCTGCTGCCGGCGGACGCGCCGCTGCCGCCATGGCTGGCCCAGCGGAGCCCCCTGGAGCCACAGGAGGCGGAACGCTGGCGGCTCCAGCAGGGCCTGCCGGCGGCACCGGGGGAGATCAACGGGGACACCAACCCGTTTGAACTGGGACTGGCGGCACGGGTGAGCCTGACCAAGGGCTGCTACGTGGGCCAGGAGACCCTCGCCAAGCTCACCACCTACGACGGCGTGAAGCAGCAACTGCGCCGCTGGTGGGCCACCGGAGCCTCCGCCGGGGCCGTCGCCACCGGCACGCCGCTTCACGACGGGACCGGGGGGCGCGCCGGAGTGATCACCTCCAGCCTGGAACTCCCCGGGGGCGAGGGGTGGATCGGCCTGGCCCTGGTGCGCCGGGCCTGGCTGCAGGAGCCTTCGCTGCTGGCCGGGGATGGGCCCGATGTCCGGCTGCGGCTCTCGCTGCCGGCGGCGTTTCAGGCGCCGCCGGTCGGGGCGGGGGGCGGTGGAGGGGCCGGCAAGGCGTCCTGATCCAGCAGCCAGCGCACCACCGCCCAGGTGGCCAGGCTGTCGTCCTGGTTGTACCGGAAGATGCGTTGCAGCTTGCGGCCCAGGGCGCCCCGGCTCGGGCGCCGCGGCCCTCCGGAACCCTCCCGCCACTGGCGCCACCAGAGCAGGCAGCGGGCACCGTCGACGCCTTTCTGGCTCCAGCGGAAGCCCAGCCAACCCGCCACGGCCTTGAGCCCGTAGCTGTTCACCGGCAGAAGCCAGTGACGGCGCAGCCGCTGATGCACATCCACCAACCGGACCCGCAGCCGCTCCCGCTCGGCTTCGCTGGCACCCTGGCGCTCCGCCAGGCGTAGCAGGGACACCGATTCGGTCTCGCCGTAGTGGAGGACGGGCCAGTCGGGATAGCGGGCCAGCAGGGTGCTCAGGCGCTGCCACAGTCGGGCCTCGCCGTGTTCGTGCAGGGCCAGCAGGGGCTGGTAGCGGCCCAGGATCTCCCCCGGGCCCGGGGCCCCGGGCCAGCGTCCGTCCGGCCCGCGCTCCAGCCGCACCAGGCCGTGCAGGAAGTCGTCGCGGGCATCGGGATCGGACTCGATGTCGTAGAGCAGCACGCCTGGGGCCGCCGCCAGCTCCGGCAGGGCGGGGCCGGCCGCTTCGCCGCTGCGCCGGGGCGCGCCCTCCTGCTGCACCCTGGCCTGGGCCACCAGCTTGGGGGCCACCTCCCGGTGCTGCTCGCTGTGGACGGCCAGGTCCTCAGCCAGACGATCCGGATCGGCCGCCGCCAGCTGGTCGAGGCTGGTGATGCCCAGCTCCAGCAGGAGCTCGCGGCGCTTGCCGCCGATGCCGCTCACCTCGCTCAGGTGCCCCTCGGCGGCCGCGACCCGGTCACAGGCTCCGCGCCAGCTGCAGAGGATGCATTTCTTGCGGTCGCTGACCAGGGGCGGCGGCTCGCAGCGGGCCAGCTCGAGGGCCAGCCGCTCGAGGCTGTCGTCCAGCTGACGCTGCAGCGAGCCGCCAAGGGCCAGCCGCTCCCGCTCCAACCCCCGGTCGGCCCCAGCCACCACCAGACCATGGGATACCGGGGCTCGCTGGTGCTCCGCCAGCAACCGCCCCCAGAGGGCGAGCAGGACGCGGTGCTCGCGGGTGAGGCGCCGGCCCTGGCGGGCCAGCACCGGCCGGTAGCTGTGGTCGCCCCAGCGGCTGGGCTCCTCGACGCGCTCCAGCAGGCTCGGGTGGGCCTCCAGCCGCAGCCCCCGGGGGCCGGTTCCCACCAGCCTCAGACCCACCACCCCAGGCGCGCCGGCCCTGCAGGCCGCTTCCCCGTGGCCGGGGCGCTGTGGCAAAAGGCTCTGGAAGCTGCGCAGCTGGTCATCGAGGGCCAGGGCGCGATGGGCACTCCACGAACGCTCCGCGGACGGACCGTGGAGGTCGAGCCAGGCCCGCCGCCGGCAGCGCACCCAGCTGCGCAGCAGACGGTCGGTGAGGACAGGTGCGTCCGAGGACTGGGGCATGGGCTGCAGGCTAGGGGGGCCGGTGGCCTGCCATCAGGCCGGCACCCGCAACGGCCAACCGCCGGGGCCAGCCTGCTACGACCGGCGTGCCCTTTCCCTGCGTCCGCGCTGCGCCAGGGCCTCCGCCCCCCTGCCCCTTGAGGCCGGACCGATCCACTTCGGCACCGATGGCTGGCGGGGCATCCTCGGCGTGGACATCACCATGGACCGCCTGCTGCCGGTGGCCACCGCCGCCGCCCGGGAGCTGGCCGCCAGCGCCCCTGCAGGCCTGGACAGTCGGGAGGTGGTGATCGGCTACGACCGGCGCTTCCTGGCCCCGGAGCTGGCCGAAGCCATCGCCGCCGCCGTACGGGGGGCCGATCTGGTCCCCCTGCTGGCGGCCAGCCCCGTGCCCACGCCGGCCTGCAGCTGGGCGGTGGTGGAGCGAAAGGCCTTGGGGGCCCTGGTGATCACCGCCAGCCACAACCCGCCGGAATGGCTGGGCCTCAAGATCAAGGGCCCCTTCGGGGGCTCGGTGGAGGGCGACTTCACCGCCCGGGTGGAGCGTCGCCTGGCGGCCGGGGGCCTGAGCGTGCCGATCCCCGGTGACACCGAGCGCTTCGATGCCATGGGCACCTACCTGGCGGGACTCGGCGCCAAGATCGACGTGCCTGGCCTGGTGACGGGCCTGGCCGCCATCGGCCTGCAGGTGATCGTGGATCCCATGCACGGCTCGGCCGCCGGTGGGCTGCCGGCCCTGCTGGGCGAGGCCGGCGCCGCCGCCGGCGTGATCCGGGAGATTCGCTCGGAACGGGATCCCCTGTTCGGAGGCCACCCGCCCGAACCGTTGGCGCCCTACCTGGCGCAGCTGATCGCCGAGGTGCGCCAGGCCACGGCCGCCGGCCATCCGGCGGTGGGCATCGTCTTCGACGGCGACGGCGACCGCATCGCCGCGGTGGATGAGCAGGGCCGCTTCTGCAGCACCCAGCTGCTGATGCCCCTGCTGATCGACCACCTGGCCCGGGCCCGCCGACTGGGCGGCCGCGTCGTCAAGACCGTGAGCGGCTCCGATCTGATGGCCCTGGTGGCCGCTGACCTGGGCCGGGAGGTGATCGAGATGCCCGTCGGCTTCAAGTACATCGCCGCCGAGATGCTCAGCGGCGAGGTGCTGGTGGGCGGCGAGGAATCGGGCGGGGTGGGCTTCGGCATCCACCTGCCGGAGCGGGATGCCCTGTTCGCGGCCCTGCTGTTGATCGAGGCCCTGGTGGAAGGGGGGCTGCCCCTCGGGGCCCGGCTGGCGGCCCTGCAGGAGCGCTGCGGCGGCGCCAGCGTCTACGACCGCCTCGACCTGCGCCTGCCGGACATGGCCAGCCGCGGCCGGCTGGAGGCGCTCCTGGCCCAGGACCCACCCCAGGAGGTGGCCGGCGCCACCGTGGTGGAGGTGAACCGCACCGACGGGGTCAAGCTGCGCATGGGCCCCAGCCACTGGCTGATGCTGCGCTTCTCCGGCACCGAGCCCCTGCTGCGCCTCTACTGCGAAGCCCCCGACGCCGACCGGGTGCAGGCGGTGCTCGCCTGGGCACGGCAGCTGGCGGAGGCCATCTGATGGCCGCCCCACAGGAGCCCCCGGCAACGGCCACCGTGCTGGTGATCGCCAGCGGCAATGCCGGCAAGATCAGGGAGTTCGCCCATCTGCTCGCCTCCCTGCCCCTGGAGGTGCGGCCCCAGCCCGACGGCCTGGAGGTGGAGGAAACGGGCAGCAGCTTCGCCGCCAATGCCCGGCTGAAGGCCGAGGCGGTGGCCCGCGCCACCGGCCACTGGGCCCTGGCCGACGACTCCGGCCTGGCGGTGGCCGCCCTGGGAGGCGCCCCCGGGGTGCATTCAGCCCGCTATGCCGACAGCGACGCCTCCCGGATCGCCCGACTGCTGCTGGACCTGGGTGAGACCGACCGGCAGCGCCAGGAGCAGGGCCTGCCCTCCGATCGCCGGGCGGCCTTCGTGGCCGCCCTGGCGATCGCCGATCCCACCGGAGCGATCCGGCTGGAGGTGGAGGGCCGCTGCGACGGAGAGATCCTGGAGGCTCCGAGGGGCGGCGGCGGCTTCGGCTACGACCCTGTGTTCTTCGTAGCCTCCGAAGGCCTGAGCTACGCCGAGATGGACAAGGAACGCAAGGGCCGGATCGGTCACCGGGGCAAGGCCTTCGTCCAGCTGGAACCGGGGCTGCGGGACCTCCTGGCCATCACCGGCGATCAGCCGGACAGCAAAAACCCCTGGTGATCATCGAATGCAGGGCAAGCCCCCAGAGGGCCCGCCCAACCAGGGCGACTCAAGGGAAACATTCAGATCAACCATATTGATGGCCAACCAGTGCCTCACGTCAAAGCGCAGATCCCCTGCCCTGAACAAGCAGCCATTGGTGGCCAGCACATCAACACTTCGGGGGCGAAGGCGTCGACCTGCGAAGTGAAAGACGGTGCGCTGCTTCAAAAAGTTGACCATGCCAGGAGCATGCAGGCTGCCGTGAATTGCAACGGCCGCAGAAGGATTCAGCGCCATGAGCATCAGGCGCAGGTGTCTCCAATCGGTCGCCGGCAGCGGGTCAACAGCGGAGGTGATCACGCGTCCTCACGTTGGGCGAGGTCAGACCAGGCATCCAGGCGCGCTGGGAAAGACGTCTGGTGAGGCGGCGCATTGTTGTTTCGAGCCTCCAACACCCTCGACAGGGCCTCGGCCAAAGCGGCGGCCCGCCGATCCCAGGTGCAGTCCAAGGCGAATCGATGGCGTTCCTGGGCCCGGCCGTCCTGGAAGTGGGCGGCGGCCAGGCTCTCCAGGGTGGCGGCAAGGGCCTGCCCGTCACCGCAGTGATAAGCCAGTTGCGGGGTTTCGGTGATCTGGGCGCAGGTGCCGGTGTAGACGATCGGCTGGCCGGTGGGCAGCTGGGAGAAAAAACGGACGGGGCTGCTGCAGGGATTGATGTCGTCGTCGGTGAGGGGTAGCACAGCCGCGTCGAGGGTGGAGAAGTAGGGCTGGAGCTGCTCGTAGGGGATGGCGCCGAGGAAGCGGCAGCGGGGACTGCCCATGAGACGGGCGAGGCCGGGGACCTGGCGACGCACCGGCCCGACAAACAGCCAGCGGAGCTGGGGCAGGGCATCATGGGCCGCCACGATCGGCAGCAGGTCGATCCGGGAGCCGATCACCCCGACGATGCCGATCAGGGGCCGGAAATCGGCCGGCACCAGATCCCCCGGCGGGAGGGGGCGCGGGGGCGACGGACCGGGCCGCTCGACGGGCGCCTCGGTGGGCACCCAGGAGGCGGGAATCCCGTTGGGGATGATCTGAACGTGGGAGTCCTCTAATCCATAGCGAGCATGGAGTACCTCGGCGAGACGTCGCGATACAGGAATGATGAGATCGGCATGGCGGACCAGATCCTTCTCCTGATCGAGTCGGACATAGGGATAGGCAGCGTAGTCATCGCAGACGTGATAAGCGACGACGGAGGACAGGGAGCGGTAATGATTGGCGAGGGGCCAGAAGTAGGGATCGGTGATGATCAAGGCGTCTGCCTTGCCATAGGCATCACGCAGTCGCCGCTTCACCACGGGGGCAAGCAAGCTGACAAGCCAGCGATGACGGGAGAAGGCACCCCTGGGGAGATCGCAGGGCTGGCGACGCCGACGACCCAGGCGTGGCAGCCAACCACGCCAGCTCAGTCGGGGGGCGAGAAGCTGCACGTCGCAGGTGGACTCCAGCGCCTTGAAGAGGGCACGGTGAGAGGGCTCCTCGCAACCCACCACGAAGACGCGTCGAGGCCTGGAAGTCGTCCTGGATGCATCAGTCACGACAGGACGAGTTGGGCAAGGCTGAATGATCCTAGGGGCATGTCATCGCCACCCATGGGGATGAACTCGGCCACCCATGGATGCCTGAGGCCAGGACTTCCCGAGAGGAAAGCATGCCGACGCCGGGGAGCCCGTTCCCCGGGCCAGCGGTCAGAAAGTGCCCAGACCTGCACCTGTATCCTTAAGAAGGATGAAACCTTCCTGCTTGCCCGCCATGCCCGGTTCTGCCACGGCGGGGGACGCGAAGGGGCCCATGGTCGTCTTCATTCCGGACAAGCGGACATTCAACCCCTACCAGACAAGACTGGCCGAGGCCTTGTCCCGCCAGGGATTCAGGGTGGTGATCAAGGATCATCCGCCGCTTCTGGGGGCCTTCGTTCGCCAGCAGAGGCTGCACGCTGGGGAGGTGATTGTTCACCTTCACTGGCTCAATGGACTGACTGACAAGGCCGTTTACGCCCACTCCAGCATCAGATTCCACATCTGGTATCTGCTCCTGGCCTTGGACCTCAGAATCTTCAGGCTGCGGGGAGGCAGACTATTCTGGAGCGTCCATAATTTGATCAGTCATGAATGCCCAAACCCCTCCAGAGAGAGGCGGATACGTCGGCTGATCGCGTGGTTTGCCGATGGAATTCATTTTCACAGCCATTCGGCCATTGCCTGTGCCGAAACGGACTATGCCACCGCACTGCGATCCAAGGCGATTGTAGCGGCCCATGCCTGCTATACCGAGGACTACCCACCGGACCCGTCCAGGGCGGAAGCACTGGCTGTAGAGGTTGGGATCAGCGAGGACGATTTCACCTTTCTCTTCTTTGGCACCATACGTCGCTACAAGGGGCTGGACACCCTCGTTGAAGCCTTCAGTCGCCGGCCTGGATCCCATCACCGACTGCTGATCGCCGGCGCTCCGATTCCGGGAATGTCGACGGACTGGTTGCTGGAGGCCTCCTCAAGGGACCCCCGTCTTCGCTTGCGCATCGGCTACGTGTCCAACGCGGATGTGTCTGCGCTCTTTGCCCTCGCGGATGTCCTTGTGGCGCCCTACAGCGCCACCCTCACATCCGGAGTCGTCTCGCTCGGGCTCACCTTCGGTCGTCCCATGGTGCTCCCCGAAGCCGCCAGGGTCTATGACCTGCCGGGTGATGCCGGCGCGGAGTACTTTGCCCCAGGCCTCCTGCCGGACGCTCTGGCCCGGATCGAGCGGCGTGATCTCGCCGGGATGGGGGAACACAACAGGTGTCTCGGCCGATCCATGACCTGGGAGGCCATGGCCAAAACAATCGGCGCCGCCTACAGGAAGGCCGGCAGAGCCCGTTGACCCGGTGGGGTGGTGAGGGCCTCAAGCAAGGCACCCCGCGCCTGCAGCCTCAGGCTGGCCAGATGCTCCGCCGCAGCGGCACCGGCGTTCCGGGCCTCGGCAGGGTGGTCGAGATAGGCGATCACGGCCGCTGCGAAATCGCCGGCAGTTCTGGCCACCGACACCCCCGGGGCATGGGCCATCCCCTCCACGCCGGCCGGTGTGCTGATGATCGCCCGGCCATGGGCCATGGCTTCCACCGTCTTGATTTTTAATCCGGTGCCGGACAGCATGGGATTGATCATGAAGAGCGACACCTGATAGATCGCGCGAGGTGACGGCACGATCCCCATCAGTTGCACCTCGTCAGGAAACGACATCGCCTCACAAATCCCCCCGGCGACCGCCAGCCTGCCTGCGCCGCCCCTCTCCCTGACCAGCGGCCACACCTCCTCGAAAAACCAGCGCAGACCAATCCGATTAAGGGGATTCGCCGAGGCCAGGTAACCAATGATGGGTGCCGAAGCGTCTGCGAAGGGCAGGGGATCGGATGCAATGATGTGCCCGACGGTTCTGACGACTCGGCGTCCATGGGTGAGACGCTGAAAGTAGCTGGATTCCCGTTCCTGGATGCCAAGGATAACGTCTGATCGCCTCAGCCCTCTTCGCTCATCATCCTGACTGAGCGAAATCCAGAATTCAGCCGGATGGATCTGCGCCTTACGGAGCATATGATTCCGATCTGTGAAGACATCGTGGCAATCAAGGATCTTCAGACAGCTGGAGTCAAAAGCGGCAAAGAAAGCCGAATGAATCACATAGGACACAAGGACCCG
>NZ_JAGQBG010000190.1 GCF_024345515.1 Cyanobium sp. N5-Cardenillas
GGCCTCGCTCCGATCGGTGGTCTCGCCCTGGGCCTGATGGCCGAGAAGCCCGCCAAGCTGGGCCGTTTCCGCGATCCCCTGCTCTGCCTGCTGCTCCTGCCTGGCTTCGCCCTGTTGATGCGAATCTTGCCGGAGGCGCCCATCAGCCTGCTCACCGCCCGGCTCTCCGGCCTGTGGCTGAGCATCCTGGGACTTGACGTGACCGTTAACACCCGCAGCGTGCTGCTGCCGGGGGGGGGCGTGAGGGTGCTCGGGCCTTGCAACGGGGTCGACCTGATGGCCCAGATCCTCTGCGTCGCCGTCATCTTCCTGTTGGCCTTCCCGATCCGGTCCTGGACCAGTCGTTGCCTGCTCTTCGTGATCGCGCCGCTGATCGGGCTGATCAGCAACACCTTCCGGATCGCCCTGCTGCCCGTCTTCGCGGGCCATGGCCACTCCAAGGGAAGCTGGTGGTTCGATTTCTTCCACGAGAGCACCGGATCCCTGGTCTTTTCCGGCGTCGCCGTCCTGATGTTCGGCATGGTCTACATGCGCCTTCTGGAGCGGGAACTGCCTCCGCTTCCGGCTCCACCGCCCCAGGAGGGCAGCACGTGATCACCGCTCCCCTGCTGGTGCGGTGGTACGCCACCCTTGCCACCGTCAGTGCACTCCTGGCCACCCAGGCGATCGTGTTTCCGCGCTGGCAGGAGGCTCCCGGCCCCTTGCCCACCCAGCAGCTGGAAGCAGGGCTGCGTGAGGCCAATCTCCTGTCCCCAACGAAACGCCCCTCCTCCACAACCCCCTGGCCGGCCATGCGCCGCTATGAACTGGCCACTTCCGCACCCGTCGTTTTCCCCCTTCGAGGGGGGTTTGAACTCACCCTGATGCATGCGACCGTGCGCCAGCGGTTCAACTTTCAGACCGGCACCATGGGACGAGCGCAGCCAAGCCTGAAGCTGAGCAAGCGACGCCTCATCGACACACCAGTACCAACGGCGACAGGCCTGGCCCAGGATCGACCCGTCTTCCAGACCTGCCTGGTGAGCGGACCTGGTTTGGTTCGCGCCTTCGGGGTGACGCGTGACCAACTCGCCGCCAATGCCGACCAGCTCTCCAGCGGCATCGATTCCGCTGTCGCGCGGGTGATCGGGCTCGAGCCCAACCGCACCTATGCCTGCACCTTGATCAGTCTGCGCGGTCCCAAAGGGGATCCGCCCTCTGATCGCCTGTGGCGGCAGGTGCTCGACCTGGTGGAGCCGGTGCTTCGATCCCAGGGCTAGGCCAGGGGGAACCACCTGCCGGGCCGGCGACCGCCCCGCCAGCTTCCCGATTCCCATCTCCCGACGCTTCCTTACCCATCGCCCTCACACCCACCACGCGCTGCCTTCCTGGGGCCGCCCAACTGCCTGAAAGGGCGTCGACGACGCCTGAGGCCTGCACCAGCGCCCAGGTGATCGTCTAGTGGTCGGAATCCTGCGGCGGATTCTGCAGAGCCTCAGGGAGGCGGAAAGGCCGGCCCAGCCGGTGCTGGAGCGCTCCCTGCCCTGCAGCTGGGTTCTCAGCAATCGCCTGGCGATCGGCCCGATGCCACGCAGCGACTGGCACTGGCAGCAGCTGGAACAGGCCGGTTTCCGCAGCCGCTTCAGCTGTTGCTACCCGGAGGAAGAAACCGGACTGATCCTGCCGCCCGGGTGGTCAAGTGACCGGATCTCCCTTCCCGACCATCGGCAGCAGGAGCCGATGCAGGCCGCCAGGCTGGCCCTGGCCTTGGCCAGGGCCGAAGCCCTGGTGAGCGAGACTTCTCCCGTCTACCTGCATTGCATGGCGGGGTACGAACGGTCACCCCTGCTCGCCGTGGGACTCACGGCCCGGCTGCGCGGCATCGACATGCTCGCCGCCCTGGCCTGGGTTCGACGCTGCCACCCCATGGCCATGCCCATCTACGACCACCTGGTGATGCTGGATGGCATCCTGTCCTCCAGTCCAGGGAGGACGGATGTCCGCCAGGGGTGAACCGGCCCCTCAGCCCCTCTTCCCGAAGCGCTTCCTCAACCAGCTGATCGGCCCATGACCGGAAGCATCGTCCTGGCGATGGCGACGCGATGGGCCCCGTTCGGCGGGAGGCAGGGAGCTGCTGCCGGTGCTGGGGAGGTTGCCGCCGTTGGAGGGGGATGACCCGGAGGATGGCCCCTCTTCGTCCCGGTAATAGGTCTTGACGTCGGATTCTCCCTCGTTGTAACGGGAGCTGACATAGGAATTGGTGGCGGCACCCTTCATGTAGCTGTCGCGATAACGCTGGACATAACTGCCGAATCCGCCAGACGATGGCTCGGTGGCACTCTTCGCATAACCGGACGCCGACGCATAGGCGTAGTGATAGTAATAACCGTATTCGTAGCCGTAATCGTTGAGGCGACTCGGGAAATTCACCTGGTTGCAGATGATGCCCAGCACATCCACACCGGAGGCCCGGATGCGGCGGCTGGCCTGGGGAGCCAGTTCCCGGCTCACCTTGCCCAGTCCGACAAGGAACAAGATGCCATCGAGTTTCTCCCCGAGCAGGATCGGATCGGCCAGCATCAGGCAGGGAGGTGCGTCCACGACGACGATGTCGTAGCCGGGGAGTGCTCGAATTTCCTCCATGACATCCTTGCAGCGGCTGGAGTTCAGCAGCTTGGCGGGATCGGGCGGCTTCGGACCGGCAGGAAGCACATCCATGTTCTCGACAATGGAGTTAATGAACTCGGTTGGTTTTCGAGTGGAATCGGACAGCAGGGTGGACAGGCCATCGCCCTGCTCCACGCCCAGGTATCTGGCCTGCATCGGCAGACGCATGTCGGAATCGACGACCAGCACCTTCAGGCCAAGGTCGGCGAGGGTGCGGGCAAACACGGCGACGGCGGTGGATTTACCCTCCCCCTGGGTGGAGGAGGTGACCCCGACCATGCGGATGTTGCTGTCGGCGCGAAGCAGCCGGAAGGTGGTGAACAGACTGCGCAGGGACTCCTTGATCGCAAAGCGCTCGCTGGAGGACATCTTGGAGATGCTGGTGGCGATGTCGACACCGGGCTCCAGGGGAAGGTAGGGAATCAGGCCCAACACGGGCAGCTGAAGTTCCTTTTCCACCTCCATGGGGGTATGGAAGACATTGTCCGTTTTCTCCCGGAGGATCGCTGCGCCAAGCCCGGCCAGCAGGCCGATCATGATGGCGCGCAGCAGGTTGCGCTGGATGTTGGGCTCCACCGGGCTGCCGCCGAAATCGGGGGGGCCGATCACTTCCCAGGGTGAGATCGAACGGGCCATCTCGAGCCGGTAGCGCTCCCTGGCCTGGATGTAGGAGGTGTACTGCTCCCTGGCGATGGACAATCGCTGGTTGATGCTCTCGAACTCCGCCATCTTCTGCGGATTGTTGCGGAAGTTCTCGCTGAGAAGCAGGATCTGGCGGTTGATTTCATCCTGCTGGGCCACGTTGGAGAGCAGCCTGGCCTTCACGGCATCCGCAGCCTGGCGCTGGACCACGGGCAGCAGCTGGTTGCGTCTCGCCAGCAGAGACTGGACGATCGGGGAGTTCTCCTTGAACGTGCCTTTGGCGGTGGCCAGCTCCTGCTCGAACTGGTTGAGCAGGTCGAGGGGGGTGGCGGTTTCCCTGGCGGTCTCGGCGCCGGATGAGGCCCGGCCAGGGACAAGAACGCTGTTGCGGCCAAGCTGCTCGAGGGCGGTTGGGGCGCCACTGGGGGTGAACTGCAGCTTGCCGGTCTGAATCGATTTCAGCTGACTGTCGAGTTGCACCTGCTCGTTCTGAAGGGTGCGCAACTGGTTGACGAGCCCCTCACGCGCTCCGAGGATCTGGCCTGCCGCGGTTTCGGGGTCGATGAAGTTATTGCGTTCGCGGAACTTGAGCATCTCCAGGGAGAGCTTCTGAACCCGCGACTCGATCGCCGGAGCCTGTTCATCCAGGAATCGGACACCGGAGTTCACGGCAGCCTGTCGCTGGGTAAGGGAGAAGGCGGTGTAATCCTTCGCCAGCTGTCGCAGAATCACCTTGCCCTTGGCGGGATCGGGCCAGCGCAGGGAAACGTTGAGGACGTTGTCAACCCGTGCGGACTCCTGGTTGATGGAGAGGTTGCTTTCGAGGGCGCTCAGCGGCACCCCCTGACGCTGGGCGACAGGTCCGAGCAGCAGGGGACTTCGCATCAGGACGATGAGGCTGGGTACGTCCGTCTTGATTTCACTACGGGCGATGCTTTCCACCGATCCGCCGCCACCACCGCCTGGGTTATCGAAGGGGTTGCTGATCTGCATCTGAAACCCGCCCTGATAGACGGGTGAAAAGATGCGCTGCCTCAGGGTGTTGATCGCCAGGACACCGGTGACAACGGCAAAGGTGACCAGGAAGACGGACTGGCGGCGCTTGATGGTCCTGACCAGACCGCCCAGCCCTCCACCCCCTGACTGGCCCTCTCCAGACGGGCTCAGGGGACTTTGGAGCGTGGGATCGAAAGACTGGGGAAAGCCGGCCCCGGGACCGACCGTGGGGGGAAAGGACAGCGGGCGCGGCGTTCCACCCGGAAAGGTCTCAGGAGGAACACCCGTCGTTGTCACGTTATGAACTGCGGAGAAACTTGTGCCGATGATAATGGCAACCGCCCGAGAATGCCCCTTGACGCGCCCGTCTATGGTGGTAATCCGATTAATGACCGTCGGTGGCTTTTCATCCCAGATCATCTGTACGCCAGGGGGCCGATGGTGGCCCGGGCCAGGCGGCTGAACGGTTGTCCACCGCACGACGCCTGTCCCGCCGGCCCATCCGGCGACGCCTGTCCGCCCTGGGCCTTGTTGGTTTCACCGGCCTGGTGTTCGCCCCGACCGGCCTGAGGGCTTCGGTACCCCAGGGACTCTCCCCCCAGGCCCCTTTGAGGGGATCCGGTGCTGTCAGCGCCACCCCCGGCCCCGGCCCTACGACCTCGGCGCCACTTCCCCTCTCCGTGACGGAGGTCTACAACGATCTTTACGTGCTCGGACCCGGGGACGGTCTGCAGCTCACCTTCACCGATCCCTCCGCCTCCACCATCGGTGGTCCTGTCGTCATCCTTCCCGATGGCACCTCCACCTTGTCCCTGCTTGGATCGGTCCAGCTCACCGGTCTCACCATCGGCCAGGCCACCCGCTGGCTCACCTCCCTTTATGCCAAGCAGCTCGTACGTCCTGAGCTGATCCTCAGCCTCACATCTCCGCGCCCCGTGAAGGTGACGATCATCGGCGAGGTGGGCCGGCCTGGTTTGTACCCGCTGCAGTCCTACTCCACGCCGGTTTCCGCGATCCAGACGGCCGGGGGGGTCACCCTCAACGCCGACATCCGCAAGGTTCTGCTGCGCCGGCTGGCTGGCCCGGACGGCAGCCAGAAACAGACCGTGCTTGATCTGGCCCAGGTGTTCCAGGCAGGCAACCAACGCCAGAACCCGATCCTTTTCGACGGTGACACCATCGTCATCGCCCGCACCGAAGAGCTGATTCCTGAGGAGATTCTTCAGATCGGCGCCACGAACCTGGCCCCGGCGACCATCAGTGTCTCAGTGATCGGTGAAGTCAGGAGCCCCGGCACCATCAGCGTGCCCGCCAACACGCCCCTGGCCGAAGCCATTTTCCGGGCCGGAGGCGCTGAGAACTGGCGGGCCAACAAGAACGACATCGAGCTCGTCCGGCTCAACCGCAACGGCACCACCACCCGTGAAGTGTTCAGCTACAGGGACGGGATCGGCGTCTCCAAGGGGCTGAATCCACCCCTGCGGGACCGGGACACGATCATCGTGAACCGCACCTTCTACGCCGAGGCGCTTGACGTCATCAACCAGGTGATCGTTCCCCTCAGTCAGGCCGCCAGCTCCTATTATTTCTTCCGAGATACATTTAACGGCAACAGAAACAACAACTTCCGCTGACCCCGCTGCATCGGCCACCCGTTTCCACCCAAAGCCGCCCCTACCACAAGCCATGTACCGCGAACCCACCATCAGCCCCAAAGCCATCGCCTGGGCCCTGCTGAGCCAGTCGATCTGGCTTCCCCTGCTGGCCATTGATGCCCACGATCGCTGGCAGGCCAACATCAAGGACATGGCCATCCCCCAGCCCGCCGATCCCAAGGGAACGGATGAGGAGGCGGTCGCTTCGCTGCCCGAGGAACCCGCCAAAAAGGCCGAGAGCGCCTCCCCGTCGCCGCTTGATGATCTTGGCGTCACCACTGGACATG
>NZ_JAGQBG010000191.1 GCF_024345515.1 Cyanobium sp. N5-Cardenillas
TTTCACGGGGCCTCCCTGCTGGAGGAGCAGGCGGCGGCGATCGAGCGGATCGCCGACCTGGCCCGGGAGCATGCCGTCGATGCGGTGCTGATCGCCGGCGACCTCTACGACCGGGCCATCCCGCCGGCCGAGGCCGTGGACCTGTTCAACCGGGCCCTGGCCCAGCTGAGCCGCGATGGCACCGCCGTGGTAGCCATCGCCGGCAACCATGATTCCCATGTGCGGGTGTCGGTGTACGACCCGCTGCTCTCGGCCTTCGGGGTCACGGTGCGGGGCGACGTGGGCCGGGCCAGCGAGCCGGTGCTGGTGACGCCCCGGGACGGGGGCGTGCCGGTGGCCATCTATCCCCTGCCCTACCTGGAACCGGCGGTGGTCGGGCCGGCCCTGGCCGGGGCTCCCGTGCGCCTGCGCCACGAGGAGGTGACCCGGCTGGCCCTCGAGCGGATCCACGCCGACCGCCGCGAACGGCCGCCCCAGCGTTCGGTGCTGGTGGCCCACACCTTCGTGGCCGGCGGGGAAACCTCGGAATCGGAGCGGGAGCTCACCATCGGCAACGTCGACCGGGTGAGCGTGGCGGCCTTCGAGGGCTTTGATTACGTGGCCCTGGGCCACCTGCACCGCTCCCAGCAGCTGGACGGCCCCCGGGTGGCCTACTCGGGCACCCCCCTGGCCTACTCCTTCTCCGAGGAGCAGCACGTCAAGTCGGTGCGGATCGTGGAGCTGGCCGCCGACGGCACGCCCAGCGCGGAAGTGGTGCCCCTGGGAGTGGGCCGGCGCCTGTGCACCCTGCGGGGACCCATCGACGAGCTCTGCGGCGACCCCCGCCACGCCGCCGCCAGCGAAGCGCGGGTGCGGGCGATCCTCACCGACGACTCCCTGCCCCTGCAGGCCATGGCCCGGCTGCGGGCCCGCTTCCCCCACATCGCCGAGCTACGCCACGAACCCCCGGAGCTGACCCGCGCCGGCGGCGCCGAGCGCCACCGCCAGGTGCGCCAGGCCCGTTCGCCGCTGGAGCTGGCCACCGCCTTCTTCACCGACCAGCAGGGCCAGCCGCCCGGCGAGCCGGAGGCCGAGCTGCTGCGGGCGGCCCTGGCGGCGGCGGAACGGGGAGGGGAGCGGTGAAGCCCCACCGCCTCTCGATCGAGGCCTTCGGGCCCTATGCCGATCCGGTGGCGATCGACTTCGACGCCCTGGCCTCCGAGGGGCTGTTCCTGATCCACGGCACCACCGGCGCCGGCAAGACCTTCCTGCTCGATGCCCTCTGCTTCGCCCTCTACGGCGAGGTATCGGGCGAGCGCAGCGTCAAGGGCCTGCGCTCCGACCACGCCGCCCCCGGCGCCGTGCCCCGGGTGAGCCTGGAGTTCTCCTGCGGCGCCGCCCGCTACCGGGTGGAGCGCACCCCCGCCCATACCGCCCCCAAGGCCCGTGGCCAGGGCACGGTCGAGAAAGCACCCCAGGCGTTCCTGTTCCGCCTGGACGCCGGGGCGCCGGAGCAGGCCGTGGCGGCGAAAACCACCGAGGTGACCCGCGAGGTCGAACACCTGGTGGAGCTGAATGCCGCCCAGTTCCGCCAGGTGATCCTGCTGCCCCAGGGGCGCTTCGCCGAGGTGCTGCGGGCCAGGGCCGAGGAGCGCGAAGCCCTGCTCAAGACGCTCTTCGACACGGTGATCTACGAGCGGGCCGGCTGGTGGCTCGAAGACCAGGCCCGCACGGCGCGGAACCTGGCGCTGGACCAGGCCCGGGAGCAGGAGGTCCTGCGGCGCCGGGCGGCCGACGCCTGGACCCCCCAGGCTCCTGAGCCGCCGGAGGGGGCCGAACCGCCCGAGCCACCCGCCGACCAGGCCGGCCTGGAGGTGCTGGTGGTGAACATCGGCATGGTGGTGCGGGGCACCGAGGCCGCCCTGGGGGAGGCCGTCACCAGGCTGACGGCAGCCCAGACGGCCCAGGCGGCTCTCATGGCGCAGGCGGAGCGCTGGGACCGGCGCGCCGCCGCCAGCACCCGGCTCAGCGAACTGGAAGCCAAACGGGAGACGGTGGCGGAGTACCGCCAGAAACTGGAGCGGGCGGAGCGGGCCGAAACGTTGCGGCCCAGCCTGGTCGCCGAAGCGGGGGCCCGACGGGAACTGGAGCGGGTGGAGCGGGGGCTGCAGGAGCAGCTGCGCGCCGCACGCCAGGCCAGGGACGGAGCTCGGGCGCTGCCGCCGACGGTGCAGGGGCTGGATCTGGTGGCCCTCCCCTCCGCCGAAGCCCTCGCCGCGGCCGGCGCCGACCTGGCCGCCCGGGGGGCCGAGGTGCGGGAGCTGGCCCGCAAGGCCGAGGAGGCCGCCCAGGCCGGGGGCGCCGCGGCCGCCGCCAGCCAGCGGGCCGGCGAGGCCGAGGCCGGGCGGGCCACCGCCGTCGGCCAGCAGGAGCTCCTGGCGGCGGAGCAGGAGCGGGAGCTGGCCCGGCTCGCCCAGGCCCGCAGCGCCCGCGACCAGCTCGAAGGCCTGCAGCGGGCCGCCCGGGAGGCCGAAGGCCGTGCCTTGGCCGCCGAAGCCATCGCCCCGGCCCGGGAGCGGCAGCTCGCGGCCGAAGCCGCTAGGAACGGCGCCGATCACCACGTCAACACGGCGGCCGCCGGCCTCAACCACCTGCGGCGGAACCAGATCGAGGGCATGGCCGCCCGGCTGGCCGGGGGGCTGGCCGCCGGAGCCCCCTGCCCGGTCTGCGGCGCCACGGAACACCCGGCACCGGCCCGGCCCTCGGCCGATGCCGTGGATGACGGGGCGATCACCGCCGCGGAACGGACCCTGGCCGCGGCCACCCAGGCGGCGCAGGCGGCGGCGGTGGCCCTCGCCAACGCCCAGGCCGCCCTGGGCGCCGTGCTGGAGAAGGCGGGCGACAGCCCCGATCCGCTCGCCGCCCGCCAGGCCGCCGGCACCGCCGCCGCGGCCCACCTGGCGGCCCAGGCCCTGGCTTCCGGGCTGCCGGCGCTGGAGCGGCGAACCGCCGATCGGGAGCAGCAGCGGCAGCAGCTCGCCAAGGCCATCGAGGTGGCCGCCACGGCGATCGCCCTGGAGCGTCGGGCCGCGGCCGAGGCCAGCCAGCGGCAGCGGGCCCTGGCGGAGCAGGTGGCGCGGGAGCTGGGGGAGGGGCTGGAGCCCGGTGCGGTGCTGCGGGCCTTCGGGCCCCTGGAGGCCGCCCTCCAGGCCCTGGTGGCCGGAGCCGGCCCCCACACCCGCGCCACCAGCGAGCTGGAGCAGGCGGCCCGGCGGCTGGGCCAGGAACTGGCCGCCTCGCCGTTCGCCACGGCGGCAGACGCCGCGGTGGCCCTGCAGGAGGAGAGCTGGCGCCGGAAGCTGGTCGAGCGGATCGCGGACTACGAGGCGGCGGTGATCCAGCAGCGCAACCTCCTGGCCGCCCCCGATCTGGCCGATCTGCCCGAAGCCCGACCCGACACCACCGCCGCCGGCGAGGCCGTGGCCCGCCAGGATGGGGCCCGCACCCGGGCGGTGGAGCGCCACAGCGAAGCCAGGGCCGCCCAGCGGGAGATCACCCGGCTGGCCGCGGAACACCGGGCCGGCGCCACCGCACTGGCGGCGAAGCAGGAGAAGGCCGAGCGGCTGGGCGCCGTGGCCAACCGCTGCCAGGGCAAGGCGGCCCCGTACATCTCCCTGCAGCGCTGGGTGCTCTCGGCCTACCTCGCCGACATCTGCGGCTGCGCCAACCAGCGGCTCACCCTGATGACCTCCGGCCGCTACCAGCTGCGGCTCACCGACGAGGGCGGCCACGGCGGCCGCAACGCCGGCCTGGGCCTGCGGGTGCTGGATGCCTACACCGGCGAGGAGCGGGAGGTGAGCAGCCTCTCGGGCGGCGAAACCTTCCAGGCCTCCCTGGCCCTGGCCCTGGGGGTGGCCGACACGGTGCAGGCCCACGCCGGCGGCGTGCCCCTGGAGGCCCTGTTCATCGACGAGGGCTTCGGCAGCCTCGATCCCGACAACCTGCAGCTGGCCATGGATGAACTGGACCGCCTGCGGGAGGGGGGCCGGCTGATTGGCCTGATCAGCCACGTCGGCGCCCTGCGGGAGCGCATCCGCGGCGGCATCGAGGTGATCGCCGGCGAGCGCGGCTCGAGCCTGCGGGTGGGGGTCACGGCCTGAGCCGACCGCTTTAGAGCAACCCCCGGTGGCGCACGAACAGCTGCACCATCGCCCAGGAGCCCAGGGTCACCTTGAGGGCAACCAGCAGGTTGAGCAGGGGGATCCAGCCCCCCGAGGCCAGGGTGCCGAAGGTTCCAACCGGCAGTGGGATGCCCCCGAGGGCGAAGGCGGAGAGGACCACGAAGGCGATCACGGCGGCCTTCTCCCAGAGGTCGGCGCGCCAGCGGCGGTAGAGGCGGTCGGAGAGCCGGGCCGAGCCGCTGATCAGCACCAGGCCGATGGCCGAACCACCGGCCACGCCCGCCGCGAACCCGCCCCCCGGGGACAGGTGGCCGCGCAGGGCCAGCTCCACCCCGATCAGGGCGGCCATGGTGGCGCCCAGCTGGCAGAGCACCACCGACGGGGCATCGTCGATGGCGCGGATGCTCGATTTGGTGGGCTCCCCCGCCAGCAGGAAGCGCACCCCGATGGAGGCCAGGGTGAACACCACCACCTCGGCGATGGTGTCGTAGAGGCGGGTGTGCAGGATCACCCCCGACACCAGATTGGGCACGTCGGTCATGGCGGCCAGGGAGGCGATCACCGGGCCGATGGGGGGCGCCGGCGGCAGGGCCGCCCCCAGCGGGGCCAGGCAGAGGGCGGTGGCGGCCAGCAGGTAGAGCCAGGTCATGGGATCTCCCGCAGCAGCAGTTCTCCGCCGCCCTGCTGCCAGCGACGGAAGCCCTCCAGGGCCTGCAACCGCTCCAGCAGCCGGGGGTTGGCCAGCTCCAGCCGCGGCCCCGGCCCGAGGCGGCCATGGCAGGGGCCGGCCTGGTCGGCCTCCTCCGGATCCGGTGGCAGCAACCGCAGCCGCAGCGACAGGGGCTCCAGCCAGTCGCGCAGCAGCGCCTGGCTGGCCTCGTTGGGGGGATCGTCGGCCGGATAGGACAACCGCAGCGCCATCGAGGAGCGCAGCGCCACCGCATAGAGGGTGGTGGAGAGCAGGGTTCCCACCAGGGCTTCGGTGATCGCCACGTCCGGGGCCCCCAGCAGGGCGTAGAGCAGGGTGGACACCGACCCCAGGATGCCCCGCAGCACCAGGGTCTGATACGGGTTCGACTGGCTCACCAGCAGCACGGCGGTGAGCGGCAGCAGGGCGGTGATCGGCAGGAGCAGATCCAGCTCCCCCACCAGGGACACGGCGCCGCTCATGGCTCCGGCCCCCGGCGGAAGGCCAGCGAGCAATTGGCCAGCACGTAGCCGAAGATCGTGTTCCACAGGATCAGGGCCACCAGGGCCAGCACCAGCAGGGGCCACTGGCCGGGGATCCGCAGCAGCAGGCCCAGCAGCATCAGCGCCGAGCCGAGGGTGTCGGCCACCGAGAGGGCATGCAGCTTGCTGAGGTAGCTGCGGCTCTCCAGCAGGGGCCAGGTGCCCCAGAACCAGAACACCAGTCCGGCCCCGAGCAGCAGCAGGCTGGCGTGATCGGCCAGGAGGGCGAGGGTCATCGCTCCGTCCCCCGCAGCAGGTTGGCCAGCAGCAGCAGCCCGGCGTTGCCGGCGCACAGGACGATCACGCCGGCCAGCCCCAGCATGCGGTCGCCCCGCACCGCCGACACCACCAGGATGATCAGGGCCACCTTGCTGGCGACGCTGGAGAAGGCCGCCAGGCGGTGCCAGACATCGCTGGGCCGGCAGGCCACCGCGATCGGGATCAGCAGGGCCAGCACCATCCCCCAGAGCAGCACCGTCATGGGGTCGGCCCTCCGGTGTGGGGCCCCGGCGCCCGGCGGGGCGTCAGGGCGTGGATGCGGTAGCGACGTCCGCCGTCCTCCAGGCCGAGCACGATCGTGAAGGGGGTGAGGGTGATGCGGAACACGTCCAGGAACACGAGCAGGGGGATGGTGCCGTCGGTGGTGGCCTCTCCGAACTCCTCCTCCACCGGCTCGCGGCCGACGATCAGCCGCAGGGCCTCCAGGTAGGCCTGGGGCACGGCCAGCAGGCTGCGCCCCAGGGCCCGCAGCAGGGCGCGCATGGGCAGGGGCCTGGAGTGGGCACGGGGCAGCAGCAGGG
>NZ_JAGQBG010000192.1 GCF_024345515.1 Cyanobium sp. N5-Cardenillas
ATCTTCGCTGAGCAGGCCTGGGAGGAGTCCCTCCACTGGCAGGCCACCGACAAGGTCCTGCTCAAGCGCATCAACGCACTGATCAAGGAAGCGTCTCGGACGCCGTATTCAGGCACCGGCAAGCCGGAACCGCTGAAACACGCCCTGGCTGGCTACTGGTCACGCCGCATCAACGACGCACACCGCATGGTCTACAAGGTTGACGGTGACGCTCTGCTACTGGCCCAGCTTCGGTATCACTATTGACCCCGCTTCAGATACCGTCGCACCTGGCCCGGCCAGTCTCCAGGCCGATCACCCGGCCGCAGGCTCGTGCTGGCCATGGAGGCCAGCAGCGGTGTGCCCCCCAAGCGCAGGCTGCCTGCCACATGCAGCACCACGGCCAGGCCGATCAGCAGCCAGGCCACCAGGTGCAGGCTGTAGGCCAGATGGTGCAGCTGGCCGTCCCGCAGCCAGTCCTCCTGCATCAGCTTGCCGGTCGCCACCGCCAGTGCCAGGGCCCCCAGGGCCATGGTGTTGGTGGCTCGCCGCAGGCGCGGCCGGCCCAGGCTGAGGGCGTAGGCGGCGAAGACCAGGCCCAGGGGCAGCAGCAGGAAGCCCGCCTGGCCGTGCAGGTCGATCCAGCTGCCGGGCGGGGTGAACGGCAGCCGCCCCCAGCGGCCGTCGTAGCGGCTGTAGACGATCAGCCCACTCAGCCAGGCGGCCAGCACCAGCAACGCTGTGACCCCATGGGTCAGCCGCAGCAGGGAGGGTTGGTAGGGGGGGCGGGCCATCGCCTCAGCCGGTGGTGTCCCCCAGCGTGTCACGGGCCAGCGGTGCCTCGGGGATGAACACGGCGTACATCCCCCGCAGGTCCCCCGCCTTGAAATCGAAGGCCCGGTCGGCGGGGTAGTTCTCCGTCACGAAGGCCGGCCGGCTGGCCTTGGTGCCGTGGCAGGCCAGGCAGCTGGGCTCCACGTTGATGCGGCGGTAGTAGTTCACGCCGGCACCCTGCTCGGCCGTGGCCGGTTGCCACAGGCCGGTGATCGCCGGCTGGCGGTGGAACAGGTCGATCACCTCCCGCTCCTGGGCACCGACGGGGGCGTGGTCGGGGTTGCGGAATTTGGCGGCCACCTGGCGCACTTGCCAGCCGTTCTCCTCGCCGATCGCGGCGGCCTTCATGCCCACCGGCTTGCAGACCTCCTTCATGGTCTGCTGGGTGGGCTCCTCGCTGCTGCCCTCCAGGGTGGAGGCCAGGGCGATGCGCATCCGATCGAGATCTTCCATGGCCACCACGGCCTTGGCCAGGGTGGTGGGTTCCACCGGCGCGAGGGTCGGCGGCACGTCGCTGGCCGCGGCCTGGGCCGCCGGTGGTGACAAGGTGAGCAGCAGGGCGCCGAGCAGCACCATCGCCAACGAGGCGAGGGCGGTCAGCGCCAGGCGCCGCAGGCTGGGAAGCAGGATCTGGGCCATGGGTCGGCGGCTCCGGACGAGGGGGGTGGGACGGGCGGACAGGCGGGAAAGGCAAAAGGGCCCGGATCTCTCCGGGCCCGGCAGGGGCTCAGGGCGCCGATGGCTGGGCGGGGTTCAAAGCCCCACTAACCGATCGACGGAGCCGTGAGGGCCACGGGGGTGCTTGCGGTGGCCGCCAGATCGAGGGGGAAGTTGTGGGTGTTGCGCTCGTGGATGGCTTCGATGCCCAGGCCGCCGCGGTTGAGGATGTCGGCCCAGGTGTTGATCACCCGGCCCCGGTGATCGAGCACGGAGTGGTTGAAGTTGAAGCCGTTCACGTTGAAGGAGAAGCTGATCACCGCCAGGGTGGCGAACCAGATCCCCACCACCGGCCAGGCGGCCAGGAAGAAGTGGAGGCTGCGGCTGTTGTTGAACGAGGCGTACTGGAAGATCAGCCGGCCGAAGTAGCCGTGGGCGGCCACGATGTTGTAGGTCTCCTCCTCCTGGCCGAACTTGTAGCCCCGGTTCTGGGATTCGGTTTCGGTGGTCTCCCGCACCAGGGAGCTGGTGACGAGTGAGCCATGCATGGCCGAGAACAGGGCGCCGCCGAACACCCCGGCCACGCCGAGCATGTGGAAGGGATGCATGAGCACGTTGTGCTCGGCCTGGAGTACCAGCATGAAGTTGAAGGTGCCGGAGATGCCCAGGGGCATGGGGTCGGAGAAGGAACCCTGGCCGATGGCATACACCAGCAGCACGGCGGTGGCGGCACCCACCGGGGCGCTGTAGGCCACGGCGATCCAGGGACGCATCCCCAGGCGGTAGCTGAGCTCCCACTCCCGACCCATCCAGCAGTAGATGCCGATCAGGAAGTGGAAGATGATCAGCTGGTAGGGGCCGCCGTTGTAGAGCCACTCATCGAGGCTGGCGGCTTCCCAGATGGGGTAGAAGTGCAGGCCGATGGCGTTGCTGGAGGGCACGACGGCGGCGGTGATGATGTTGTTGCCGTAGAGGAGGCTGCCGGCGATCGGTTCGCGGATGCCGTCGATGTCGACGGGGGGCGCCGCGATGAAGGCGATCACGAAGCAGACGGTGGCCGTCAGCAGGGTGGGGATCATCAGCACGCCGAACCAGCCCACGTAGAGGCGGTTCTCGGTGCTGGTGACCCAGGTCTTGAAGCGATCCCAGGGATGGACCCCGGAACGCGACAGGTTGGTGGTGGTCATGGCTAGGCATCCGAAGATGGACAGACCGGCAGGGGGCGGCGACACCGCCTTGCGGATGGACCGCTTGCCACTGCCGGACGATAAAACGATAGCGTTGAATCTCCCTGGATCGGGGCTCCTGCCATGCGTGTTTCTGCTCAATCTGTTGCGGCCTCTCCAGGCGCCCGACGGCGCCCCTGGCCATCCAGGCTGGTGCCCCTGTTCCTGGGGCTGCTGCTGGTGCTGACCCTGGCCCCCGGCCTGGCCCGCGCCGATGAGACCCAGCGCTGGAGCCTGCGGGACCAGGACGACAACCGCTGGTCGCTGCGGATCTTCGCCCAGCCCGATCCCGCCTACCCCAGTGGCGATCGCCTGCGCCTCAGCGCCCTCACGCCGGGGGTGGCCGTCGATCACGCCAGACCCCTGCTGATCAGCGACGGCATGGGCGGCGCCTGGACCCTGGCCAACCGCAGCGAGGAGTTGGTGCCACCCGGAGGCGGCGCCCTGCCGGAGGGTTCGGCCCAGTTCGACATGGCCGCCCTGCTGCCGCGCCCCAGTGATGCGCTGCCCCTGGCGCTCAGCCTGCCTCTGGCGGGAGAAACGTCGGCGTTGGTTGTGCTCGGACCCGAAGAAACGGAAGCCCTGCACGCCTTGCGCGACCCTGGGGCCCCGGCTCAGGAGGGGTGAGGTCGGGGCAGCACCGTGATGGAGCCATTCTTCTCCCGTTCATTCCTCTCGCCGCCCTGTCTCATCGGCCGATGCGGATGCTGCGCATCGAATCCATCAGGCCAAGAATGTTCAGCAGCCACACCACGACCGCCACGACGACGACAATGTTCAGGATGCGTTTGATCTTGCCATCCATGGGGATGTAGTTGTTGACGAGCCACAGCAGCACCCCGACAACAATCAGGGTGATGACCAGTGAAATCAGAGACATGAAATCTTCTCCTCGGGATGAATGGTGAACGGGTGGAGGCCAATGGCAGACTGTGTCCGGCGAGGCCTCAATAGGCCTGTTGCAGCCCATCTGCCGCAGATCTGCCGTTCACTCGCGCCCACTATCAAGGTGGCTCCACGATGAACGTGGCCCCCTTTTTGTCGGTCCCATGTCAGATTGCTTCGGGGACTATCTGCGCAGCATCGGTCGCATTCCCCTGCTGACGCCGTCAGAGGAACTGCACCTCGGTGCCCTTGTTCAGGACTGGCGTTCCCACCCGGCGGCGTCTCCAGGCCAGGAACGGCGCGGACGGCGGGCCCTGGCGCGCATGGTGACGGGCAATCTGCGCCTGGTGGTTTCGCTCTGCAAGCAGCAGCACAACCGCATCCGTCTGATGCACCTGGATCCGATGGATGTGGTGCAGGCCGGCAACCTCGGCCTGATCCGAGCGGTGGAGCGCTTCCTGCCCGAGCGGGGCTGCAGGTTTTCCACCTATGGCTCCTGGTGGATCCGCCAGTCGGTGCATCGCCATCTCCAGGAGACGACGGGGCTGATCCGGGTGCCGCCCCAGATGGCGGCCCTGGCCCGCAAGATTCAGGCGCTGCGCCTGGCTTCGCCCCAGCCCCTGTCGCTGGCAGAGATCGGTTCTGAATTGGGCGAGAGCGTCAAACGGCTGGAGACCGTCCTTCAGGCGTCCCACGATCTGCAGACCCTCTCCCTCGATCAGACCCTCGGGAGCGGCGATGGGGATGTCTCTCTGACCGATCTGATCGGTGACCCCAGGGAGCCCGGTCTGCAGGACGACTACCACTGGCTCCATGGTGAGGTCAGCCGGCTGAACCCCACGGAACGCCAGGTGTTGCGGCTTCGCTACACCGAAGACGGTTGTCCGTCGTTGGCCCAGATCGGCACGTGCATCGGGCTGTCCAAGCACAAGGTGCAGCATGTGGAGCGCAAGGCGCTGCTCAAGCTGCGGCAGCGCCTGACCAAGGACCACTGATCCCTGGCATCGCCTTGATTTCATACGGCCCGGCCGCTGAGCAGCCGGGACACGATCACGATCAGGGCGATGACCAGCAGGACATGGATGAAGCCGCCCATGGTGTAGGACGTCACCAGTCCAAGCAACCAGAGAATCACCAGAAGGACGGCGAGTGACTCCAGCATTGGGGCCTCCTTTCAATGGGATGGATGGATCGAATCAGGGCTTACTTGATCTTGTCGGCCAGCTTGTCGGCGGCATCGCTGGCCTTGCGGGCCGATGCCTTGGCGCCATCCTTCACAGCTTCTTTGGCGTTCATGGCAGAGGCTTGAACCTGCTTGGCCTTGCCCTTGATCTGTTGGCCTGTATCGCCGGTGACTTCGCCATAGGCGGATTGCATCTTGCCTTCGGCTTCCTTGGCTTTGGCGGACATCTTGTCGGTCATGGCGGCGATGCTGATGGGCGTGATGGAGCGTGTATGGCTGGCCATGGCGGTGCCTGGCCATTGGATCATCAGGGAGACAACCAATGCGGCCACAGCGGCCAGCGAGAGCAGGCGTCTTCGGATGGGAATTCTCATCGGATCTGGCTTCAAGGGGGTGCCTCCCTTCTTTAACGAGCTTCCTGCTCCGCGTAGACGTCTGATGCCGCCGTTGGGGCCCGCAGGATGGAGCGTCCGGCGCCTGTTCAGTGGTGTCAGGCTGTCTGGGCTCTGTAGCGATTCATTTCTTTTTTGCTGCACTCTGCGTCGCTTCTGCCATAAGCAGCCAGATCCACTCGCAGGGCGTCATGAACACCACCCGCCTGGAGGCCTTCAGTGACGGTGTCCTGGCCATCGTCATCACGATCATGGTGTTGGAGATCAAGGTGCCCCACGACACCGAACCGGCGGCCATGGTGCCCCTGATTCCTGTCTTCCTCAGCTATCTGCTGAGCTTCGTCTATATCGGCATCTACTGGAACAACCACCACCACATGCTGCACACCCTTCAGCGGGTCAGCGGCCCGGTGCTCCTGGCCAACCTGCATCTGCTGTTCTGGTTGTCGCTGGTCCCGTTCGCCACCGGCTGGATGGGCCAGAACCACCGGGCGATCGCCCCGTCGGTCCTCTATGGCGCTGTGATGGTGATGGCGGCTGTCGCCTACTTCATCCTGCAAGGGCGGATCATCGCCAGCCAGGGCCCCGACTCCCTGCTGCGCCGGGCCGTGGGCCGCGACTGGAAGGGGCACACCTCCCTGAGCCTCTATTTATTGGCGATGCTGGCGAGCCTGCGCTCTCCGGCCGTTGGCCAGGCGCTCTATGCGCTGGTGGCACTGATGTGGCTGATCCCCGATCGCCGCATCGAGCGGGTGCTCTCCAACTAGGCGCCCTGGATGCTCACCAGCTCCTCGGCCGTGAAGCGGCCGGCCTGCTCCAGCAGGCGCCGTTCCTCCTCATCGGCCCGGGTGCAGGCGAAGCCGTAGCGGGCCCGCACCCGCTCGGAGGCCTGACGCAACGCCAGGGTGCCCTTGGCCCGCAGCTCAGCC
>NZ_JAGQBG010000193.1 GCF_024345515.1 Cyanobium sp. N5-Cardenillas
CCAGTCGCCAATGCAGGTACCGGGCCCCCAGCAGCGTCAGCAGCAACACGGCCCAGGGCAAACGCGTCATCGACCCTGACCAATTGTTAAGCAAACCTAGGTGGTTTTCACCGGGCCCGGCCGCGGCCTCCGCTCCATGCCAGCGGCGCCCATGAAAATGCCCGGCTTCCAGGAGAGCCGGGCTTGGGGTGGAACGGCGAGCGTTCCAGTCTTGTGTGGATGGGTCTGATGTCGATGGGTGATTGGACGATCAGAAGGGCTGACGATCAGGTCCTTGGGGACCGTTGATGGGTGATGACGAAAGGAGCCGAGGATGCCCGTTTCGTTATGAACGCTCCATCGAAAAGAGGTCAGCTGGGCTGGGGATCCGTGGGAGTCCCCGGGGGGTGGTTTTCGGAGTCGGAGTTGCGGGCGGTGGCACCTGGGGCCGGGGCATCCAGGAGCTGGTTTCCGTAGACCCGTGGGCACCTGAACGATGCATCGGGTGATCTGCAGGAGAACGGGAAACCATTTGAGGGACAAGACTGTTGGAGCAGGGACCTGCCGTCAACGAACTCCTGACATCTGACCGGGTGGTGTCTCTTCCATCGCTGGAGCCTCCTGGTTGATGCAGTCACTCTCTCCCTTCTGGAACGTCCTGGCCATAGGCAGTTCTGCTGATCTTTCACCGCTCTGGAGATGACGGACCCCTGACCATCTCAGCCATCGCTGCGCTGGGCCACGAGGGCTTCGTAGGCCGTGCAGAACGCCTCCCCCAGGGAGTCCCGCAGCGGCGCGTCGTGGCGGAACGCCTCCAGGGCATCGGCGTGGCAGGTGGGCAGGGAGGCCGCACCCTCCGGCGCCTCCACATAGGTGTTCCGATCGCTGCGGGGGCCGGGATCGAGGCGGCGTTCAATGCCGTCGAGCCCCGCCGCCAGCACCGCGGCCTGCAGCAGGTAGGGGTTGGCGGCACCGTCGCCGAGGCGCAGTTCGATCCGCTGGTCGTCGGGGATGCGCACCATGTGGGTGCGGTTGTTGCCGCCGTAGCTGATCCAGGACGGCGACCAGGTGGCGCCGGAGCTGGTGACGGAGCGGGCCAGGCGTCGGTAGCTGCCGGCCACCGGATTGGTGAGGGCGCACAGGGCCGGGGCGTGGGCCAGCAGGCCGGCGAGAAACTGATAGGCCAGTTCCGACAGGCCCTTCTGCCCCGCCGGGTCGTGGAACACGTTGTGGCCCGCTTCGTCCCAGAGGGAGGCATGCAGGTGGGCGCCGTTGCCGGTGAGGGCCGCAATCGGATTGGGATGGTAGCTCTCCCGCACCCCATGGCGCTCCGCCAGGGCGGCCGTCATGACCCGGAAGAAGGCATGGCGGTCGGCGGTCAGCAGCGATTCGGCATAGGTCCAGTTGAGCTCGAACTGGCCGTTGGCGTCCTCGTGGTCGGCCTGGTACGGCCCCCAGCCGAGGCTCTCCATGCCCTCGAGCAGCTCACTGATCAGGGGGTAGTGGCGCATCAGGGCCAGCTGGTCGTAGCAGGGCTTCGACTGCCGATCGAGGCCGTCGGCGATGGCGTCCCGCTCCGGGTCCATCAGGAAGAACTCCGCCTCCACGCCACTGCGGAACTGCAGGCCCATGGCCGCTGCCCGGGCGATCTGCCGCTGCAGCACCCGCCGGGGGGACTGCTCCAGCACCACCCCTTCCACCTGCAGATCGGTGGCCACCCAGGCCACTTCCTTCTGCCAGGGCAGCACCATCAGGCTGGTGGGATCGGGGACCGCCAGCACGTCCGGGTCCGCCGGCGTCATGTCGAGCCAGGCGGCGAAACCGGCGAAACCGGCACCGGAGCGGGCCAGTTCGGCGGCCGCGGCGGCCGGCACGAGCTTGGCCCGCTGCACCCCGAACAGATCGCAGAACGAGAACAGGAAATGCCGGATGCCATGGGTGGCGGCGAAGCGGGCCAGGTCGGTCATCGGTTGGTGGTGAGGGGGAGGGGGGCGGAGGGGCCCGGGTGACGTCAGTCGGCGCAGAGCCGTCAGTCGGTGCAGAGCAGATCCACGGCGGCCCGCAGCTGGCGCTGCTCGGCCGGGGCGTCGCGGGGATTGCCGGCCCGGTGACCCAGGTCGGACTCCAGGACCTCGAAGTGGGCGCCGCTGATCAGGGCGGCCTCGGCGCCGCAGTCCTCGGGGGTGAAGTAGAGGTCGTGGCGGCCGGCGATCACGGTGGTGCGGGCCCGGATCCGGCCCAGGGCCGCGGCCAGATCGGCCTCGGCGTCCCCCGAAGCGAGCCCCGCGGCGGCGGCCACGTCGTTCGCCAGCCAGACGTCGAGCATCGCCAGCAGGTCGTGGGGGTCATGGCGGCGGTAGGCCGGCAGCCAGGCCTGCTCCACGTAGGCCTCAACACTGGCGTAACCCAGCTGATGATGGGCACCACGGCGGTAGAAGGGCTGGCTGGCGGCCCAGCTGGCGTAGATCAGGGCGAAGGTGCGCAATCCCTGCTCCGGCGCACCGCGGAAGCGGCGTCCATCCCAGCTGGGGTCGGCGGTGAGGGCCTGGCGCAGGCTGAGCAGGAACACCCTGTTGTGGGGGCTGGTGCGCGCCGTGCCGCAGACGCAGCAGATCCGCCGGGTCCTCTCCGGCTCCAGCACCGCCCAGTGGTAGGCCTGCTGGGCGCCCATCGACCAGCCATAGATCAGGGCGGGGGAGGTCACCGCGAACACCTCCTCCAGCAGCCGTCGCTGGGCGGCCACGTTGTCACGGTGATCGACGGGCCAGCGGCCGCCGGCCAGACCTGGATCGCCTGTGCTGGGGCTGCTGGAGCGGCCGTTGCCGAACTGGCTCACCAGCACCACGCACCAGCGCTCCGGATCGAGGATCGGTCCCACCACCCAGTCGATGTCCTCGGGCCAGGCGCCATAGGAGCTGGGGTAGAGCACCAGGTTGGAGCGATCGCCTGTCAGGGTTCCGTAGACCCGGTAGTCGAGCCAGGCGGCGGCCATCTGCCCCCCGGCGGCGAGGGGGAAATCCCCCAGCGCGAAGCGGCGTGGGGGTGCGGGCGGGCGTGGCAAGGGATCGGGACTCAGGGGAGGGCGAGCCGGGCTGGGTCCTGCAGGAAGCCGCGGTGCACCGCCAGGTAGCCCTGGCCTGTGTGCACCAGATGGGGGGCCAGATGGCCATGGGCCTCGGCCAGGGCGTGGAAAGGCACCGAAGGGTAGAGGTGGTGCTCGACGTGGAAGGGCATGTCCCACATCAGCCAGCGCAGCGGCCCCAGGGTGAGGGTGGTGCGGGTGTTGCTGAGGCCGTCCGTGTCGGTGCTGCAGCCGCCGTGCTCGGCCATCAGCACGAACCGCAGCAAGGGCTGTCCAACGGCGAGGGGCAGCAGCCAGAACCAGAACAGGGCGCCGTTGGCCTGCCACAGGGAGCCCGCCAGAAGAACGGCGTAGACGGCGAACTGCAGCCGGATCGAGCGGGTGACCGCCGCCGCGGCCTCGGCGGGGATGTAGGGCCTGCCACCGAAGTCACCGCCCAGGCCGGCGGCGTGGCCCCGGACCTTGCCGATCCACCAGGGCAGGCCGCTGAGCTCCAGCAGGTAGCCGCCCAGGGTGCTCGGTGGGGCTTGCTCCAGTTCGGGATCGAGGCCCGGCTGGTGGGTGAAGCGATGGTGCCACTGGTGGTAGCGGCGGTAGTAATCGGCGTTGTAGAAGCTCAGCACTCCGGCCCACCAGGCCACGGCGTCGTTGGCGCCCTTGCTGGCGAAGGCGGTGCGGTGACCGCATTCGTGCATGGCGCAGAAGCCGAAGGCCAGACCCCAGCCCAGCAGCAGCAGACCCACCAGCCGCAGGGCCCAGAGGGCCGCGGTGGGCAGCGCGGGCAACGCCGGGCAGCCCCAGAGCAGGGCGCCCGCCGCCAGCAGCGAGAGATGGAAGGCCAGCCGCCGCCAGCCGGGACCATCGCGGCGTGCGTTGAGACGCTGCAGCAGGGTGCCGGACAGCAACGCCGAGGCGGCTCCCGGGCCGGTCGCCGCTGGCGCGGAGGAGGGTGAAACGGTCACGACGGGGCAGCTGGCCTGCGAAAAGGGAAGTCCCGTCACCACTGTCCCGCTCGCGGTCGACCCGACACCGTTCGTGCTGAACATTTGAACCGGGTGTGGCGGCCGGTGCAGCTGGTTACCCGCCCACCGCCTGCGGCAGGGAAGAGTGGAAGACGCCTGAGGCGGGTCCGGTGACATCCCTTCTGTTCTTTTCCCTTTGGGGCTTCCAAGGCTCCCTGGCCGTGGCGCTGGAGACGGCCGAGCGCGGCGGCTTCGATGGCCTGGAGCTGAACATCCGCCATCCCTGCCTGCTGGCCGACGTGGACGGCCCCGCCCGTCTGCGGGACCGCGGCAGGCCCCTGGTGCTGGAGGTGGTGACCGGAGGCGGCTATGTGCCGGAGCTGGGGTGCACGCCGGAGCAGCACCTGGCGGAACTGGGCGACCAGCTGCACCGTTGCGCCGATCTCCGCCCTCACCGGGTGACCGTGCTCACCGGCAGCGATGCCTGGCCGCTGGCGCGGCAAACGTCCTTCCTGGCCGAGGCGCTGGCGCTGGCGGAAGCCACCGGCCTGGCGGTGAGCTTCGAAACGCACCGATCCCGCTGCCTGGGGATGCCCTGGACCATCGCCCCCCTGCTGGAGGCCCTCCCCGGGCTGCGGCTCACGGCGGATCTGAGCCATTGGTGCGTGGTGGCCGAGCGTCTGATGACTCCGGACCTGGAGCCGGTACAGGTGATGGCCGACCGGGTGGACCACATCCACGCCCGGGTGGGCCATGCCCAGGGTCCGCAGGTGTCCCACCCCTTCGCCCCCGAACATGCCGGCGCCCTGGCGGCCCACCTGGCCTGCTGGCAACTGTTCAGCGAGCGGGCCGTGAAGCGGGGGGTACCGCCGCCGAGCCTCACGCCCGAATTCGGCCCGGACGGCTACATGCCCACCCTGCCCTTCACCGACCAGCCGGTGGCGGATCTGCTGGCGATCAACACGGCGATGGCGCAGTGGTTGCGTTGTCAGCTGTTAGCCGGTGACAGCGATAAGCTGCGTTCATAGTGAACAGAGTTACGTCGTGATGAACGTGATCGACACCCCGACCACCACGCCGTCGGCCGACCATTCCAGCGAAAGGTCCGATCTTCGCCAGGCCGCCCTGGTGGCCTCCCTGCGTGCCCGCTATGCCATCGCGGAGCAGCGCCAGGACGCGGATGCCAAGCGGGCCCTGTTCAAGGAGGCCGTCTACCTGGGTATCCGCCCCGATGCGTACCAGGGCTCCAGCAGCGCGGCGTAGATCGCCTGCTGGTGCAGGATCCGGGCCTCCAGCCGATGGGGAGGCCCGGTGCGGAATCCCTCCCCGTACCCCCGCTGGGCCGACTCCACCAGGGCGCGGTCCTCGGCGAGGAACTGCACCATCTCCGCCATCAGGGCCTCCCCTTCCCCCAGGCGTTCTTCCGGGCCCAGCAGCCACACCTGCATGGTGCAGCTGTCCAGATGGTTGGGCAGAAACTGGATCAGGGCCAGGCGTCCGTCGGGCCACAGCAGCAGGTGGTTCCAGGGCGGCAGGCCGAAGGTGAGAAATTCGCTGTCCCCTTCCAGCCAGGGGGTGGCCAGCACGTTGGCCCAGGTGCCGAAGCGATGGCTGTAGCGGCGCACCGGGCCCTGCATCCTGTGCAGGGTGGTGGGATGGGCGATGGCGACGTGGTAGTCGTCGAGGGTGTTGTCGTGGGCGATCTTCCAGTTGCAGGCCAGGGCCTGGCTGTGGAAGGCCAGGGGCACAAGGGTTCGGGCGAGGGCGTCGGGGGCTTCCTGCAGCGGCAGGTCGAGCTGGTCGTCGAGGGGGATCGCATCGGCCCCGAGGGCCACCCAGATCAGGGAGGCCCGCACCCGGCAGCCGAGAGCCTCCAGCGGCCAGGCCTCGCGATCGAACGGTTCGACGAACTCCGCTTCCCGGGCGGCCGCCAGCAGAGCTCCGCCCAGGTCGTAGGTCCAGCCGTGGTAAGGGCACACCAGCCTGCGGCAGGCCACACTGCCTTCGGGGGGCTCCCGGAAGGCCACGGCCCGGTGGGGGCAACGGTTGCGGAAGGCCCG
>NZ_JAGQBG010000194.1 GCF_024345515.1 Cyanobium sp. N5-Cardenillas
CGAGGAGAGCGCTTTTACAATGCTGGTGGGGAGTTTACGAATAACCGCCTTAGTTCGGGAGCTTTTCTGGACTATCTATATATGGTCTCTGATCAAGGAACCGTATGGCAGGACTACCTTGCCAAGGAGGGGCCTGTCCCAGTGCTGAAGACCAGGGTTGTCGGAAATACGTTTGATAGTCTTAATGGCGGCTATGGAATCTTGATTCGCTCAGATCTGCCGCGTGAAAGCTTGCAGGGCTTTCTTGAAGTTCATGGCAATCAATTTAATAACGGTATTGCGATAAAAAGTGAGCTCCAGGCGGCTGGGGCGCTCGTCTTTGGCGCCAACGTCGTGAATGGAGTGGCGTTTGACAGGCTTCATGTCGGTGGTTTGGTAGGTGATGAAATTAACGCCTCTTCGAACGTTGATGCCCGTAACTGGATCAGTGGCGACCTTGGTAATGACACCCTCACCGGGGCTGCAATGGCCGACGCCTTTGTCTTCGCTACTGCGCTGAATAGCAATTCAAACGTTGATACGATCTCAAACTTCTCGGTGGTCGAGGGTGATAAGATCTGGCTAGACGATGCCATTTTCGCCGCCGGATTTCAGGGAATCACCCAGGTAAACAACGGCTTGAATCTCGAACTTCATCTCTCTGGCACCCTCTTCGCCATCCTTTCAGGGCTTGGGTCCAGTCCCCTGTCGGCCAACGAGTTCGTTGTGTTCTGAGCTGCTCCCTGGGGGCTGTCCATTCCTTCCAGCCCCCGAGGGATCATCCAGAAGCTCGCTCCGCAGTGATCCACCACCGTCTTCGCATCAAGATCAGACCCGCCAGCCCCAGCCAGCCCACCACCCCGCCGATTGGATTCGGGTGGTTTCCCCCCGGACCCACCAGCCAGGCAGGCGCCTCAGCGGCCAGCTCCAGCAGGCCTCCCTGCAGCAAGAACCAACCTGCTACCAGCCCTCCGTGCAACCCCACGGCGCCCCACAGCACGCCGGAATCAGCACACCGCTGCAGTGCGAGAGCCAGCCCCAGCAACATCAGTCCCCCCAGTAGTGCCATGGCTTCGACAGGTCCGAGATTGAAGCGGGTGTGGGCCAGGCTGAACACCAGGGCTTGGCCCCAGAGGGCACGGCGCGCTCCCAGGTGCTGTTCCAGTTCGCCCCAGAGCCAACCACGGAAGAGCAGTTCCTCTGCAAATCCCACCCCAAGTAGGAGGGCCAGGGCATTGAGCAGTTGTGCGGCGCTGACTTGTCCCCGCCACGAGGCCTGTCCACTGAGCAATAGCGCCCCTGCCACCAAGGCCAGCAGCAGGGCGGCCTTGAACAGCCCCCGCACGAACGCTCGCGCCGCCCTGGCCGGGGACGTCACCACCCCAAGCTGCCGCCAAGGCTGCTGCTCCCCCCAAACCCGCTCAATCCGCAGGGGCAGGCTGAGCAGGAGCAGCACAAGCGCCATCCCCGTGCAGACCAGATCCAGCCGGTCCCTGGGCAGGGCGGGAACGAGGAAGGCCAGGGGACGCACCAACGCCCAGCCCAGGCCGTAGAGCACCGGCACGTAGAGCAGGGTGCCGATCCAGCGTGGGCCCATTCAGCCCTCCGGCTCGATCGTGCTGGTGAGGCCCTTGGCCTTCAGGGTTTCGCTGTAGAACTCCGCCGGCTCCAGATCGCAGACGATCACCAGTCCCACGCCGGTGTTGTGGGCTTCCAGCATCACGGCGATGGCATCCTGCTCGCTGAGGGATGGCACCACCTGGCGCAGGGTGTTCACCACGTATTCCATGCTGTTCACCGGATCGTTGTGAAGCAGCACCTTGTAGCGGGGCGAGGTCTTGCGCACCCGCTCGGGCGCTTTCTCGATCACGGCGGCGCCCCCCGGCGATCGGGTGGGGGTTTCGGTCGCCGCCGGGATGGTCATGGGCATGGCCGCTCCGGTCCTCATTAGGGCCAACTCTAAAGAGCCCGGATCCGGCGCATCGCCTCGTCGACGTTGGCGCGGGAGTTGAACGCCGACAGGCGGAAATAGCCTTCTCCGGCGGCCCCGAAGCCGCTGCCCGGTGTGCCCACCACATGGGCCTGGCTGAGCAGGTGGTCGAAGAAGCCCCAGGAATCCAGTCCGTCGGGGGTCTTGATCCAGACGTAGGGGGCCTGCTCGCCCCCGTACACCTGCAGCCCGGCGGCCGCCAGTTCACGGCGGATGATGGCCGCGTTCTCCATGTAGAAGCCGACCAGGCCCCGCACCTGCTCCTGACCTGCCGGGGAGTACACCGCCTCGGCGCCCCGCTGCACGATGTAGCTCACCCCGTTGAACTTGGTGCTCTGGCGACGGTTCCAGAGCCCCCACAGCTCTACGGGCTCGCCGGCGGCCGATCGGCCGGTGAGCCCCCGGGGCACCACGGTGAAGGCGCAGCGGGTGCCGGTGAAGCCGGCGTTCTTGGAGAAGGAGCGGAATTCGATCGCGCAGCGTCGCGCCCCCTCGATCTCGTAGATGGAGTGGGGCAGCTCCGGATCGGTGATGAACGCCTCGTAGGCGGCGTCGAACAGGATCAGGGCGTCGTGGGCCAGGGCGTAGTCGACCCATTGCTTCAGCTGCTCCCGGGCGGCGACGGCACCGGTGGGATTGTTGGGGAAGCAGAGGTAGATCAGATCCACCGGCTGCTCCGGCAGGGGAGCCACGAAGCCGTTGGCGGCGGTGATCGGCAGGTAGGTGAGCCCCCCGTAGCGGCCGCCGTCATCGGCCTCGCCGGTGCGGCCCGCCATCACGTTGCTGTCCACGTACACCGGGTAGACCGGATCAGTCACGGCGATGCGGTTGCCGGCCCCGAGGATGTCGAGGATGTTGCTGCTGTCGCACTTGGAGCCGTCGGAGACGAAGATCTCCTCGGCGCTCACCTTGCAGCCGCGGGCCTGGAAGTCGTGGCGGGCGATCGCCTCCCGCAGCCAGGCATAGCCCTGCTCGGGGCCATAGCCGTGGAAGCCCTCCCGGGTGCCCATGGCCTCGATGGCCTGCTGCATCGCCTCGCGGCAGGCCGCCGGCAGGGGTTCGGTGACATCGCCGATGCCCAGGCGGATCACGGCAGCCTCGGGGTGGGCCTCGCTGAAGGCCTTGACGCGTCGGGCGATCTCGGGGAACAGATAGCCCGCCTTGAGCTTGAGATAGCTGTCGTTGACCTGAACCATGGGAGGGAAGCGGAAGGCGTGGCGGCTGGGCCCGGCGGCATCTTCCTATGGCGCGGTGCGGCCTGCCTACCATCGGTTTCCAGCCCGCAGGCCATGGCCTTGACCGTTGCGCCGATCGACTTCGCCGCGCTGGTGGACAGCAGCATCTCCCGGCCGGCCCGCTACCTGGGCAACGAGCGGGGGGTGGAGCCCCGGGACTGGGCGGCCGCCCGGGTGCGCTGGGCCCTGACCTATCCGGAGATCTACGAGGTCGGCGCCAGCAACCTCGGCCACGTGCTGCTCTATTCCATCCTCAATGCCGTCCCCGGCCAGCTCTGCGACCGCGCCTACCTGCCGGCGCCCGATCTGGCGGCCCGGCTGCGGGATCGGGGCGAGCCCCTGTTCGCGGTGGAGAGCCACCGGCCCCTGGCGGCCTTCGACATCCTCGGTTTCAGCCTCAGCTACGAACTCGGCGGCACCAACATCCTGGAGATGCTGGATCTGGCCGGCCTCCCGATCCGCGCCGCCGACCGCGGCGACCTGCCCCTGGACGACCCGGCGGCGCCGCCGCTGATCTTCGCCGGCGGCCCCACCGCCACCGGCAATCCCGAGCCCTTCGCTCCCTTCTTCGATTTCCTGGCCCTGGGGGATGGGGAGGAACTGCTGCCCGAGATCGGCCTGGTGGTGGCCGAGGGGCGGGCCGCCGGCCTGGGTCGCCGGGCCCTGCTGCGGGACCTGGCCGAGGTGCCGGGGGTCTACGTGCCCTCCCTGTATGCCCCGGGGCCCGACGGGGTGAGCCTGCTGCCGCTGGAGCCCGGTGTGGCCCCCCGGATCCAGCGGCGCACCGCCACCCCCATGCCCCACTACGCCATGGGTCTGGTCCCCCACATCGAGACGGTCCACGACCGGCTCACCGTGGAGATCCGCCGCGGCTGCACCCGCGGCTGCCGCTTCTGCCAGCCGGGGATGCTGACGCGCCCGGCCCGGGATGTGGAGCCCGAGGCGGTGATCGAGGCGGTGGAGGAGGGCATGCTCCGCACCGGCTACAGCGACTTCTCGCTGCTGTCGCTCAGCTGCAGCGATTACCTCTCCCTGCCGGCGGTGGGGGTGGAGCTGCGCAACCGGCTGGCGGAGCACAACGTCAGCCTCACCCTGCCCAGCCAGCGGGTCGACCGCTTCGACAACTCCATCGCCCACATCCTTGGCGGCACCCGCCGGGCCGGGCTCACCTTCGCCCCCGAGGCCGGCACCCAGCGCCTGCGGGACATCGTCAACAAGGGACTCACGGATGCGGAACTGCTGCGTGGCCTCCGCACCGCCATGGAGAACGGCTACAGCCGCGTGAAGCTCTATTTCATGATCGGCCTGCCGGGCGAGACCGATGCCGACGTGCTCGGCATCGTCGACACCTGCCGCGCGCTGCAGCAGCAGTGCCGGGATCTGGGCCGACTGCAGCTCAACCTCACGATCAGCAATTTCACCCCCAAGCCCCACACGCCGTTCCAGTGGCACAGCGTGTCGACGGCGGAGTTCCGGCGCAGACAGCAGCTGCTGCGCGACGCCCTGCGGCCCCTGCGGGGCATCAAGACCAATTACACCGACGTGCGGCTGTCGGCGGTGGAGGACTTCGTGGGCCGGGGTGACCGGCGGCTGGCGCCGGTGATCGAGGCGGCCTGGCGGGCCGGCGCGGGGCTCGATGCCTGGTTCGAATCGGCCGATCGCACCCATGCGGCCTGGACTGGCGCCATCGAGGCGGCCGGCCTGGGGGGCTCCTACCGGGCCCTGGAGATGGGCGGCTGGAGCGCGGCGGAGGCCTTCGCCACGGGCGATCTGGAGGCCTTCTGCCGCCAGCCCCTTCCCTGGGACCACATCGATTCCGGCGTCGACAAGGTCTGGCTGGCGGAAGACCTGCTCCGGGCCCTGGCGGCCGCCGTGGTGCCGGATTGCTCCTTCGAGGGCTGCAGCAGCTGCGGCGTCTGTGGCCCGGAGCTGGGCCACAACCTGGTGATCCCGCCGCCCCCCGTGCCGCCGCCGATCCCGCCGCGGGCCCCGGCCAGCGAACGGGTCTGCCGGCTGCGCTTCGGCTTCGCCAAGACCGGCTCCCTGGCCCTGATCAGCCATCTGGACACCCTGCGGCTGCTGGAGCGCGCCCTGCGGCGCAGCGGCCTGCCGGTGAGCTTCACGGGCGGCTTCCACCCCCTGCCGCGGCTGCAGATGGCGCTACCGCTGCCCTTGGGGGTGGAGGGACTGGGCGAGTGGCTCGACCTCGACTTCGCCGCCCCGGTCGATCCGGAGACGGCCCGCCGGCGCCTGCAGACGGAACTCAGCGCCGAGCTGACGTTGCTCTCGGTGCAGGCGGTGCCCCTGGAGACCCCCGGCCTGGCCCAGCAGATCCGCGCCGCCCACTGGCGCTTCGCCCTGCTGCCGGCACCGGATCGGCCGGCTCCGGTGCCGTCCCAGTGGTCGGCCGCCATTGCCGCGCTGCTGGAGGCCCCCACCCTGCCCTGGCGGGACCAGGACAAGAAGGGCCGCCCCCGGGAGCGGGACTGCCGCCCCTACCTTCTGGCCCTGGGCCCGGCGCCGCTGGAGGCCCAGGCTCCGGGGCAGGCCGGGCTGGTGCTGGATCTGGAGGCTGCCGTGGATCCCCAGGGCCGCAGCCTGCGGCCCGAACAGCTGCGCCAGTGGCTGGGCGAGTCCGTCGGCCTGCCGATGCTGCTCGGGGCGGTCCAGCGCCGTTGCCTCCGGCTTGACGCATGCTAGGTTCGCACTAGTCGGAGAAAGGAATCGCGGGGATCTTCCCTATCGTCCTCCTCCGCCCAGACGCTTCTGCAAAAGGGACGCTTTCTAGAAGCTCCTCCGCGTAAGCGCGATTTCAGTCAACTCTGCTTGGTTCGGTCTTCGTTGCTTCGCATCGGGAAGGGACG
>NZ_JAGQBG010000195.1 GCF_024345515.1 Cyanobium sp. N5-Cardenillas
CGAGGACGTCCTTCAGCAGGTCGCCGAACGCAGCGGCGCCAGCTCCATGCCCCAGGTGTTCATCGATGGCCAGCCCATCGGCGGCTACGACGCCCTGGCCGATCTGCATGGCCGCGGCGCCCTCGACCACCTGCGCTGAGGGCGACCTTACCTAGCGGGTCAGCTCCGGAAACTGCGTCTTCAACCGGGCCACCTTCGGCTGATCGTGGAACACGACGTAGGGATGGGCCGGGTTGCGGGCGACAAAGTCCTGGTGGTAGGCCTCGGCGGGGGTGAAGCCGCGCCAGTCCTCCACCGTGGTGACGATCGGCCGCGGCAGAGCTCCGGAGCGGTTCAGCTGGGCGATGTAGGCCGTGGCCACCCGGCGCTGCTCCGGGTCGGTGGGGACGATCGCCGAGCGGTACTGGGAGCCCACATCCGGACCCTGACGGTTCAGCTGGGTGGGATCATGGGCGACGGTGAAGAACACCTTCAGCAGCTGGCCGTAGCTCACCTGGGCCGGGTCGTAGGTGATGCGGATGCCCTCGGCGTGGCCGGTGTCGCCGCCACTCACACGGTCGTAGGCGGCGGTGGCCGGGCTGCCGCCCGTGTAGCCGGTCACCACCTCGGTGACGCCGTTGAGGTGCTCGAACACCGCCTCCATGCCCCAGAAGCAACCGCCGGCCAGGACCGCCGTGGCACGCGGGCCGGCCGCCAGGGTGAGCCCGGTGGCGGGATCGGGCAGGCTCGCCGCCACGGCGCTGGAGGCCCCCAGGCGGGGCAGAAGCCCCGTCGCGATCAGTGGTAACGCCAGCAGGCTGACGGCCAGGGCCGAAAGGGCGCTGGCTGTGGTGAGGCGCGGCGACAGTCGCATCGGACGAAACGCGGTGGATGGTTGGACTACCGGTCAGGACCCCCAGCGGATTTCCCCGTAAGGTCGATCAGAGCGAAGGAACCTCCATGGCAGCCCGCCTCGCGATCGGCCCGGTGGACGTCAGTCCGGAGGTGCGCGAGTGGGTGGATCGTGAAACGCTGCAGCGCCTGGTGGCCCGCCATCGCCGCGGCGACTGGGGCGTGGTGGATGCCCGCGATGCCCGGGACAACACCATCGCGGCCTACCGCCAGCAGGGTTCGCTGCGCAGCGTCTTCGACCTCGGCCAGGGCCTGCAGGTGTGGATCCTCACCCATGATCTCGGCACCGACCGGCTGCACACCCTGGTGCTGTTGCCGAGTGACGAATAGAGCCCTGATGGATCGGTTGGGCGATCTTACGTAGGCATTCCATGGGCGATTCGCCAGTCCTGACCCTATGCAAAGGGCCCAACTCTTCAGGCTGCTGATGACAATCAGGCTTCACGTCCATCATTATGCAATCCTGCTTATCGCTGCGCCGAGTCCTCCCCTATGTCCATGAAGGCACCGTCTTCATAATTTCTTCCGTCAGCATGTGTTGCCCTGCCACTGGACGGGGGGGTGGTATGCCTTAAAAGTGGGCACCATGTTGTTGGGAGGTGAAGAATTGATCGAGCTTCCGCAGCCCAGGCGTCAGTCTCCGTCCAGGCTTCAGGGTCTGCCGGCCCCATCGGCTGAGGTGCTCCCTGGCGAGCCAGGCACGGCGGCGCTGGGGTGGTCTCCGGCCGACGAGCTGGACGCCCTTGAGACCGTCTGGGAAAGCCTCTGCCAGGACGCCACCAGTCCGGGAACTCCCCTGCAGCTGCCGAACCTTCCCAGCCCAGGCCCGGCCCGTGGGAGTGCCCAGCGCCCCGTTCGCCAGCGGAATCGCGTCGCCGGCGCCAACGGGCGGCTGGCCTCCTGAGCTTTTCTTCGCTTTTCTCAATTCTTCGTGGTGAAGGAATGTATGGATCTTTCGCCAGCCGCTTAGCCCTGTAACGATCTTGGTTTCTTCGCTCCGAATCGGGTAAGACTCGCGGCTTGACATCGTTGACGGGCAGGGCTTCCTGAGAACACGTTTCTGTCGTGCGTCAGCACCGGTTTCCGCCAGAAGCCGCCAGCTTCCCTGCCCATGGCGATGCTCTTCCCTCTGCCCTTTACGTTGTTCTTCCCATGGCCCTGGTCCAAGCCCCTTCCCTTGGCATCGAGCGTTTCGCGGATGATCGCAACAAGGAGAACTGGTCGAAGGCATCGCCGCAGGATCGCGATGGCATCATCCGGCTGGTGTATCAGCAGGTGCTGGGCCAGCAGTATGTGATGCAGAACGAGCGCCTTGTCGGTGCCGAATCTCTGTTCCGAAACGGCTATCTCACCGTGCAGGAATTCGTGCGCACGCTGGCCAGAAGCGGGCTCTACCGCTCGCGCTTCTTTGAATCCTGCAACCCTTATCGCTTCATCGAGCTCAACCACAAGCACCTCCTCGGCCGGGCTCCCCACAACAAGGCCGAGATGCTGCACCACTTCACGATCCTGCAGGAGCAGGGCTACGACGCCGAGATCGACTCCTACATCGACAGCCCCGAGTACCAGGAGCGCTTCGGCTCCGATGTGGTGCCCTATCTCCACGGCTGGGACTATTCCGCCGGCCACCAGGGTCAGCAGTTCTCCTGGCTGATGCAGCTGGCCGGTGGGGCGGCCGCCTCGGTCAAGGGTGACAGCGCCGGCACCCGCTTCAAGCTGGGCCGGGCGCTGCACCAGGACCGGGCGGTGACGGTGTCGGTCAGGCGTCCCCGCTTCAGCGGCGAATCCTTCTTCCAGGCCAACCTGGCCCAGGGGGGTGCCAGCGTGGATGGCCCGGTCCCCCGGAACGGCCAGCCCAGCGATGCCTCCCGCGGCCACCGGGCGGAGGCCCTGGTGGTGTCGGCCGGCGTGCGTGGCACCAGCGGCTCCAGTGGCCGGGTGGCCACCATCACCGCCACCGGGCTGGTGAACAACGCCGTGGTGCGCAGCGGTGCCTACGTGATGCGGGTGCCCTACAGCCGCATGAACGAGGCCCTGCAGCGTGTGCAGCGTCTCGGTGGCCGGGTGGTGCGCGTCAGCGTCAACTGAGTCAGCGCCCGGGGGGTCAGGGCCGCAGGTCCACCCCCCTTCGGGCCAGAAGCTGGCGGCAGGCCATCAGGGCCGAAAGGCTCACCCCGGCGGTGCCTTCGCCGGGGTGGATGGCATCGCCGCAGAGCCACAGGCCCGCCAGGGGGGAGCGGCTGGCCAGGCCGAAGGGGCCGAAGCGGCTGGGGTGCTGGCCCAGGCCGCCCACGTAGCCCATGGGCCTGCCGGTCCAGCCGGCAAAGCCCCGGGGGGTGGCCAGCTCCCCGTGCAGCCAGTCGGCGGGCCCCACCCCCAGCAACGGCTCCAGGCCGGCCTGGATCGCGGCCATCGCCTGCCGCTTGCGGCCCTGATAGGCGGCCTCATCCATGCCGAACCAGGGACGGGCCGGGGTGAACACGCTGGCGATCACCGTGGCCCGGCCTGCGGGCGCCCGGCCATCCCCCTCCTGGCTCACCGAGACGAACAGGGAGCCCGGGTCGGTGGCCGCCAGCTGCAGATGGCTGGGGCACCCCGGCGGCAGCTTGTGCCGTTCAACGGCCCCGTAGAACACCAGGGCCCCGCTGGGTTCGTGCAGGCTCTGGAGCCGGCGCCGATAGCCGGCCGGCAGGGCGTCCCGCAGCAGGGCCGGCAGGGTCTGGGGGGGCAGTGTGACCATCACCTCGCCGGCCGCCAGGGTGAAGTCCGCCTCCGGGGCGCCGGAGTCGCCGGGGCGAGCCGTCAGGCGCCGACCTGTGATCTGCCAGTGCCCGCCCGTCCGGGCGGGCGGCTCCAGCCGATCGACGCGGTGCCGCAGCCGCAAGCGACCGCCCTGCTGTGCCAGGGCCTGCTCAAGGCCGTCGCTGAGGGACTGCATCGAGCCCTCCAGGTGCCAAAGCCCCAGGGGTGCCTGCACCATGGCCAGCACGGTGGCCCCGTAGAGCGCGGCCGTGCGGTCGGCTGGCTCCTGGGAATAGAGCTTCAGCTGCAGGTCCAGAAACAGCCGCAGCCGCCCGTCCGCGGCGCAACCGCTGATCCGCAACAGGTCGGCCACCGTCGCGGTGGTGAGCAGCCCGCTGGCCAGCGTGCCTGGCCCCACTGCCCCCAGCAGCTGACCCAGATCCCACCAGGAGCGGGGCGGCAGCACCGGATCCTGCGAGGCGAAGGCCCAGTTGGCCCGGTGGACGGCGTCGCAGAGGGCCCAGAAGCGGCCACTGCCGGGGAACTGCCTCAGCCGTTCCTGGCGCCAGCGCGCCGGATCACGCCAGAGAGATACCGGCGGGCGGCCATCGCCCAGATCCACCACGCAGCCGGGATCCAGCGGCACGGCCACTGGCGGGTCCACCCCCAGATGGCGGAACAGCCGGGCGTGGATGCCGGCGGGGTGGCCCGCACCCCCTTCCTCAAGCCCCGCCACCTGGGTCGCCCCCACGTCGAACACGTAGGGCCCACGACGGAAGGTGCCGGCACAGCCGCCGCTCTGGCGATGGGCCTCAAGCAGTTCCACCTGGAGCCCCTGCTTCGCCAGCAGTGCCGCCGCCGTCAGTCCGGCGATGCCGGCGCCCACCACCACCACGTCTGCCCTGGGCCTGTCGCTGGGGATCAACGCTGCATGGGTGCCTCAATAACGATGCTGGCAGGCAGTGACCGATGACCGTGGCTCAGCGCGGCAGCTCCTGGCTCTGGAGTGGCTGGGCCTGGGTTACGTCTCGGATGAACCACCTCGGCGACCATCAACAAGACGATCTGCTGAGATGCATGGATCATGCAGAAGTGCATCCGAGTTGCAGCACACCTGCGCCTGTTTTTCGGCATGGCTTGGACCATTGAATTCTGGATGGCTCTGTGATCGATCAGATCCACCTCCTTGTGGCCTCCCAAGGATGGCCAGTCCCCCAGTTGATGCTTTGAGAAGTCTTGTGCTGCATGGCTTCTGCTTGGTGAGGCCTGCGTTCACTCCTATGGCCTAGCAGAGAAACGGGCAACGGCTGAGGGCGCCTTGATGGCTTGCTGTTTGGGGTGAGCAGGCTGAAGAGAAGGTGTGATAGCTTCGCTTTTGGTTATAGCTTTCCTTGTTACTGTGGAGATCCGTGGTCATGAATCGTGCTTTCACCTTGCTTGACACTCTCAGCAACCGTTCGCATCGCCCAGTTCACGCCAGGATCCTGGTTGGGGCTGCAACCCTGACGGCATTCGTCTCTGTTCTGTCGGCGGGTTCCGCCCAGGCCGCTATCGCGACCGACTGTTCAGCTCCGGGTGCCATCTCCACCGGCATCCTTACGGTGACGAATATCATCTGCGGCGGTGACGCGGCTGGACGCTCTGATCTGAAGATCGAGATCTCCCAAGGTGGAATCAACTACCTGTTCAGTGGCGATCTGACCCCCTCCGGTGGATTCAACGATGGCAATATCTCCTACGACATTGCCATCCTCCCAACGGCAGGACTGGAGTTTCAGGAAGTCACGCTGAGTGCAACCGGACTGTTCAGCAGCTACAGCGCCACCAAGGAAATCGCCTGGGCTGGTGGGCCTGGAGCGGTGCTGGTGACCGGCGTGCCGTCCGTCGGCCCCGCAGAGCCGGTGTTCTCGTTTGCACCCTTCCCGAGTGTGAAAGCCTTATCCATCAAGGATATCTGGCTTGGAGCCACGGACAGTGACACCATCACGGACATCAACAATGGCTTCAGGCTTACGACAGCCAGGGCCCCCGGTGATTCTGTCCCTGGTCCCCTGCCCATGGCTGGGGCGGCTGTCTGCTTTGGCCTGAGCCGAAAGCTTCGGGCGCGGATCAGGAATGCTGCAATCAAGGCGTAGTTCGTCGCCATTGGCGAAACGTCAACCAATCAATCCCCATCCTCGGATGGGGTTTTTTTGTGTGCGCCAGATCGGTGGGGCCGTGATCAGCACTCCTGA
>NZ_JAGQBG010000196.1 GCF_024345515.1 Cyanobium sp. N5-Cardenillas
GGGCCCCTGTGGATCCCCTTCGATCAGGCCGGCGCCGACGTCTGGCTGCAGCGCTTCCTGGCGGAACGGCTCGATGGCTTCGGGCCGTATGAGGACGCCCTCGGCCGCCAGCTCGCCACCCTGCACCACTCCCTGCTCTCGCCCTTGCTCAACATCGGCCTGCTCACCCCCGCAGCGGTGATCGCGGCCACCCTGGAGCACGCCCGGCGCCGGCAGGAGCGCGGCCAGCCGGTGCCGATCGCCTCGCTGGAGGGCTTCCTGCGCCAGGTGATCGGCTGGCGCGAGTTCGTGCGCGGCATCGACCGGGTGCACGGCGAGCGCCAGGCCAGCGCCAACTTCTGGAGCCACCAGCGCCGGCTCGCCCCCTGCTGGGAGGACGGCAGCAGCGGCCTGCCGCCCCTGGATGCGGCGATCGAACGCGTCAACCGGCTCGGCTACAACCACCACATCGAGCGGCTGATGGTGATCAGCAACCTGATGCTGCTGTGCGAGATCCACCCCGGTGAGGTGCACCGCTGGTTCATGGAGCGCTATCTGGATTCCTACGAGTGGGTGATGGGCCCGAACGTCTACGGCATGGGCCAGATGAGCGACGGCGGCCTGTTCGCCACCAAGCCCTACATCGGCGGCTCCAATTACATCCTCAAGATGGGCGACTTCAAGAAGGGCCCGTGGTGCGAGATCTGGGATGGCCTCTACTGGCGCTTCATCGACCGCCACCGCCCCTTCTTCCAGGCCAACCCTCGCCTCTCGATGATGGTACGGATGCTGGAGAAGATGGACCCCAAGCGGCGCGAGGCCCTGGAGGCCGCCGCCGAGGGGTTCCTGGCGCGGGCCACCCGTTAAGGGGCCTTGGGAACGAAGACGCGGGGCGCCAGGTTGAGGTGGCGGATGCGCTGGGCGAAGCCGCGGTCGTCGAAGGAGGCGAGCGTGTTGCAGCCACGGCAACTGGCGTGGTGCAGGGCATCGGCGAAATCGAGCCCGGCGCGCAGCCCTGCGACGGCCTGCTCCAAGGCTGGGCGATCTTCGGCGCTGAGGCCGGGGTGGGCCAGCAGGTGGTCGAACACCAGCAGCACCTGCTCGGCCGCGAAGCCGTAGTACCCACGCAGGACCCACTCCAGCTCCAGGGCCACGGTCTTGGGCAGGAACAGGGGCTGCCCCGATTCGATCAGCTGCCGGGCCGCCTGGCGCTGGCGTTCGGTCGCGGCATCGGCCCCGTCCTCTGCGACGAAGTAGCGGGCCAGCACGTTGGTGTCGAGGCCGATCACGGGGTCAGCAGGCTGGCGGGGTCGAAATCCACCGGCACCGGAGGACGGGGGCTCCTGAGCAGACCGAAGCCACTGGTCGGCAGTGGCTGCTCCGGCTTGCAGGAGCGCACCTCGATGTGATCGCCCACCAGCTGGAAGCTGACCCGACCGCCCCGGGCCAGGCCGAGCTGCTGCCGCAACGCCTTGGGGATGGTGACCTGACCCTTGCTGGTGATCGAGCTGGTGGCGGCTCCCATCGACTCCATCGCAAGCGTCTCGGGGCGAGGCATTACCTGGTAAGGATACGTCGATCAGCGCGGATCGACGAGCATGGTCATGTCCTGAGCGACCCCCTGTCCGTGACCGCCACTGCCGCCGACGCCGCCACTCGGCCGCCCGCCCCCACCGTGCTGCTGGAGCGGCTGGCGGCGGTGGAGGGCATGGGACCCGGCCGGCGCCGGCTGGTGCTGCTGCTCAGCCAGCTGGGCGACTTCGACAGCCTTGAGTACGCCCAGGCTTTGGTGACGGTGCTGCCGCAGCTGGAGGCCGCCGGCATCGCCGTGCTGGCGATCGGCATCGGCGACGCGGCCGGCCGCGAACGCTTCTGCGCCTTCACCGGCTTCCCGCCCGATCGGCTGCTGGTGGACCCCGAGCCGGATCTGCACCGCGACCTGGGGCTCTACGAGGGGCTGAAGCAGGCCGGCGGGCCCTGGCCGAACCTGCTGCTGATGTGCGCTGGCCTGGGTTCCCCCGGCACCCTCGCCGAGGTGCTGCGTGGTTACACCGGCGATCGCAGCGCCCCCCAGCGCATCGCCGACGACGAGACGATCCAGGCGGGCCCGCTGCCGCCGATCAAAGGGTCGTTCTTCGCACGGGCCGGCGGCAGCGGCTTCCAGCGCCCCTTCAAGCTGGCCACCGTGCGGCTGCGCAACATGGCCGAGGTGCTGGGCCACTGGCGCACCTACGTCCCCCGCGACGACTTCCTCACCCAGCGCGGCGGCACCTACCTGCTGGAGGCCGACGACACCCTGCTGTACAGCCACCGCGACCCCGGCATCCTTGGCTTCTCGGCCACCATGGCTCGGCCGCTGAGCTTCCTGGAGCCGTACCTGGGCTGAGGTGGGTGGCGCAGGCAGAGACTTAGTCCATGACTAAGCTAAGCAAGAGTACCGACCCGGCCCTGTGGAACGTCCAGCACCGGCACCCCGTCTGGTGAATGTGCACCAGGCCAAAACCCAGCTCTCGCGGTTGATCGATGACGCCCACGCCGGGGAGACCATCGTGCTGGCCAAGGCCGGCAAGCCCTGGGCACGGTTGATGCCCCTGGAGGCGCCGGCTCCCCAGCGGCTCCCCGGTCGTCTGCGTCACCTGGGTCCCCTCAGCGAGCCCGACGCCCTGCTGGAGCCCATGGCGCCCGATCAGCTCGCCGACTGGGACGCCAGCCCCGTGGTTCCGGCGTCAGCCCTGGCGTGAGCAGCACCTCCGCCTACCTGCTCGACAGCCATGCCCTGCTGTGGTGGTGGTTCGATCCGGAGCGGCTTTCGGGTGCTGCCCTGGCCCTGCTGGTGGATCCCACCAGCAGGATCCTGGTGAGTGCTGCGTCGGTCTGGGAACTCAGCCTCAAGCACCATCAGGGCAAGCTGCCCGAGCTGGCCGCGGCCCTGGCTGATCTTCCTGGCCTGCTCCAGGCCGATGGCTTCCAGGCGCTGCCGATCTCCCTGGCCCATGGTCTGCGGGCCGGCGGCTACAGCCAACCCCACCGCGATCCCTTTGATCGGATGCTGGCGGCCCAGACCGAGCTGGAGCGGCTGGTGCTGCTCACCGCTGATCCGCAGCTTTCCGCCTTTCCCTGTCAGACGTTCTGGTGAGAAGCGGGGCCGGCCAGAAGAAGCCAGCCAGAAAAGGCCAGCCGCCGTTACAGCCCCTCCAGGAGGGGGCGCAGCGCCTCGGCCGGTCCGCTCTCGGGCTCAAACAGGGGGCCGTCGCCCTCGATGACCTGGCCGTTGTGCAGGCAGATCCGGAAAAGGGCGTCGCCCATGGAGTCCACCACGATGCAGTGGCGGGCCCGCTCGCTGACGATCGGCAGGAACCCGGCGAGCCACTCCATGGTGCCTCTGATCCGGCGGGCGTCCCGTTCGTCGTCGTCGTCGAAGCCGCCACAGGCCAGGCGCAGGAACAGGCTGCCCCAGGGCTCGCGGCGCTGATAGTAGAAGGCGTGGCTGTTGAGGCCATGGCCCCAGAAGCCCACGCAGAAGGTGCCGAGGGGAGCGGCGGCCAGGAAGGCATCGATCGTGCTCTGCAGCAGGTAGAGCGGCTCCGTGCCCCGGGCGGTGCCGAACAGGGTCTGCCCCTGCCAGTGCAGCGGCTGATCGGGAGGCAACAGGCTGAGGGGGAAGGGCCCACCGATCCGCTCGGCGTAGAAGGACAGAAGGCTGTCGAGCGTGGGCTCCATCGAGGGGTCTGCGGCGGGTTCCATCCTCCCCAGCACGGTTGGATCGAGGCCGGCTTCCCTGCGAAGGACCAGAGACAGCCGCAGGCCGCTGGCGTCACAAGGCCCCCAACCCCGCCTTCAACCCCTCGGTGACGGCCGCCAGGAACGGCAGATCCAGTGTGTCGATCGTGTCGCTCATCCGGTGGTAATGGGGGTTGCGCATGAAGGAGGTGTCGGTCACCATCACGGCGTCGTAGCCCGCGTCCCAGAAGGGACTGTGGTCGCTGAGGCGCACATCAGGAATCGAACGGCCGGCATCGGGCACCGGCAGCACCTTGGTGACCACGTGCTCCCCCATGCGGCTGGCCAGGCCCGGCAGCATCGCGGCGGCGCCCACGTTGCCCACCACGGCGATGAAATCGCCGCGATCGCCATAGATCGCGCGCATCGCGGCATGGGGATAGCTCTGGGTGGGGGCGGTGTAGGCGAGCATCTCCAGGCTCACCATCAGCTTCAGCTTCTGGCCGTCGGTCTTGAGCTCATGGGCCAGGGCGCTGCTGCCGACCATGCCCCACTCCTCCTGGTCGAAGGCCACGATCCACACCGGCCGCCGGGGCGGCTGGCCCTTCCAGTGCCGGGCCATCTCAATCAGGGCCGCCAGGCCGGAGGCGTTGTCGTCGGCGCCGATTGAGTGCAGGGGGCCGTCGTAGTGGGCCGCCACCAGCAGGGGATCAAGCTCCGGGCGCTGGCCGGGGAGCTTGAGGATCAGGTTGGTGCCCGCATCGATGCCCTCACGGAAGTGGTGCTCCTGCACCGGCCCCAGGGCGCCGAGCTGCTCGCTGAGATAGGCACGCACCGCCATCAGGCCCATGGGATCCCAGCGGGCGTGGCGGGGCCGGGCCAGGTGCTGCAAGTGTTCCAGCAGGGGCGCGGGGTCTGGGGTGGGCTGGTCGATGGCGGGGCGGCCGATGGGGCACCAAGCCTAATCGCTTGACACCTGCACTGCAAGTGTGGATAATTAGGGGATGGTCAAGGTCTCCGCTCCAGCTGACGCCCTCTACGGCCTCGAGGACCTCCTCCTCGTCGCCGGCAAGCTGCTGGACGAGGAGATCTCGCCGCGCACGGTGCGTCTCTATGCCACCCAGGGGTTGATCGATCGCCCCGGCAAGGAGGGGCGCAGCGCGGTGTACGGCCGCCGGCACCTGTTGCAACTGGTGCTGGTGCGCGCCCTGGCCCGGCGCGGCCTCAGTCTCTCCGCCATTGCTCCCTTCTGCGTTCTGGCCGACGCCGATCTGGAGCAGCAGCTGGAGCAGCTCGATGGCGAGGGGGCGGCGGCCACCGCTCCCCCTGCTCAATCGGCCAACGAGGCCCTGCGGTACCTGCGGGATCTGCCCTCCACGGCTGACGACGTCGGTGATCCGGCGGATGGCGCTCCGTCCTTCGCAGGAAAAGTTGCGGCCATGGGCTCCGTCCTTGGGATGCTCAACAAACCCCTGTCCTCCCGCTCCAGCGACAACGGCAGCCGCTGGCTGCGTTTCACCCTCGCCCCCGGCATCGAAGTGCACGTCCGCGACTCCGTTCTGCCTCCTCCCGCCGGCCCCCGGCGCCAGCAATGGCTCCAGCGCCTTCTCGATCGCCTCAACGACCTGCTCGACGACGCCTCCCGCTGACTTATCTCACTCGAGACCCTCTCCCATCGCTCCTCATCCCCACCATGAACTGCAATACATTCTACATGACATATCTATCCTGTGAGGCCGTTTCTCCGTTCGGATAGAAATCACTACTCTCAAAATCTATAATCACAAACCTTATTTCTTTGCTAACTATCTCATGAAAAAGGATTCATTTTGGAAGCAGCTGATCTCCTCCATCGCGGGCCTTGGGATCCCAGGTCTAGTGCTGTTGGTGGTCATGTCCTCTACCGGATTTGCCGGCGCCGCGGCACTCACGACTGCGCTGGCAGCCATGGGGGGGCCAATGGGCATGTTGGGGGGTATTGCTGTACTGGGTATTCTGTCGATGATGGCGAAAGGACTTGCAGCTTATGGCTTGGACGCCATCTTCTTTGCGGTTGTAGATGAACTAGAGAGACGCGGAATCGACAAAGAAGATATAGTCAAATACGTAGATGAATTGCGGTTCATCCCGGCAATGATAAAGAAAATTATCATTGATATGATCGG
>NZ_JAGQBG010000197.1 GCF_024345515.1 Cyanobium sp. N5-Cardenillas
GGGCGCCGCCTGCTCGGGGTCCCACAGACAGAACTGGGGATGCTGCCGGTACATGCGGGTGGCCAGGGGCAGCAGGAACCGGGTTTTCGGGAACTGGTCGGCGCCGTGGTCAAAGGTGACGACGATGGCGAACTCCAGTTCACCCTTGGTTGTGTACCGGTCGATCCGTGTCTCCCCTTCGGAGCCTGGGAAGGGCGAGAGCCGGTACTCCACATAGCGGCGGTGAAAGGGGTTCTTCTGCTCCTTCCAGGTTTTCGCCTCCACCCCCAGTTCCGTTGCCAGCTCGCCGAGCAACAGATAGGAGTGGGTGCGAAGGGAGTCCTGGAGCTCGTCGGTTCTGGTGCTCTGAAGCCGCCACCGTTCCGCCAGCGCGTCGTAGCGGTTCATCTGGGGCGGCTCATCCAGGTTTTCCTCTCTTTCTCAGTTTATCTGCGGCCTGAGCGCTGGCCAGGGCGGGGGTCAAGGATGGGCCTGGGGCTGGTGTCAGGGATCGTCATCCCCCGGAAGCCCTGTCAGCGTTTGAACTCTGACCGGGGTGGGCAAGAGCGGCACCGCCGCAGCAGCACCGCGGCGCCCCCTTGGTCATGAGCGATAACTTGGTGTACTCTTAAGGGGCAGTGAAGCGACGGCCATGGATCCTGTCAGTCCCGTAGCCCAGTTGGCGGTGGCCGCGATCAGCGGAGCTGCTTTCCTGATCTCCATGGTGGTGATTCCCTTCCCTGAGTCGAAGGCCGACTCCTCGGCTGTCATGACGGCGCCCTCCGAGTCCACCAGCACCATCCAGTCCCTGGAGCCCACAGTCTCTCCGTTTCTGAAGTAACGCTCCGCCATCGGCGCCCGTTCAGCCAGCGACCCTTTCGATCACGTCAGCCTGAGAGGCCCTGAAGTCGGCCCTCCTGACCACCCACCGCAGGCTGTGCCCCGTCACCAGCCGTGCCCAAAAGCTTTTCAAGCCCCATCTCATACGTTCGCTGAGCGACGTTGGCTGCTGATCCCGGAGGCGCCGGCCCTCAGCAACAGCGTCCCTGGCCAACGGAACCCGAGAGCCGTTCCGTCGCAGGATGGGGGCCCTGCCCTCCTCTGCCATGTGTTCCGGCAGGGAATCCTCCACCCGGCCCCCGCTGGTGCTGGTACACGGACTCTTCGACACCCCCAGGGTGTTCGACACTCTGAAGCGCCACCTGGCCGGCAGGTGTGAACGCCTGTTGCTGCCCGCCCTGCCCCTGCGCTTCGGCATCGCGCCGATCCAGACGTCGGCCCAGCGGCTTGCCGGACACATCGAGGCGGCGTTCGGTGGGAACGAGCCGATCGACATCCTGGGCTTTTCCATGGGTGGCGTCATTGCCCGCACCTGGATTCAGCAGCTGGGCGGCCATGTCCGCACCCGCCGTTTTATCAGCCTCGGCAGCCCCCAGCAGGGCACCCTGACGGCCCAGCCCTGGCCACGCCAGCCCCTGGCGGGCATCGCCGATCTCAAGCTGGGCAGCCCCCTGCTGCGCCAGCTCAACGCGGATCTCAGCCCCCTGCAGGGGATCGAGTGCCGCAGCTACGGCACCGCCGTGGATCTGATGGTGGTGCCGGGCTGGCATGGGGTGCTGCCGATCGGGCCGCGGCGGATGTTGCCGGTCTGGAGCCACCAGCAGCTGCTGCGTCACCCGGCGGCTCTCGATGCCCTGGTGCAGGAACTGCTGCGACCGTGAGGGCGATCAGGGCCCAGCATGGAGGTGGATGCCGATCTGCGAGGTCACCATGCCGAACGCCCTGGCCGAACGACTCACCGCCTGGGGATTTTCCTGGGCGGGACTGCGCGACAACCGCCGTGGTGAGTGGTGGCTGATCGCCCAGATGGCCCTGATCGTGGCCCATCTGCTGCCGGCCACGCCTTCCCCCGCCTCCCTGGGCCTGCACTGGCCGCTGGCGCTCCGCCTGGGGGGCCTGCTGCTGTTCGTCCTGGGGCTGGTGCTGGCCGGCCAGGGCGCCCTGAACCTGGGCGCCAGCCTCAGCCCCCTGCCTGAACCGATGCCCGAGGCCGCCCTGGTCACCTCCGGCGCCTATGGCCGCTGCCGCCACCCGCTGTACCAGTCACTGATCCTGTGCTCACTGGGCGTCACCGTGGCCCTGGGCAGCCTGCTGCATCTGGCCCTGCTGCTGGGCCTGGTCGTGGTGCTGGGCTTCAAGGCACGGCGGGAGGAGACCGGCCTCTGCAGCCTCCATCCCGAGTACGAGGCCTACCGCGCCACGACGCCGGCGATTCTGCCGGGCCTGCCCTGGCTGGACTGGCGTTCGGCCGTCTCCGGCAGGGCCGGTTAGAACCGATGCCGATACTCCCCGCCAGGCCCATGCCTCCGTTGCCGTTGTCGCGTGTCCTGAGGGCTTGCTGCCTGGCCGGACTGTTGGCACTGGTGGTGGTCGCCGCCGGCGTACGGCCGGCGCTGGCCGCCTACGTCCTGCCGCCGTTGCCCTACCCGGTCGATGCGTTGGCCCCGTCGATCGATGCCACCACGATGACAATCCACCATGACCGCCACCACGGTGCCTACGTGGCCAACCTCAACGCCAGGATCGCGGACCATCCCGAGCTGGCACGACTGTCACTGGAGGCCCTGCAGGGCCGGATCTCCCAGTACCCGGCCGCCGTCCGCAACAACGGCGGCGGTCACTACAACCACTCCCTCTTCTGGCGGGTGATGGCACCGCCGGGTCAGGGGGGAACGCCGTCGCCGGAGCTGGAGGCGGCGATCACCGCGGCCTTCGGTTCGCCCGAGGCCCTGCAGCGGCGCTTCGCGCAGGCGGCGGCCGACCGCTTCGGATCGGGCTGGGCCTGGCTGATCCGCCGGCCCGATGGGGCCCTGGCGATCACCAGCACCGCCAACCAGGACAACCCTCTGATGGACCTGCCGGGCATCGAGCCGGGCGTGCCCCTGCTGGGTCTGGATGTGTGGGAGCACGCCTACTACCTCAACTACCAGAACCGCCGACCGGACTACATCGCCGCCTGGTGGCCGTTGGTGAACTGGAACGAGGTGAATCGGCGCTTTGCTGAAGGCTCCGGTGTCGCCGTTGCGGAAGTGAGCGCCAGTAAATCCTGACAGCACCATGTGTCAGTAGCCGATACGACGCTCATCCGGGAAAACGGTCGCGAAAGTTAACCATATTGCTGCGAACGTCATGACCCTCTCCCGCAACGTCGAACTCCTCCCCATGGAGCGCTCGCTGCATGGGGAGGCGGTGGTCTCCGCCCCCCGCGCCAGCGACGAAACCTTGATCGCCGAGATCGCCAGCGGCGACGCTTTCGAGCTTTTCTGCCACCGCTTCCAGACCGATCAGCTGCTCGTGCTGCGCGGATCGATCGACCTGGTGGTGCTGCAGAACCGCCAGCTGCGCCGCATCCCCCTGCGGGAGGACGAGGGCCTCTGGGTCCGGATTCCCCCCGGGGTGCCCCACGGCGCCGTCAACCGGGGCCGGATCCCCGCCCTGCTGGTCAATGCCGTGCTGCGCCATGGCCCCAGCGATCCCCGCGACTACCGACCCCTGCCGGTGCCGCAGCAGCTGCGCAGCCAGTGGCGGCGGCTGGCGGTGGCCTAGCTGGACCCATCAGTTGTATTCCCCCGGGATGTCCTGCTTGGTCACCGTGACCCGGCCGACCTTCTTCCCCGACAGCCGCAGCAGCTCATCCCCCGAGAAGTCGAAGCCCTTGCCGGCGGCGATCTGGGCCACGTCGTCGGCGGTGGCGGCGGTCAGCACCTTGCTGCGCAGGGCCTCGTCGTCCTGCAGGCGGGCCAGGAAGCAGCGCACCTGATCGAGGCTCATGCGCCGGTGGAGGGGTGGGGTGAGCGCCCAGCATGGCGCAGGCCCGAGGCGAGCCCCTTCTCCAGCTCCAGGTAGGCCACGAAGGCCAGGCTCACCCCTGCGCAGGCCGCCAGATCGACGGCCGACAGGGCGGTGACACCGAGGAACCCGGCCATCGGTGCCACGTAGAGGAGTGTCAGCTGCAGGGCGGCGGTGGCCAGCACCGCCCCCAGCAGCCAGGGGTTGGCCAGGGGAGGGGTGCGCCACAGGGGTCGGTCGCTGCCGGCCGAGAGGGCATGGCCCAGCTGGGCCAGGCAGAGGGTGGTGAAGGCCATGGTCTGCCAGGGACGGCCGAGGCGGGAGGCCACCAGCATCAGCGCCACCACCAGGGCCCCGAACACCAGTCCGGTGTGCAGGATGGCGCTGCCCAGCCCGCGGGCGAAGAGGGATTCGCCGGGCTCGATCGGCGGCTGGTGCATCAGATCCTCCCCGGGCGGGCCCAGGGCCAGGGCCAGGGCCGGAAGGCCGTCGGTCACCAGGTTGATCCAGAGGATCTGCAGGGGTGTCAGGGCCAGACCCAGCAGCGGTGCCGAGCCGATGGTGATCAGTTCGCCCAGGTTGCAGCCCAGGATGAAGCGCACGAAGCGGCGGATGTTGGCGTACACCTGCCGCCCCTCCTCCACGGCGTTGACGATCGAGGCGAAGTTGTCGTCGAGCAGCACCACATCGGCCGCCTCCCGGCTCACGTCCGAGCCGCTGATGCCCATGGCCACGCCGATGTGGGCCTGGCGCAGGGCCGGGGCATCGTTGACCCCGTCACCGGTCATGGCCACCACCGCGCCCGTCGCCTGCAGGGCCCGCACGATCCGGAGCTTCTGCTCCGGCAGCACCCGGGCGAAGAGGCTGGTCCGGCGCACCAAAGCTTCGAGCGCCGCTGCGTCGAGGCCCTCCAGCTCCGGTCCCAGCACGATCGGGCTGGCCGGCTCCGCCAGGCCGATGGCCGTGCTGATGGCGCGCGCGGTGAGGGGATGGTCGCCGGTGACCATCACCGGACGGATGCCGGCCCCATGGCAGCGGGCCACGGCAGCGGGCACCTCCGGCCGGGGCGGGTCGCGCTGCGCCATCAGGCCGAGCAGCACCAGGCCGTCCAGCCCGGCTTCCGGCCCTGGGTGGTGCGGGCCGCAGGCGAAGGCCAGCACCCGCAGGCCGGCGCCGGCCAGGTCCCGCGCTTCCGCCAGCCACCAGTCCCGCTGGCCCGGAGTGAGGCTTTGCGTTCCCGCCCCAGCCAACCAGCGATCGCAGTCCTGCAGGATCGCCTCCGGAGCTCCCTTGACGATCAGCAGCTGGGACCTCCGACCCGGGGAGGAGCCGAACGGGGCTGCGCCAAGGGGCGCCGCCAGGCTGCCGTCGCTGTCTTCCACCCAGACCGCCATCCGCTGGCGCTCGGCGCGGAAGGGAATCTCCGCCAGCCGCTGGTGCTTCGCACGTAGATCGGATCCGTTCAGACCAGCCTTGGCAGCGGCCTCCAGCAGGGCGAGCTCGGTGGGATCCCCCACCCCTCCATGTTGGCCGGGTTCGGCGTCGTTGCAGAGCACGCCGGCCTGGAGCAGCAGATCCGGTTGGCCAGCGGCGATGCCGGCCCCGGCCCCTGGCGGCGGCTCCAGCTCCCTGACCCCGAAGCCCAGTTCGGTGGGCTCCAGGGCCTGGGTACCGCAGCGCATCTCCACCACCATCTGGCGGTTCTGGGTGAGGGTGCCGGTCTTGTCCGTGCAGATGACGGTGATGGCGCCCAGCGCCTCCACCGCCGGCAGGTGGCGGATCAGGGCGGCCCGCCGCACCATCCGCCGGGTGCCGATCGCCAGGCTCACCGTGATCACGGCCGGCAACCCCTCCGGCACGATCGCCACCGCGGTGGAGAGGGCCAGCTCCAGCAGGGCGAGGGGGGAGCCGCCCAGGAACCAGCCCCCCAGCACCACCGCCGCCACCAGCACCAGGGCCCAGGCCCCGAGCCGGCCGGAGAGGTCCGCCAACCGCGTCTGC
>NZ_JAGQBG010000198.1 GCF_024345515.1 Cyanobium sp. N5-Cardenillas
GCCGCACACCCCCCTGGCGACGGCCCGGGCCAGGGGGGTGTCGGACGTGAAGAAGGGCTGGTTCACATTGGCCACCATGCCGCGGATCCAGGTGCGGGTGGCGGCATCACCGTTGAGGATCATGCGGCTGGCCACCAGCGACTGGTTGTAGGGACTCTTGCGTTCCCGCAGGCAGAGCTTGCCTTTGAGGGCCGGCTTGGCCAGGTCGGCATAGGTGCGGATCGTGGCGGGATTCACCAGCTTCGGGTTGACCACCACGGCCCGCACACGCCGCGTCAGGCCATACCAGCGGCCCTGGGAGTCGCGCAGGTTGGCGGGCACGTCCCGTTGCAGGGCGGCGGAACGGACGGGCTGAAACAGGCCCTGGTCGGTGGCGGCGTCGAGGCGGGCGGCGTCGACGAGCACCAGCACATCGGCGGGGCTGTTCCTGCCCTCACTCTTGAGGCGCTCCAGCAGGGCGTCGTCCTTGGCCTCCAGCACGTTCACCTTGATGCCAGTGCGGGCGGTGAACTGGCGGTAGAGCTCCTTGTCGGTGTTGTAGTGCCGGCCGGAATACACGCCGATGGTGGTGCCGGCCTGGGCGAGGGCGGGAGCCGTGTCCTGGGACTGGCCGCTGGCCGGCAGGGTGCCGCTGCCGAAGAAGGCCAGAACTGCTGCCCCCACGGCAGCGGATCCGGCGGCGGGAAGCCAGAGACGACGAAGGGGGAGCCTGGAGCTGGGCATCGGGGGGAACGGGCGTGTGCCCGGACCCTATGAGGGCCCCCCAGTGGCAGACGGAACAAACGACGCGAAGCCGCGTATCAATGCTTACGTTTCAGTGCTTACGCCTCAGTAGGACGTGGAGCGCCGCACCGGGATCAGGGCGGGCTGCATCAGGCCACCGCCGCCGTTGTCGTCGTCGGAATCCATCGCCATCCACAACACCAGACCGAGAAGGGCGAGAACGCCCGTCATCAGGAGGAACTCGGTCATGGGAAAGGGTCGTAGGCCGCCACCCTAGCTGCGCTGGCCGGTGGTTCCGTAGTGGTTGCAGCATTCCGGCCCAAACGGAAGGGGGGCGCTCAGGCGAAGCCCTTGCCCGCCTCCCTGGCCACACAGGCCTGGAGTTGCTGGCGCAGCCGCTTGTGGTCGAGGTCCTTGCCGATCAGCACCAGCTGGTTCTTGCGCTCCCCCGGCCAGTCGCTGTCGTCGATGGAGAAGCGCTTGCCGGCCAGGTGGAAGACGTGGCGGCGCTCGCTTTCGTTGAACCAGAGGATGCCCTTGGCGCGGAAGACCCCGGCCGGCATCTGGTTGTCGAGGAAGTTCTGGAACTTGCGCAGCGAGAGGGGGCCGTCGCTGCTGAAGGACAGGGAGGTGAAGCCCTCGATCGCCTGGTGGTCCGGATGGCCGCCATGGTCGTGGCTGTGATCGTGGTCGTGGCTATGGCCGTGGTGATGGGCCGCGGCCTCCGGTTCGTGCTCGCAGTGACCGTGGTCGTGATCGCAGTGGCTGTGGTCCTCGCTGCCGTGATCGTGGTGATGGCCGTGATCGTGGCTGGGGGCGGCTGGGGCCTGCTGCTGGGCCACCACCTTGTCGGTCTCGAATAGGCCCACACTCAGCAGCAGCGGCAGGGGCACCGCCCCCTTCACCGAGCGCAGGATGCGGGCCTCGCTCTTGATCGCCCGCAGCTCGGCCTCCAGCTGCTCCAGCCGCTCCTCGCTGACCAGGTCGCACTTGTTGAGCAGGATCATGTCGCCGTAGACGATCTGGGAGCGGCCCACCTCCCCCTGCAGCGTCTCGGCGCCGAAGTTCTCCGCGTCCACCAGGGTGATGATCGAATCGAGCCGGGTCAGGTCGCGCAGGTCGCTGCCGAGGAAGGTCATGGCCACGGGCAGCGGGTCGGCCAGGCCGGTGGTTTCGACCACCAGGTAGTCGACCGGCTCGGGGCGCTCCAGCACCCGGTAGACCGCCTCCAGCAGCTCGCCGTTGATCGAGCAGCAGTTGCAGCCGTTGCTCAGTTCCACCATGTCGTCGCCGGTGGCCACGATCAGCTCGTTGTCGATGCCGATCTCGCCGAATTCATTCACCAGCACGGCGGTCTTGACGCCCTCCTGGTTGGTGAGGATGTGGTTGAGCAGGGTGGTCTTGCCCGCCCCCAGGAACCCGGTGAGGATCGTCACCGGCACGGAGATCGGCCTGGCCTCGCTGACCGCGGCCGCCGTAGTCGGGGCATCCAGGTTCGTGCTGGTCATGGGGAGCGGCGAAGGCGTTGTGGGGATTCTGACGGCGCGGCCACCCCACCAGCGCCGTAAAGACTGCTGGAATGGCGGTCGACGAACCCGGTCCATGAACCCCAGCGAAGCCTTCGCCGCCATCGGCCTTGCCGCCGTGGCCTGCGATGGCGCCCTCGACGCCGATGAGGCCGCCATGCTGCGTCAGCTGCTGGAGGTGCGATCGCCCTACAGCAACCTCGGCGAAGCCGTGATGGGGGCGATGTTCGACGGCCTGCTGGGGCGGTTGCGCACCGGCGGCTGGGAGACCCTGCTGATGGAGGCCGCGCCGGTGCTGAGCCCCGCCCAGCAGGAGACGGCCTACGCGATGGCGGCCCTGCTGGTGCACACCAACCGCAGCTTTAAGCCGGTGGAGCAGCAGATGCTGAAGCGGCTGGGGGAACTGATCAGCGTGACGCCCGAACGCTGCAGCCAGATCCTCGATGTGATGGCGGTGCTGCACCGCGACAGCCTCAGGACCTGAGGCCCCGGCAGCGCTCGCACAGGCCGAAGAATTCCAGGGTGTGATACAGCGGCAGGAAGTCGCCCAGCTCCTGCTTCGGCAGGGGCAGGCCGTGCACCGGGCAGTGGCTGAGCACCCGGGTGCTGCCGCAGTCGACGCAGGTGAGGTGGTGCTCGTCCCGTTCCGTCGGGGCGTAAAGGGCCTCGCCGCTGGGCAGGTGGCGGCAGCGCACCAGGCCCCGCTGCTGCAGCTGGCGCAGGTGGCGGTAGACGGTGGCCAGGCCCATGGCGGCGGGGCTGCTGCGCAGCCGGGCGTGCAGATCCTGGCCGCTCAGCTCCCCGTCGGCCTGGCGCAGCTCCGCCAGCAGGGAGGCCTGGCGGGGGGGGAGATCGGGGGCGGAAGGGGCCTGCATGATCCCGTTTCTACCCTGCCGGCAGCCAGATGGCCTGGAGGGCCTCCTGCTGGAGGGGCACGGGGGTGAGGTTGGTGGCCTCGATCAGCACCACCTGCGCCGGAGCTGGAGCCCCCTGGCCCTGTTCCAGCGGGCGCAGCACCACGGCCAGGCGGTCGCTGGTGGGGTCGTAGCTGAGGCCGGTGCCGGGTTCCAGCTCCCAGCGGCTCAGGCGCCGCTGGGCCAGCACGGTGCCGCGGCGATCGAGGCTGATCAGGGTGAGGGACGGGCGGCCCACCCCTTCGACGAGCAGCGCCCAGACCCGCTCGCCGCCGCGGCTGCAGGCCGTGGCCACCAGGGCCTGGGGGCCGATCCAGAGCTGGCGCGGGGCCAGACCCGGCTCCACCAGCTCCAGGGAACGGCGGAAATCGGGCCAGTGGCGCACCAGCAGCGCCCGCCCCGCCCGGGGACAGAAGCTGCTCAGGTCGCGACTGCCGGGCAGGGTCTGGCGGCGGGGCGTCCGGGGCGGCAGGTCCTGCAGGCTGAGGCCATCGATCTCCGGCACCACCGCCGAACCGCCCTCCGGCAGCAGCCGCACCGCACCGCTGGCCTCCAGCGGCAGCCGGCTGGGGCCGCCCCTGGAGGGCCAGAGCTGGAGGCTCACCTGGTCGGGCTGTTCACCACCCGCCTGCACCAGCAGGTCGCCGCGGCGGTTGCCGCTGATGTGGGCGAAGACCATGTCAGCGGGGCCGAGGGGCTCGGGCGCGCCGGCCAGCACGGGGCTGGCCGCCGCGTTGCCCTGGCGGCCCAGGGGGCGCAGGGGCTGCTGGCGCAGGGGCACCCGCCAGACCCGGAAGCGGCCGGCCTCGGAGCGGGCCACCACCGCCACGGCCTCGCCGTTGCCGAGGGGCTCGAGCATGGTGATCCGCGGCCAGACCGGCGTGATTGGCTGCCAGCGGCCGTCGTGCTCCCGCAGTTGCACCTGCTCGCCGGCGCCCACCGGCACCACCGCCAGCAGCCGGGGCCGCGGATCCCACTGCCAGCGCTGGGGGGGCAGGGCCAGCCCGCGGCGATCACGGCCGGCCAGCTGCAGTAGCAGGGGGGAGCGGATCCGCTGGTCGGGGGAGAGGTTCAGCAGCAGGGTGTCGCCGTCGCCGAGCCAGCGGTGGGCCAGGGGCGGGGCGAGGCGGCTGCCGGCCTGGAGGCTGGCCGGGTCCATGGGCCGGCTGAAGCGGGCCTGCAGGGCGGCGGGACCGGAGCTGGCGCCCACCGGCGTGAGCCGCTCGAGCCGGGGCGGGTGGTTCAGCAGCAGCTGCTGCTGGACGAGGGCCAGCAGGGCCGCCAGGCCCAGGGTGAGGGGCAGGGGCCGGGCCCAGGGGAGGCGGGAGAGGGGGCTCATGGCTCCAGGGGCCGGGCGGGCCGGGGAATGGGCCGGATACGGCTGGGAACCACCTCCAGCCGCTCGCCGCCGCCGGGGGCGGGCTTGAGGCCCATCACCCCGTCGATGGCCAGCCACTGGTCGGCGGGGAAGGGGGCCTGGCCGGCGGGCCAGTGGACGGGAAGGCCCACCGGGGAGGCATCGGCCAGGCAGCAGCGCACCAGCAGGCGGGCCAGCTGGGGCGGTTCGCCCTCCATCGGCAGCACGAAGCCGCTGATGCGCACCGGATCGCCGGCGAACAGCTTGGGGTCGGGCTGGCTGCGCAGCAGCCGCACCCAGTCGGTGAGGCTGCGCTGGGCGGGCGGCAGCACGAAGCTGAGCTCGCTTTCGGCGGTCTCGTCGCGGGGGCGCTGGCCGGCCAGATCGGCGAAGGAGGGGGCCGGCGGCAGCAGCAGCACCAGCAGGGCGATGGCGGCGGTGAGCAGCAGGGTGCGGGCCTGGCGCCGGTCGCCCCGCTCCTGCCGGCCGGCGCCGAAGGCCAGGCGCAGCTGCAGCAGGGCGACGAGCAGCAGCAGCAGGCCGGCCAGGGCCACCAGGGGGTGGAACACGGCCCGCAGGAGCAGGTCGAGGCGGCCGTCGACACTGCTGACGAGCAGCACCAGGGACCAGAGGCCGAGGCTGGCGGCGCGCCAGAGGGCGGCCCGCTGCAGGAGGGGGGGAGTCACAGGCGCCACAGGTTCACCCACTGGCCGATCAGCAGCACCATCAGGGCGGCCCCGGCGGTGGTGAGCACCAGGCCCCGGGGGCGGAACAGCAGCCCGAGCAGGCTGACCAGCTTGAGGTCGATCACCGGGCCCAGGAGCAGGAAGGCGAGCAGGGCCCCGGGGGTGACCTGGGCGGCGAAGCTGAGGGCCAGGAACGCATCCACGCTCGAGCACACCGACACCACCAGGGCCAGCAGCATCAGGGCCAGGATCGAGAGGGTGGGGGCGCCGCCCACCGCCAGCAGCCAGCTGCGGGGCACGAAGGATTGCACCAGGGCGGCGATGACGCTGCCCATCACCAGCAGCAGCGAGAGATAGAGGAATTCCTGACTGGCGTGCTTCATCAGCTCGGCCAGGGGCGGCCGGACCGGGGCGGCCTCGGCGCTGAGGGCCGACGGCGGCGGCGCCCCCACCAGGCCGCTGGAGCGCTCCAGCAGCCCCACCGCCGCCAGGGGCTGGTGCAGGCGCCGTTCGGCCAGCAGGTCGGCCTGCAGGAGTAGGGGTTCGCCCACCAGGCCCAGCAGCAGGGCCAGGCCCACGGCCACGACAACGGCGCCGATGGGACGGGCCAGCA
>NZ_JAGQBG010000199.1 GCF_024345515.1 Cyanobium sp. N5-Cardenillas
CGCCGGTGTAGGCCTCACGACCGGGGGGACGGCGCAGCAGCAGGGACATCTGGCGGTAGGCCTGGGCCTGCTTGGTGAGGTCGTCGTACACCACGAGGGTGGCCTTGCCCTTATACATGAAGGACTCGGCGATGGCCGCGCCGGTGTAGGGGGCCAGGTACTGGAGGGCGGCCGCTTCCGAGGCGCTGGCCGCCACCACCACGGTGTAATCCAGGGCGCCGCGCTCGCGGAGCACTTCGACCACGTTGGCCACCGAGGCGTTCTTCTGGCCGATGGCCACATAGACGCAGACCACGTCCTCACCTTTCTGGTTGAGGATGGTGTCGATGCAGATGGCGGTTTTGCCGGTCTGGCGGTCGCCGATGATCAGCTCCCGCTGGCCGCGGCCGATGGGGATCATGGCGTCGATCGCCGTGATGCCGGTCTGCATGGGTTCATGCACCGACTTGCGCTGAATGATGCCGGGCGCCATCGACTCGATCAGGCGCGTCTCGGTGGTGGGGATCTCACCCTTGCCGTCGATCGGCTGGCCCAGGGCGTTCACCACCCGACCCAGCATGGCGTCACCCACGGGCACCGCCGCGATGCGGCCGGTGGCCTTGACGGTGCTGCCTTCCTGAATGCCCAGGCCCTCGCCCATCAGCACGACGCCGACGTTGTCGTCTTCAAGGTTCAGTGCCAGTCCCTCGGTGCCGTCCTCGAACAGGACCAGCTCTCCGGCCATCACCTGCTCCAGGCCGTAGACCCGGGCGATGCCATCACCGATCTGCAGGACGGTGCCGACGTTGCTGACAGACACCGACTTGTCGTAGTCGGCGATCTGCTTCTTGAGGATGGCGCTGATCTCGTCGGGGCGGATGGAAACCATGGGTGGGAGTCCCCGGAGGGGAGGCGATGAAGTGAGAAGGAGAGGGGAAAGGGAGCGAGGCGCTAGCTCACGTTGGCGAGCGTCAGGCCGAGGCGCCGCACCTGACCGGCGAGGCTGGCGTCGATCACCCGGGAGCCGACACTGAGAACGAACCCACCGATCAGGGCAGGATCCACCGCGAGGCTGATCTCCACCTTGTCGGTGCCGGCCACGACCTTGGCCTTCTCGGCGAGCAGGGCCTGCTGGTCGTCGCTCAGGGGACTGGCGGAGGTCACCGTGGCCAGGGCGATCTGGTTCTGCTCGCGGTAGAGCTCCAGGAGCCGCTCCAGGACGGCATCGAGGTAACCGATGCGCTGGCGGTCGGCCAGCAGCTTGAGCAGGTTGAGGAAGGAGGGGGAGATGCTGGCGCCGAAGAGTTGCTCAAGGGCCGCCTTCTTACCTTCGACCTCCAGGACCGGGGAGGCCATCGCCTCGCGCAGGTCACTGGAGTCGTGCCACAGCGACAGGATCGCCCTGGCCTGGTCGATCACCGCGTCGGTGTCCCCATGGGCGTCGCAGACCTGGAGGAAGGCGTCGGCGTAGGGGGTGGTGATGGTGTTGAGCAGAGGCATCAGGCGTTCCCCATCGATTGAATGGACTGATCGATCAGCTGGGCCTGGGTGCTGGCATCAAGGCGGCCGGGGAGGCTGGCGAGGGCCTTGGCGATCGCCATCTCGGCGGCTTCGCGCTGGAGCAGTTTGCTGACGCGGGAGACCTCCGAATCCATATCGGACTTGGAGTCCTGCTTGAGCCGCGCCATCTCCTCGACAGTGCGCTTCTCGTTCTCAAGGCGGATGGCCTCAGCGCGGACCTTGCCTTCGGCGCGGATCTGCTCGGCGCGGGCACGGGCCTCACCCAGGCTGTTCTGGGCCACGGCGAGGGACGCGGTGGCGACGCTCAGGCGTTCCTCGGCGTCCTTGAGCTCGCCGAGGATGCGCTCCCGGCGACGCTCCAGGATTCCGCCGAGGAAGCCCCGCAGAAACCAGGTAAGACCGGCGATCACGATCGCCAGGTTGATGATGTTGGTCTCGAAGATGTCGAGATTGAGGCCGAAGGTGCCGTGGCTCGCGAGGAGCGACGGGAGGGTGGGGGTCATCATGAGGCGGGCAGAAGACGGTCGACGATGAGGTCGGCAAGCCTGTCGGCATCGGCCTCAAGAACGCTCAGGGCATCGGCCCGCTGGCCATCGATCTTGCTGCGGGCGCTTTCGCGGCTGGCGATGGCTTCGGCCTGGGCCACCGCCATGGCCTCGCGATACAGGCGGTCGGAATCCTGCTCGGCCTCCAGGATCACCTTCTGGGCTTCAAGCCTGGCCCCCTTCAGCTGCTCCTTGAGGTCGGCCTCGAGGCGGACGGTCTGGGCGATCTTCTCCTTGGCCTGGGTACGGCTGGTGGCGATGTACCCCTCACGGTCCTCGACGGCCTTGCCGACCGGTCGGAAGAACAGGCTGTTGAGGATGAAGGTGAGGAGCACCACCTGCAGCGCCATGAGCGGCAGGGTGGCATCGAGGTCGAAGAGACCTCCCTCGGGCGACCCTGCGGTCGCACCTGCCTCGGCAAGCAGAAGCCAGCTGGTCATGGGGCAATAAGGCGGGCGGTGGTAGAGGCGTGGATGGAGCCGGGGGTGGAGAAGGGCCGCAACGAACGCGCGGCCCGCTCATCCCCGCGACGGCCTCCGATCAGGAGAAGGGGTTGGCGAACAGCAGCACCAGAGCGACCACCAGGCCGTAGATGGTGAGCGATTCCATGAAGGCCAGCGAGAGCAGCAGGGTGCCGCGGATCTTGCCTTCGGCTTCGGGCTGACGGGCAATGCCTTCGACGGCGCCGCCGGAAGCGGTGCCCTGGCCGATGCCAGGACCGATGGAGCCGAGACCGACGGCAAGACCAGCAGCCACGACAGACGCAGCGGAAGTAAGGGAATCCATGGTGGGGTTAGAAATGTGGGGCGCCGGGGAAGCGCGGAAGGAACCTTGTCGAGAACCCTGCGCCGGGGACACCTGGGAAGGCGGGCCCGGATCGTGCCGGACCTGCGCGCAAGGAGTTTGCCAGACCGGGGGACCGGCCCAGCGGGGGCAGGAGCTAGTGGTGCTCCTCGTGGACCGCCTCACCGATGTAGTAGGCGGCCAGGGTGGCGAAGATCAGGGCCTGGATCGCACTGGTGAACAGGCCGAGGAACATCACCGGCAGGGGCACAACCAGGGGGACCAGGAAGGCCAGCACCGCCACCACCAGTTCGTCGGCCAGGATGTTGCCGAACAGACGGAAGGAGAGCGAGAGGGGCTTGGTGAAGTCCTCGACGATCTTGAAAGGGAGCATGATCGGCGTGGGCTCCACGTAGTACTCGAAGTACCGGAAACCCTTGCGGCTCAGGCCCGCATAGAAGTACGCCAGCGACACCAGCAGGGCCAGGGCGATGGTGGTGTTGATGTCGGCGGTGGGAGCACCCAGCTCACCGCTGGGCAGGTGGACCAGCTTCCAGGGGATCAGGGCACCGCCCCAGTTGCTCACGAAGATGAACAGGAACAGGGTGCCGATGAAGGGAAGCCAGTCGCGGTAGGCCTTCTCGCCGATGTATTCGCGGGCGATGTCGCGCAGGTAATCCCAGAGGAACTCCAGCAGGTTCTGCACGCCCCTGGGATCACGCTCCAGGCGGCGGGTACCGACCACCACAACGGCCAGCAGGGCGCCGATCACGACCCAGGAGCTCAGGAAGACCTGGCCGTGAATCTTGTAGTTGCCGAGCTGCCAGTAGAGGTGCTGGCCGACCTCGAGGGCGGCGAAGGGAAGGGCAAGGGGCAACGGAGCCATCGGGGATAGGACCTGGCGGAACGTCGGTGCCGCCGAAGCGGCTGAAAGGAGAATCAGGTGTCGAGGACGGCCTGAACGATCAAGGCGGGTTTGTAGAGGAGAAAACCCACCAGGGCCGGCAGGATCTCAAGGACGGGGAGCCTGGCGGCCGCGAGGACCAGCACCACCGGAACCAGCAGCTGGGCCTTGCCCACCCCCTTGGTTTCGACGCCGAAGCGGGTGACGCTGCGGGCCAGGAGCCGGAGGTACAGGAGACCCGCCAGGGCTCCCACCAGCAGACTGAAAGCGGTGGAAAGGTCGAACCACAGGGCCGTGATGGGCACCGCCAGGGCGGTGGCACAGACCGTGGAAAGAAGCATCCGGCGCTGCAGCCGCAGGTAACCGTCCATACCGTTGTCCACCGACGACGAAACGTCGGCGTCTTCAGGCAGGGGAGGGGCGTCGTTGGCCGGATGTCCTGCGACCGCTTCGGCCGACGTCTCCACAGGGGGAACGGCATCCGGAGAGGGGGTCAGGGCAGCCTGCAACCGTCGAGGCTCCGTCTTGGCGTGCGGACTTTATCACTTGGCCCGTTCAGGCTCTAAGCAACAGAAGCACCTGCTCCACCAGCAGTCGCCGCGCCGCCGCCAGCCGCTCTTGGGGGCCCAGGGCCACCGGAAGCGCCCCGATCGGGGTGCCGGCGGGGGCGGCCTCCAGGGCCTCCATCAGGGCAAGCTCCGGCTCGGTGATGGTCAGGGGGCGCAGCTCCGGCCCCAGGAGCGCGGTGGATGGCCAGCCCCACAGGCAACGGTTGCGCTCGCCGCCAGCCGCCAGAAGGGCCGCATCGCTCCACGGCTGCGGCACCGCATCCGGAGCCCCGTCGCCGTCCTGGCGCCGCAGGAAGAACTCGAAATGGCTGATGTCGGGATCGAGGCTCTCCACCAGGGCCCACTGCTGCGCCGGCGGCAGGGCCCGGGCGCGCTCCAGCAGCTCCCCCTGCAGCAACCGGGCCGGATCCCAGACCTCCGGGTTGGAGAAACCGGCAAAGCGGACCCCGGGCTGATCGACGAAACGGAACAGGCCCTTGAGGTCGTAGCTGGTCTCCTGGGGGTGGAGGTACATGTCGGCGAAGTTGGCATCGGCGCCGGTGTCGAGGGCCCAGCGCTGCTCGTGGTGCCGCCGCAGGCGGTTGGACTCGGGCAGGGTGTGGAACAGCTCCCGCCCCAGCCGCAGGCCGGCCGGCCCGGTGCCCACCCCCATCAGGGCCAGGGCCCGCTGGGTGCGGTGGATTTCCCAGCGCCCTCCATCGGCATAGAGAAAGAGGTGCAGCAGGCCCCCCGGCCGCAGCAGGGGGACCAGGGCGCGCAGACCCAGCTCGGGTTGGTCGAGGTGATGCAGCACCCCCACCGAGTTGATGTAGTCGAAGGGGCCCTCCCCGGCCAGGTCGAGCAGGCTGCGCTGCTCGATGCGCAGCTCCGCCACCTGGCCGGCGGCTCCGGAGCGGGCGGTGCGCTCCCGGGCCACCGCCAGGGCACCGGCGCTGATGTCCACCGCCAGCACGGTGGCGCCCGGGTTGAGATGGCAGAGGTAGTCGGTGCTCACCCCCGTACCGCAGCCGGCGTCGAGGATCCGCCAGGGGCGCGGCGCCGGCGGCAGGGCCCCGTCCACGGCCGCCACGACGCTGTCCACGCACCAGCGCCAGTTGTATCCCGGTGGTGGACCGTCCTGGAGAGGGTCCCCCGGGTAGGGGAAGCGGTCGTAGAAGGCGCTCACCACCGACGTGGCGGCATCCAGCGGGGCCTCCGGGGGGTGATCCATCAGTGCCTTGGTGCGGGTTCCGGCAGCATTCCACGGCGCCGACCGCCGTTCAGCCTGAGCCCCGGGGAAGGCTGCAAACATTTGTTCATCCCCCGCCGGGGGGCCAGGGGGGCAGCCGTAACGTGACCCAGCCCGGCTCGCTCTCGTTCATGACCGTGACCGCCAGCAGCGGCAGCACCAGGGTCGCCCCCCAGCGCTACGACACCCTGCCGCTCTCCAGCGTCCGGAAGGCGGAGCAGCAGGACCGTTTCCCCGACGGCGGCGAACTGGACGCCCTGACCACCTTCTTT
>NZ_JAGQBG010000002.1 GCF_024345515.1 Cyanobium sp. N5-Cardenillas
AGCACGCAGTGGTGAGACATACAATATTTCTGGCAGATTCAGACTCGGTGTGATCAGCAGAATCGGCGTTATCAAGAGTGTATGAAGCCCAACGATACAGACCGCACGACTGATAATCCCACTTCGGATCTTCAGACAACCTGCCAAAGGGAAAAGGGCTAAACCAGCCCAGCCCTTCGCCCAGCCAATCGAAGACTTTATAATCAGCCCTGTGCCTAGATTAAAGTCCACATGTCCAGCAATTAGTGCGACCTCCATGAATAGCATTCCGACAATCCAGATCCAGATTACCGGCGATATCACAATTCGTTCATACTCTTCAGGATGATCGTATCTGGCCAATAGCATCACAACTAAGCAGCCAAGCAATAACCAGCTCAGCACAGAGCCGACAACATAAAGACCGCCAATAAACCAAAACGGATAGGTCAGTATAATCGACCACCACACCAGACGCTCGGGCAAGTTTTCAGGCTGAAGATCCGGAGGTGCCTGGCTCTTCTTCCAGAACTTAAGTCCCATGTGATAGCGCCTTCAGGTGGAAATCCAGTTGGCGATTCGCTTGACCCATGGTTTTCGGATCCAAAGTACCCAGAGACCAACTGTTGTGAGAACTGTGCCTAAAAAGGCTCCAACAATGACAAGCCCTTTGCGTGGAGAGGTGGGCTTCAACGCCAGACTCGGCTCGACGGCGAGCTGCACTAGGGGAAAGGCCCCAAACAGATCACCCTGGCCCAAATCAAGTTTGGCCAGGGTTGAAGCAAATACCGCCTGGGCTATCTGCTCGTCGCGCATGAGGTTCTCCAGAACCATAGATTTCTGGGTCATGAGGCGAAGTCTGGCTTCAAGGGAGCGGATCTGCTGATCAAGCTTGCCTACCTGGGCCGCTGCACCAGTGGCCTCGGATTGATCAGTGACCAGAGACTGAAAAAGCGCCTCGCGGCCGGAGCCGCTAATGGCGAGGGCCAGCCGCGATAGCAAGTTGGCCGATATGGGGCGACTAAGCAATTGATGGGCTCGGCGCTGAAGTCCTTGCAAGGCTGCCTTCTGGCGGCTGACCTCCCGACGGATTCGAGGATGGCTAGGACCAAACTTAGAGCTCTCAACTCTTAGAATTGCGGTGGCCTCGCTGTAGTTCTTTAGGTTTTGCTGAAAGATCTGGTCAACTTGTAACTTAAAGGCATCAGCGGCTTCAGCAGCGGAGAGGTTCAGGCTGCGGCTCAACTTTATAGCCTTTCCCTCAGCCTGAGCCTGCTTGGAAGCAAATTGGGCTCGATCGCGGCGCAAATCCTCGATATTGCTGGATAGCGATTCAACCTGATCAATCGAACTGATTCCTGAGCTGAGCTTATAGGCGGAGACCCTTCGCTGAGCCGCAACCAACTTGGCTTGGGTATCGCGGAGAATGCTCTGGGTTGGCACTTCTCTCTGCTCCATCTCGCTGGTACGAAGTTCGTTGAGCCGCTGCCTGAAGGAGTCGTAAAGAGCATAGGATTTCCGGCGAGCCTCCTCTGGTGAAGGACCTGTCACCTCAATCTGCATGATCGTTGTGTTATCGATGTTCTTGATGCGAGGCTCACTAAATCGTTTGGCCGGAATCTTTGCATTCTTGGCCGCCTGTCGAATCACCTCCTCACTCGAGAAAATGTACTGATAGTTAGCACGTGGTTCGAAGGTTGATGATGCCCCACCAGCAGACCCTCTGGAGGCAGTCGCCTGGCCAATCTCTGGAAGAGTCACATTCACGGAATTAACGCTTCCAGGCAATATCAAAGCCCAGGAGCTGGTATACACCGCTGGGGAGAGAACCAAAAAAAGTACGCTGGAGACCCAGATCACACCATTCGTACACCCAATCACCAAAACGTACCTGCTCCAGCGCAGCTTGTCGGTGCGACTCAGTCCTCTCCACCAACGGCGTGGTTGCGGAAGATTGATGCCAAGCAGATTGCGAAGTTTCGTCGATAGTAGGCGTGTAACCCTTCCCCAGTGGGAAGACAAACGCTCTAACGGATTGGCAGGCAGAAAGGGAGAGGGGGAAGCCACGCTCTAGTCAGGGGATGAAGCGGTCGTAGAGAAGAACACCAGGTGTAATTAATTCCGAAAAGATTCCGATAACATCCCGAAGGTTGACCACAGCAGAGTCGTAGCAAGCAACAGCATCGGTTGGCATGAGGTAAGGATTGTTTTCGTTACTGCTGGATCGTCTAAGCAATTCCTCAACACCCTTGTCAAGGGTCGTGGTCTTTCCTGTCGTGGCATCGACCCTCACCAAAACAGCACGTCGATAGGCATTGGTCAACACTGTGCCACCAGCACAATTGCCTGACACCACAGCATGGGAGAAGCGGGAGCCATAGGGGAAAGAAGTGGCATCGCGACCAATTGCCGAGGTCGCATTGCTTGTTGCTGGAACGGTGAGGTTTGAGATATAAATCTTGACGCCCACAGGGGTGATTTGAGACGGACGAACAATCAGGGGATTTTCCTGACCTGTATCGGGTACTACCACCCGATCCCCGGAGATCAGAGGCACGTCCTTGAAGGGTTCGCCGGTGAAAACACCACTGAGATCTAGCACTCGGCGCTCTTGACCACGTATCAACTCCACAGCAGCGACATTGGCAGTGGGTAGCACTCCACCTGCCGAACGTAGCGCTATGGACAGAAAGCGATTGAATGCTCCTTGCCCCCCTTGGGCAACAGGAACCGTCGTCTGTTCAGAGGGTGTCCATTCGTTGATCAAGACACGACCGGGTTGGAAAGTGGCACCACTGACAAACACTTCTGCCGGGGCCCACTGCACCACATTAACACTAACCTTAAGGTATGATGGCTGATAATAGCCATCTCGCACAAGGGTGTGGAAGATACGATCTTGCAACTGATAAGGCTCAAGCCCCGCAACCTGAATTCCCCGTATAAAGGGGAGCTCAAGCTCTCCATTGAGATTAACTTCAAAGATACCGCTGAATTCCTCACCATCCGGAATTGTGACCTTGACGCGATCGCCGGGAGAGAGAGGGAGGGCCTTCACGCCACCCAAGGGGAGGCAGAGCATCAAGAGCGTCAGCAGGCGGCAAAACAATCGGCTAGGCATACGAGCTAACGCCATGCATGGGTGAAAGCATCCGTGGACTTGGACCAATGTGACGTTTGCGTCGTTGCACGATGCCTTCGGCATTAAGACTTTAGCGCAGCAAACCATGGTTCACAACACACTGATGCCCGAGACAAAGGAATCGATTCGGCGCCGCCACCGGATGAGGCTCTTCAATGAGGTGAAGCGATCCAGGCTCATTCAGCCTCATCCATTAACTGATTGTTAAGTGACCAGACTGCAACGTGGGAGCAAAGGACCGGGAGGGATATCCTTAGAAAGTTCGTTCGCTATCAAGCCTACGCCAATGATCTCCATTCTGCGAGGATGGAAGTGAGGTGGCAGAATTGATAACGAGCGCTAAGCTCAGAGTGAATCATACCACTCTTACTGATCAGGCGGATGCAATGCTGCTTGACCCTCGCAACCCTTCCGAGCGATCCCCCCCCATCTTCGTTAGCCTCTGCAATGATCAAGCAGCACTTTATCTACACCGAAGCCAGAAGCGGAAGCAACTTTTTGGTTGACATCTTCAATCAACACCCCCACTTGGTTAACTATGGAGAGGTTCTGGGAGACTGGACCAAACCCCATAAGCTCTATCGGGCGATTACAAGAAAGCTGCCTGACATGGCCTATTTGAACTATATTTACACAAGTCGTCTCTTCTACTATCTGTCTCAGTTTTTTTATGCTTATCAGAACTACAAGAGGCGGAAACCCATTCAATTCAAGTGGTACTCCCAGATAAGCTCCGTCGGTGTCAAAGATTTTCATCATACCTTGCTCAAGTATGGCTTGCTTGACTTTTTTAGAGCCCATCCCAAGCTCTATATCATCTATCTCTACCGCCAGAACCTCCTCAAGCAGCATGTGTCTCTGGAGGTCATGCGCGCGACTCGAGTAGTGTCTTCAGAAATGACTCAGGATGGGAAGGCTGTTGCACAGACACAGAGTGCACGAATTCGGGTAGATCCATCCGAGATTCTTGCGGTATTGGCTAACGCCGAAAAGGAAGTACTAGAGCGTGAGAAGATCCTATGTCGCGTCGATTCAGATCATCTACTGCGTATCTCATATGAAGACCTCTTTGCATCCCCAAAGTCGCAGGAACAATTCCGTTACCAGGCCTTTAACTTCTTGGGCGTGGAACCCATCGCGGCAACCAGTCGCCAGCGAAAGCTGTCCTCAGATAACTTGCAAGACTTGATAGAGAATTATGGAGAGCTTTACCAAGCCTTGATAAATACTCCCTTTGCCAAGTATCTCGCGTAGCTCAAGCCGCCAACTATTCACAAGTTCATAGCATTGATACAATGCCAATCACCTGGTTTAAAAAGAGATTTAAACGTGCAGATAGCACCTTGGTGCGCAATGTAGGTTGGCTTGGAGGATCAACAGCATTTATACGCGTTTCCAGGCTCCTAGCCACGATCGTCTTGGCCCGGTTTCTAACCAAGTCAGATTATGGCTTGGCAGCTTTAGTAATGACAATTAATGAGTTTGTTCTTGTCTTTACTCGGAATGGGATTGGGACCAAACTAATTCAAGCAGATTCGAATCATGTCGACAGATTATCTCAAGCAGCTTACTGGCTAAATTGGGTTCTTTTTGCTGGATTGTATTGTGCACAGGTCCTCACTGCTTTTGCAGTTGGTTGGATCTACCAGGATCAGCGGCTGATCTTGCCGATTTGTGTTCTGGGTCTCGTAATGCTAGTGATGCCATTTGGGCTAGTACAAGGAGCGCTCATCCAACGAGAAGGTCGTTTCAAGGTCATTGCTTTGGCTCAGCTGGCCCAAGTTTCTACTGACAATATACTTTCAGCAATCTTTGCAATTTCTGGCTTTGGACTCTGGGCGATTGTGCTACCAAAAGTATTAGTTGCGCCCATTTGGCTGATTGTGATGCTGAAACACCATCCATGGAGGCCTCGTGGGAATCCCTCGTCAAAGAACTGGGGTGAGCTCATGGGATTTGGCAGCTCTATCCTAGGGATAGAGCTAATGCATACATTGCGCAGCAATATGGATTATTTAATCGTTGGGCGCTTCCTCAGCATTGATGCTTTAGGTGTCTACTACTTTGCCTTCAACGCAGGTGCAGGAATCAGCCTAGGCATCATGAATGCAACCAAGGCGTCCGTCCTGTCTCATTTGTGCGAAGCTCGTGATAATGTTGAACGCTTCAGAGCTCACTACTACCAGAGCTTGAAAGTCATGGGATCCGCAGTTGTTCCTCTTGCATTATTGCAATCTACCCTAGCGCCGTTCTATGTACCCATCATCTTCGGTGAGAGATGGGAAGGTGCCATCCCAATTCTTATCATCATTTGCCTATCTGTTATTCCCCGTCCCTTTGCTGATGCTGCATCTCAGTTACTGATCGCTATCGATAAAACAAAATGGGATTTGAGGTGGAATATGCTTTTCACCGTCCTCTTTGCAGTAGCCTTATTGATCGGGGTTCACTGGCAGGCCATAGGTGTTGCGACTGCCGTTTTGCTCAGTCACTGGCTGTGTTTGCCACTTTTTACAATCCATGCCTCTCGGATTTCCTTCAAGCATCTAGCCCGTACTCAGAATGCATGACAATATCGTTATCTTTATGGATCACGATTCCTCCAGCAATTATGTTTGCACAACCATTGTACTTCATTGCGCGCGACCACCTGTTCTGCAAGTCCTCATCTCACTACTGCAATTCTCGCCATCGACGGCCATCAGCATGATCAACTTCCGACAATGAAGGTACTGCACATTCTGGCTTCGGGAAGCTCTGGGAAGATCTGCGGCATTCGCCCCAGCCTGGAGATGCTTGCGAGCTCTCCTTTGGGTGAGCGGCATCTCTTTGCAATGGTCGGTCCGGAAGAGCTGAACAGCACCCTTGAGGACTGGAATCCGGATCTGCTGGTATGGCACAAAGCTTGTTCCTGGAGGGGATTGCCAGGCCTGATTCGTCATCGGAAGCACAGGCAGATCCTTTTTGAGCACCACTACTGCGACGGCTTTGAACGGCACAACGTGCCCTCGACCCTCCGCTTCCGGACGATGCTGCGTCTCTCCTATGGCGCGATGAAGCAGGTGGTGGCCGTGTCCTGCGCTCAGCATGGCTGGTTGCAGACAGCCCATCTGATCTCAGCATCCAGCAGTCGTCTTCTGCGCTCCTCCCGGACAGTCGACGACTTCCTGTTGCTTCCAGTAGCGGCTCCAGCAAAGCAACGCCCTCTGACCTTGTTAGCTTACGGGCGGCTCACGCCTCAGAAGGGATTCGACCGTCTGCTGCGGGCCTTGCGCCTGCTTCCAGGGGGCGGGTTTCGCATGCTGCTGGTCGGCGACGGCCCCCAACAAGACACGCTCAAGGCATTGGCTTCCGACGATGCTCGCGTCGAACTCCTGGGGGCCCGCAAGGACATCCCCGCGTTGCTGGCCCAGGCTGATGCCGTGGTGATTCCCTCGCGGTGGGAACCCTGGGGAAACGTCTGCCTGGAGGCACGTGCAGCTGGGAGGCCCGTGATCGTGAGCGATGTGGATGGCCTGCCCGAACAGGTGCTGGGCGTGAGCAATGGAACCGCATCCGCGCGACATGGCGCCTGCGGCCTGGTGGTGAAGGGAGAGTCAGACCATGCCCTGGCAGCGGCGCTCGACACCTTGCTGACCAGTTCGGCAGGGCAGCGGCACTCCTGGTCGGAAGCAGGGAGACGATCCGCTAGAACCGCCTGGAATGACTACCTGGACAACTGGAGCCGCCTCCTTGACGAGCTCACATGAAGCTGACCTTGATTGCCAGCAGTGACAAACCCCCGCCGCAATTCTTTCAAGCAACCCTTGCGCCTTCCGTTGTGCCGCATGAGGGGCCTGTTGGGGCCAGACTGACGTTGATCAAAGATCGGGCAGAGTCGAACCGGATTCTGATGGTCGCCGATTCCCACTGGCGACCACGCGCGATCGCCGCCATAACGCTGTTGCCGATCGTGGAGCGGCCCATCCTCGCGATTGTCAGCCTAGAACCATCCACCCTGCCAGCTTCTTGATCAGGACCCCGAAGCCATCCACACCAAGCATCTCCGTGGTGATGCCGATCCACAATGCAGCTGGCTGCCTGCGCGAGACTCTGCGTAGTCTCCAGCATCAGAGCCACACCGACTGGGAACTGATCGCCGTCGACGATGGCTCCAGCGATAACAGTGCGGCAATGGTGAGCGCTGTGGCCCAGGAAGACTCCCGCATTCATTTGCTGCGGCAGCCCAATGCGGGTGTCTCTTGCACACGCAATCGCGGCGTGGCTCTGTGCAAAGCCCCCCTGATCGCCTTTCTCGACGCCGATGACCTCTGGCATCCCGACAAACTGCGCCTGCATGTGGACTACCATGCCTACCACCCTGAGGTGGGGGTTAGTTACGCCCGCGTCGAGTTCCTGTCCCCTGGGGGGACACCTACCGGCCTGCTGGCCGCCGTGCCCCGGTCAGGGCATCGACCAGTGGATTTTCTCTGTGAGAACCCCACCAACACCACCTCGAACTGGGTGATCCAGCGGCAGGTCTTTACCTCGGTGGGTGGTTTCGTTTCCGACATGAGCTATTCGGAAGATCTGGAATGGCTGCTGCGGGTGGCCTGCGATGGTCGTTGGCAGATCGCCGGATTACCCCAGGTGCTGACCTATTACCGCACATCGGCCGGGGGTCTCTCCTCAAGTCTGCAGCGCATGGAACAAGGTTGGTTGCGGCTGATCCAGGAAGCCCGTCGCTATGCGCCAGAGCTGGTGGCGAAGCACTTCGCCACGGCCCAGGCCATCCACCTGCGCTACCTGGCCCGGCGCTCCCTGCGCCTGGGAGGAGCCCCCGCCATCGGCACCGATTTCATGCTGCGCTCCCTGCGCTCGGATTGGCGGATCCTGCTGCGACAGCCGCGCCGTACCGTACTGACGGCACTGGCCGTTTTCGCGCGCCAGCTTCTGGCCCCCTTCCGCCCGTGAGCGCACTCCCATGAGCCCATTCCCCCTGGTCTCGGTGGTGATGCCGCTCTACAACTCCGCCGCCACGGTGAGGGAAAGCCTGGAATCCGTTCTCAGCCAGACCTATCCCAACCTGGAGATCCTGGTGGTGAACGACGGCTCCACCGATGACGGGGTGGCGATCTGCCAGGGGTACGAGGACGGGCGCGTTCGGGTGGTGCATCAGCAGAACCGGGGACTGGCCGGGGCACGGAACACCGGCATCCGGCAGGCCAAAGGGGAGTTCCTGGGGTTTCTGGACAGCGATGACCTGTGGCTGCCCTCCAAGGTGGAGCGCCATGTGGCCCATCTGCAGGCCCGACCGGAGGTGGGTGTCAGCTTTTCCCGCTCCGGATTCATTGATGAGAGCTCCAGGCCGATCGGGATCTACCAGATGCCGAGGCTGCAGGACATCACCCCGGAGATCGTCTTCTGCCGCAACCCGATCGGCAATGGTTCGGCGGTGGTGATCCGCCGGGACGTCTTCGCCGCCATTCGCTTTGAAGCGAATCTCTATGGCGACGTGGAAGACTTCTACTTTGACGACACCTTTCGACAGTCCGAAGACATCGAGTGCTGGCTGCGGATTGCGCTCCAGACCCACTGGCGCATCGAGGGCATCCCCGAGGCACTGACGCTCTACCGCATCAGTGACGGCGGACTCTCGGCCAACCTGATGAAGCAGTACGCCTCCTGGGAGCGGGTTCTGCTCAAGACCGAAACCAGCCACCCGGACTTCGTCGCCCAATGGGGTTCCAGGGCCCGCGCCTATCAGCTGCGCTACCTGGCCCGCCGGGCCACCCGCCAGCGGGACGGCGCCCTGGCCGTGCGCCTGCTGCACCAATCCCTGGCCACCGACTGGAGGGTGCTGCTGGAGGAACCGCGACGCACCCTGATCACCCTCCTGGCCGCCTACCTGCTGCTGGTGTTGCCCGAAGGCCCCTATCGCTGGCTGGAGGGCCGGATGCTGCGCTCGACGGGGGCCAGCCAGCAGCGACGCATGCGCGGGGAACTCGGCCGATGAAAGTCCTGCTGGTCTGCTCGTCAGGGGGGCATTTCAAGGCGCTGCAGCAGCTGGCCGATTTCTGGCAGCGCCATCCCCACCTGTGGGTCACGTTTCGAACGGCCACCACGGAAACGGCCCTGGCCCAGGACCATGTGCTCTGGGCCCACAGCCCCACGAACCGCAACCTGCCGAATCTGCTGCGCAACCTCTGGCTGGCCCTTCAGGTGATCCGCAGCGAGCGGCCGGACGTGATCCTCTCCACCGGCGCAGGAGTGGCCGTTCCCTTTCTTCTGATCGGTAAACTGTTCGGATGCAAGACCGTGTTCATCGAGTCCGTGACCCGCATTCAAACGCTCAGTCTTTCGGCCCGACTCGTCCATCCGTGTCTTGATATTCTCTACGTTCACTGGCCCCAGCTGCAGCTTCGTTATCCCCGGGCCGAACTTGTCCAGAGCAAGATCGGCTCATGATTCTCGTCAGTGTCGGTACGGAGCAGTTCCCCTTCAACCGGCTGATGCAGTGGGTTGAGCTGCTGATCCAACAGGAACTTATCAACGAAGACATCATTGTTCAGTACGGTACTTGGACCTTTCTTCCCAGTGGCACCACGGTTTATCGGTTGGTGAAGGAAGACACCTTTCGATCACTGATTCGGAAAGCACGGGTGGTGATTGCCCATTGCGGTGAGGGCACGGTGCTGTTGCTTGATGAGATGCAGCAGCCCTTCATCCTTGTGCCACGCAGCGTTCGCTATCAGGAGCATGTCGACGACCACCAGGTGGAACTCGCCCTGGCCCTGGCGGAAATGGGTGTACCGATTGCCTGGAGTCCGGGTGATCTGGTTCGCTTTCTCCAGGCCCCGTTCAAGACCTCCATCAGTGACGTGACGGACAGTTCGGCCCAGTCCCTGTGTCGCAGTCTCCAGAGCCATTTTTCTCCGACATGATGGCTCGCCCGTCCCCCTCCCAGTCTGCTTTCGTCAGGACCGTCCAGAACGGCATCCTGTTCCTCCATCTGCCCCCCAGGCTCACCGTCAGCGAAGCCGTGGCCTTGCGTGCCGGGTTCGCCGACTGGCTGGCTGAGGTGGATGGTCTGCGGCAGGTGGTCCTGGATTTCGGCCGCACCGCCATCATCGACAGCAGCGGCATTGGCGCCCTGGTGGGCGCCATCAAAACCGCCCAGCAGCACGCCATTCCTCTCAGTGCCTGGAGCCTGCACCGGCAGGTGTTCCTGGCGCTGCAGATGACGGGGCTGGAGAAGGTGCTGCCGGTGGCGGCCCATTCCGAGGGCCTGCTTCCCCAGCTCTCGCACGTCGAAGATCAACGCCCACCCCTGACGCACCCATCGGTGCGTTCCGGACTCAAGCGGTTCATGGACATCTGTGGTGCGCTGATCGGACTTGGCGTCACGGCGTTGCTGTTCCTGCCGCTGGCGTTGGTTATCCGTCTGGACAGCCCGGGGCCGATCCTGTTCAGCCAGGTTCGCTGCGGCTGGATGGGCCGCCATTTCCGCATCTGGAAGTTCCGCTCGATGGTCAGCAATGCCGAGACACTCAAAGGCACCGTGGCGAACCAGGCCCAGGGCGCCTTCTTCAAGAACGACAACGACCCAAGGATCACCAGGGTGGGCCGGATCCTGCGCAAGACCAGCCTGGATGAGCTGCCCCAGTTCTGGAATGTGCTGATCGGTGACATGAGCCTGATCGGAACCCGGCCCGCCACACCCGACGAGGTCCTTCGCTATGCCATTCCAAGCTGGCAGCGATTCGATGTGCGCCCCGGGCTCAGTGGCGAATGGCAGGTGAGTGGCAGGTCATCAATCCGTGATTTTGAAGATGTGATCAGGCTCGATCTCAGGTACCAACAGAATTGGAGCCTGGGCTATGATCTGAAACTCATCGTCAAGACGTTCCTTGTCCTGCTGAGCAAGGATTCGGGGGCCGCGTGAATTCAGGCTTGCCAGTGGATTCACGGCCAACCAAGCGTGAACTTGCCGTCAACAGCGACCTTGACGAACTGGAGAGCGTACTCACCTGGTTTGAGCGACAAGGCCACCCTGACGTTCCTTCGGATCTATGGATGCAGGCACAGTTGGCACTTGTGGAAGGCTTCACCAATGCCGTTCGTCATGCCCATGCCCACCTCGCAGCGCCCCAACAGGTTCACCTTTCCCTGCAGATCACCAGCCAGGCGTTCTGCCTTCAGGTCATCGATCACGGTGAACCCTTCGACTTCACTGCGGCACTGGCAAGGGTGGAAGCGGAGATCACAGCCAGTGGGCAGAATCCTTTGGCCCGTGAGGCCCATTGGGGACTGGTGATGTTTCTGAAGCTTCAGAAGGAGTACGGATGGACGATCAGCCATTGCAGACGCGATGACGGGCGCAACGAACTCTCCCTGAGCCACCCTCTCAGGGCCGATGAATCGGCTGATGGGTCATACTGAAATACTCTGGATGACAGCGGGCGGGTTGGAAGACCGACCAACGGGTCCAGAGGTGGAGGTAGTAGTTGGTTCCCTCCGGTCCCCGGCCCCAGCCATTGTCCAGTTTCTGGCCCCAGATGATGCTGTTGGCTTCCAGCGCTGCTCGCTTCTCCTTGGGGAGCTTCAGCAGATCGCCCCGGTAAAGAATTCTTCGGCCCCGGTAGAAGAAACCTGGCTCCATGGCCAGCCCGCGGAGCTTCTCATCCAGCCGGAACCAGACTTTCTTGCTCTTGTGCAGCAGCCAGAAGCTCCTTGAGCAGGTTGGCGGTACGGCGTCGTTCTTGTAGCTGTAGAGAACGCCGGGATGGTGGTCCAGGGAGCCAAGCGATGAAGCCGTGATCTCCAGACCCATGAGCAGAGCGGCAGATGTCCAGGCAGCGATTGGATGCAACCGTCTTCACCGTGCCGGCCATCGCTGTCAACGTAGCCGCACGGTCGGCGTGGCCAGCCTTGGCCACGGGCCCGTGGCAGCTTTGCGCTGGCTACCCTCAGGGGCCAGCCCCTTGCCGACAGCCACCCGATCGTGGATCCCCGCGCCATCCTGCCCCTGGCCGTTGCCCTGATCGGCTCGATGATCGGGCCGGTACCGGCGCCCTCCCTGGCCGCCGCTCCGCCATCGGAAACAGCCGCCGTCAGCACGCCATCGCTCCAGCTGGTGCTGAACCGGCGCCAGCGCCTGCTGACGGTGATGGAAGGGGAACGGGAAGTGCGCCGTTTTCGCGTCGGTGTGGGCATGCCCGGCTGGGAGACACCGGTGGGATCCTTCAGCGTGATCGAGAAAACCGCCTATCCGATCTGGGAGCATCCGGCCAAGGGCGTGCGCATTCCCCCGGGCCCCACCAATCCCCTCGGTTCCCGTTGGATCGGTTTCCACCGTGACTGCAAGGGCCGGCGCGGTTTCAACGGCCAGGAGCATCTGGAGGTGAAAGGCTGCGTCACCTCCGGCTTCCATGGCACACCGAATCGCGACAGCGTCGGCGGCGCCGTGTCCCATGGCTGCGTGCGCCTGTTTGACGAGGACGTCAAGGAGCTGTTCGAACTGGTTCAGGTGGGCACCCCGGTCACGGTGCTGCCCTGAGCCCGTCGACTCCGGCAGCCGGAGCCCAGCGGGACAGCCCGTAGAGTTCCTGGCGCACCAGGGATCGAGCGCGGATGAGGGTTCTGTTTGCCGCTGCGGAGTGCGCTCCGATGATCAAGGTGGGAGGCATGGGTGACGTGGTGGGTTCCCTGCCACCGGCCCTGGCGGCCCTGGGCCACGACGTCCGGATCATCATGCCGGGCTACGGCAAGTTGTGGAGTCGCCTCAAGATTCCCGCCGAGCCGATGTGGCGCGGACACGCCATGGGCACCGATTTCGCCATCTACGAAACCCGCCATCCCAGCTGCGGTCTGCCCATCTATCTGGTGGGCCATCCGGTGTTCGATCCGGAGCGCATCTACGGCGGTGAAGACGAAGACTGGCGCTTCACCTTCTTTGCCAACGCCACGGCTGAATTCGCCTGGAACGGTGGCTGGAAACCCCAGGTTCTCCATTGCCACGACTGGCACACCGGCATGATCCCGGTGTGGATGCACCAGGACCCCGAAATCAGCACGGTGTTCACCATCCACAACCTGCGTTATCAGGGTCCCTGGCGCTGGAAGCTGGATCGGATGACCTGGTGTCCCTGGTACATGCAGGGCGACCACACCATGGCCGCGGCCCTGCTCTACGCCGACCGGGTGAATGCCGTCTCGCCCACCTATGCGATGGAGATCCGCACGCCGGAGTACGGCGAGCGCATCGACGGCCTGCTCAATTTCGTCAGCGGCAAATTGCGCGGCATCCTCAACGGCATCGACACCGAGGCCTGGGATCCCGCCACGGACACCACCCTGCCGGAACCCTTCTCCGCCGACGATCTCTCCGGCCGCAGCGCCAGCAAGCGACTGCTGCAGGAACGCATGGGGCTGACCGTGAGTCCCCGCAGCTACCTGATGGGCATGGTGAGCCGGCTGGTGGACCAGAAGGGCGTCGACCTGCTTCTCCAGGTGGCCGACCGGGTGCTGGCCTACAGCGACAGCCAGTTCGTGGTGCTGGGCACCGGCGACCGCGCCCTGGAATCGGGCCTCTGGCAGATGGCGGCCCGCCACCCCGGGCGCTTCGCCGTGTTCCTCACCTACGACGATGCCCTCTCGCGCCTGATCTACGCGGGCAGCGACGCCTTCCTGATGCCGAGTCGATTCGAGCCCTGCGGCATCAGTCAGATGCTGGCCATGCGCTACGGCTCGATACCGGTGGTGCGCCGCGTCGGCGGACTGGTGGACACCGTGCCCCCCAACGACCCGACCGCCGGCACCGGCACGGGCTACGGCTTCGATCGCTACGAAGCCATCGACTTCTACACGACGATCGTGCGCTCCTGGGAGGCCTACCGCAACGAGCCCAGCTGGCAGGAGCTGCAACGCCGGGCCATGACCACCGACTTCAGCTGGAACCGCTCGGCCCTGGAGTACGACGCCATGTACCGGGAGGTCTGCGGCGTCAAGGAGCCCACCCCCGACGCCGCCCAGGTGGAGCGCTTCTCCCAAGGCCAGGGCGCCGACCCCAGCCTGTTGCACGACGAGCCCAGGCCGGATGTGGTCACCAAGGAGCCCCCGCCGGCCCCGCGCCCCCGCAACCCCCTGGCCCTGCTGCGCCGCCGCAACGACTCCTGAGCCCGCTGCCCGTGTCCGGCGCCCATGGCTGATCCGGTTCCGCCACCCTCCGATCTGCCGGCGCCCTACGCCAGTCCCTGGGGCCAGCTCGGCAACGCCGCGCGGGCCGTGCTGGCGTCCCTGCGCCTGAAGCTGCGCGAACTGTGGCGTCGCAATGGGGAAGGCGACCTGTCGGTGCCGGGCTTCTGGCCCCAGGGCCTGGCCCCCCTGTTCTGGCCCCTGGTGCTGGCGGCCCTGCTGGCACTCGCCCTGGCCCTGGCGGGACAGGTCTGGCGTAGTCTCCCCCACCGTGCGGTGCCGACGACTGGTGAGGCTGCGGTTTCCCTGCCGCCGGCCCCGGCACCCCAGGGGGCCCCAACCATCACGGCGCCAGCCCTGGAGGCCCCGCCCCCCGTGGCGGTTCAGGAGCCCCCACCGGAGCCGGAGCCGGAGCCACCACCGCCCCTGGAACTCGACCCCCTCCTGGCCCTGCTGGCCCAGGACGATCCCGACCATCTGATCACCTCGGCCCATCCGGTGCCCGCCGAAGCCCGGCTGGTGCTGACCATGGCGCCGAGCTACACCGGCCTCAGCGAAGCGAACCGGCGGCGCTGGGCGGAGCGCTGGCAGCAGCGCGCCCTGGCCCTTGGCTACGAGCGGCTGGAGCTGGTGGACGGTCGGCAGCGGCTGCTGGCCCGCGCGGCCCTGGTGGGTTCCGGCATGATCCTGCTCGATCCCGGTGCCCCAGGCTGATGCCGCTGCCGTTCGCGTCCTTGCGCCAGCTATGGGGTGAGCCCCTGATGGCCCCCGGAACCAGCGCCCCGGAAGGCTTCGCCGGCGTGAGCACCGACAGCCGCGGCGCGCTGGCCGGTGCCCTGTTCGTGCCCCTGGTGGGGGAACGCTTCGACGGGCACCGCTTCCTGGCCGATGCTCTCGCCGCAGGGGCGGCGGCGGCCCTGGTGCAGAGGGATCGCCTGGCCGAGGCCCGCGTGGCGGAGCTGGTGGCCAGCGGCGGCGGCCCCATCTGGCTGGTGGAGGACACCCTGGTGACCTACCAGCAGCTGGCCCTGCTGTGGCGGCAACGGCTGGGGTTGCCGGTGGTGGCGGTGACCGGCTCGGCGGGCAAGACCACGACGCGGGAACTGATCAAGGCGGCCCTGGGCTCCCTGGGGCCGGTGGTGGCCAGCAGCGGCAACGAAAACAACGACGTGGGGGCGCCCCTCACCCTGCTGAAGGCCAACGAGGCCACGGCGGCCCTGGTGGTGGAGATGGGCATGCGCGGCCTGGGGGAAATCGATCGACTCAGCCGCTGCGCCGCACCGGACGTGGCCGTGATCACCAACATCGGCACCGCCCACATCGGCCGCCTGGGCAGCCGCGAGGCGATCGGCCAGGCCAAGTGCGAGATCACCGCCGGCCTGGGGCCGGAGGGGGTGCTGGTGATTCCGGCCGGGGATCCCCTGCTGGAGCTCTCCCTGGCCAGAGTCTGGGGGGGCCGGGTGGTGCGGGTCGCCCTGGAGGACGAGCGGGCGGGGTTCCCGGCCGGGACGCCGGCGCCGGACCTGGTGGGACGGCTGGAGGGCTCTTATCTCCACCTGGCCGGCGGGCCGAGCCTGGGGCTGCCCCTGGAGGGGCGCCACAACGCCCGCAACCTGCTGCTGGCGGTGGCGGTGGCCCAGGAGCTGGGCGTGGCGGCCGCGGCCCTCGTTGATCTGGCGGTGGAGTTGCCGGGGGGGCGGTCCCGACGCTGGAGCCTGGGCGGGGTGGAGCTGCTCGATGAGACCTACAACGCCTCACCGGAGGCGGTGCTGGCGGCCCTGGATCTGCTGGCCGCCACCGGCACCGCCGCGGGGGGCCGTCGCTATGCGGTGCTGGGCACGATGCTCGAGCTGGGGGAACGCAGCCTGGAGCTGCATCGGCAGGTGGCGGCCCGGGCCCGGGAGCTCGGCCTCGACGGGCTGCTGATCGTGGCGGCCGGGGAGGAAGCGCAGGCGATGGAGGCTGCCGCCGCCGGGCTGCCGAGCCTGCAGCGGGTGGCCTCACCGGAAGCGGCGGCCGAGGTGCTGCTCGACTGGCTGCAGCCGGGGGATCGGGTGCTGCTCAAGGCCAGCCGCGGGGTGGCGCTGGAGCGGGCGATTCCCCTGCTGCAGGCCGCCCTCGCCCCAACGGATTGAAGCCCGGGCCCCGTCCCCCCAGGATGGGGCTCCCAGCACTAGTGCCCCCATGGTGAAACCCGTGTTCGTGACCACCACCTTCACGATCGAGGGCTACAACATCACCGCCTACCGGGGCCTGGTGCGCGGCATCGTCGTGCGCTCCCCGACACTGGTGCAGGGTTTCCTCGGCGGGCTCAAGCAGATCGTGGGCGGCCGGATCGGCGCCTACACCGAAATGTGCGAGCAGGCCCGGGAGCAGGCCTACGAGCAGATGATCCAGCACGCCAGGGCCCTGGGGGCCAATGCGATCGTCGGCACCCGCTACGACGGATCGGAGGTGCAGGGCGGCACCGCCGCCGCCACCGAAGTGCTCTGTTACGGCACCGCCGTGGTGGTGGAACCCCGGCCGGGCGGTGGCGCGACTTAGGCCATCGGCAGGGGCATAGCGTCGATCCAACGGACGCTGGCCGATGACCTCCCCCTCCAACACCAAGCACCTCCGGTTCAGCTGGCGTCTCCTGGGGGCAAGCCTCGCCTCCCTGCTGGCGGGGGCGTGGATCCCCCTTCAAGCAGCCCCCCAGAACCTGCCGCTGCAGGGCAGCCGCTGGCAGCTGGTGGGGATCCAGTCGATGGATGACACCCAGGGGCTGAGGCGTCCGGCGGACTCCTCCCGCTACACCCTGACGCTCCAGGCCGATGGCCGGGCCGTGCTGCAGCTCGACTGCAACCGCGCCATGGGCAGCTGGCGGGTGGAGCCCAGCGCCGACCCCGGCAACGGTGGCTTTCGCTTCGGCCCCCTGGCCTCCACCAGGGCCCGGTGCCCGTCACCCAGCCTGGGGGAACCGCTGGCCCGCCAGCTTCCCTTGGTGCGGGGCTACCTGCTGCGGGACGGACGGCTGAACCTCAGTCTGCTGGCGGATGGCGGCATCCTCATCTGGGAACCACGCCCCTGATCGGCCCAGCGCAACCGTTTCAGCCCTCGCTCTCCAGCCGCCAGTGCAGCACCTGGCCGCCATGGAAGGGCACCAGGGCCATGGAGGCGCCGTCGCCGCCATGGCCGTGCAGACGCGGCGGCACCGTGTGGGCCTCCCGCACCAGGGTGATGGTTCCTTCGTTCAGGGGCAGTCCGTAGAAGGCGGGCCCGTGCAGGCTGGCAAAGGCCTCCAGCCGATCGAGGGCCCCCTCCTGCTCGAACACCGCCGCGTAGCTCTCCAGGGCGAAGGGGGCGTTGTAGATGCCGGCGCAGCCGCAGGCGCTTTCCTTGGCCGAGCGGGGATGGGGGGCCGAATCGGTGCCCAGGAAGAAGCAGGGCTCCCCCGAGGTGGCCGCCTGGCGCAGGGCCAGCCGGTGCCGTTCGCGCTTGGCGACCGGCAGGCAGTAGAAATCTGGCCGCAACCCGCCCTGGAACATGGCGTTGCGGTTGATGTGCAGGTGGTGGGGGGTGATGGTGGCGGCCAGGTTGGGGCCCGCCTGGCGCACGAAGGCGACGGACTCGGCGGTGGTGATGTGCTCCAGCACCACCTTCAGGCCCGGATGCCGCGCCAGCAGCGGCGCCAGGTGGCGTTCGATGAACACCGCTTCGCGATCGAAGATGTCGATCTCGGCGTCGGTCACCTCGCCGTGGATGAGCAGGGGCATGCCGATCCGTTCCATCGTGGCCAGCACCGCCTCGATCCTGGCCAGGTCGGTGACGCCGGCGGCGGCGTTGGTGGTGGCATGGGCCGGGTAGAGCTTGCAGGCGGTGAAGACGCCCTCGCCGTGGCCGCGCTCGATCTCCCCCGGATCAATCGTGTCGGTGAGATAGGCGGTCAGCAGGGGGGTGAAGCGGCTGCCCTCGGGCAGGGCCGCCCGGATCCGGGCGCCGTAGGCCGCGGCGGCCGCCACCGTGGTGATCGGCGGGCTGAGGTTGGGCATCACGATCGCCCGGGCGAAGCTGCGGGCCGTGGCCGGGGCCACCATCTGCAGCAGGGCGCCGTCGCGCAGGTGCACATGCCAGTCGTCGGGACGGCGCAGCCGCAGGCGCTGGGGCGGGACGGCGGCATCCGGCGGGCCCATGGCCGTCATCGGGGAAGCACCTTGTCGGCGTTGCCCGTGACCAGGTAACCGCTCAGGGCCAGCAACAGCACGCTCAGGCTGAAGAAGGCCAGGGACGGACCGTCCTTGATCGGCAGGGTGAGCATCGCCTTGAAGGCGGACACGATCAGCGCCACCACCAGCACCTTGACCAGTTTCTCCTTCAGCTGGTCGAGGTTGCGGATGTCCAGCAGGCCGCCGCCGCCCTGGTCATGCTCCCGGGCCGCCTCGATCGGGGAGATGAGCAGTTCATACACCCCATAGCCGAAGATCAGCAGGGCGATGCCGATCAGATAGAGATCAATCCCGGACACGATCGCCCCCAGCAGCTCGGCGACGAACTTCTTGTCGAGCTGATCCTGGTGGCCGAAGACCGCGAGGGCCTTGCCGATCTCGAGCGTGCCCAGCACGAAGGACACGACCGTGCTCACCAGGCTCATGACCACCGGCAGGATCGCGATCAGCCGGAGGCGCCAGAGCACCCGCTCGAAGCGCTGCTCCATCCGCTTGAGGCGTCCCTTGAGTGCGGAGGCCATGGGGCGGTGCTGCAATCGCCTAACCCTAGTCAGCGCCCGGTTCAGCGCCGCCGGCGTCCCAGCAGAAACACCACCGCCATCGCCAGATAGCCCAGGGCCCAGGGGGTGCCGCTGCCCCAGCCCGGATCCAGCACCGTGTCAGCCAGGGTGAAGCTCCAGGCATGGATCAGGCCCAGCCAGGAGGCGGCCGCGGCCACCAGGGCGCAGAGGGCGGCGGCGCGGAAGCGCTGCTCGATCACGTACACCAGCATCGCCGCCAGCAGCATCGCCGCCAGGATCTGGCCCTGCTCGAGGGCGAAGGCGCCGGCGGCCTACACGTCCGCCTGCTGCAGGGGCAGCAGGGCGTCGCGACCCTCCCAGAGGGCGCCGAGGCGGGGCACGGGCAGATGCAGACCCACCTGGGCGAGGTTGGCCTGCCAGGTGGGTCCATCCAGCCGCAGCAGGCCCGTGGCTGCGGCCAGGACGATGCCCACCAGCACCGCCAGCACGCCACCCGGCAGGGGCAGCCGGGCCTGGCCGAAGTAGGCCAGCAGGATCACCGCCAGCACCGCCAGTCCCACCACCGGGACGGCGTAGGTGCGCAGCAGGAAACCCAGCCCGATGTAACCCAGCGCGATGCCGGCCAGGGTGGAGAGCAGGGCCGCCCGGGGCAGCCAATGGCGCAGGGGGGCCACCAGGAAGGCGCCCCCCGCCTCGATCAGCCCCGAGCCGAGGCAGGCCAGCAGGCCGGCGCGCCAGGAGAGCTGGGCGGCCTCCAGAGGATCCAGTCCCTGCCCCACGGCCGCCAGCTTCACCGGCAGCATCACCAGGAACACGTAGGCGAACAAGCTGACCGTGTTGATGCCGTAGGGCAGGGCGGTGCGGTCGTCCCTGCCCTCGCGCCGACCCAGGCGGTGGGCCTGGATGGCATAGGCCACGTTGCCCACCGCCAGGCTGATGCCCGTGGCCGGCAGGATCGTGCCGAAGATCAGACCATCGGGGTACCCCAGCACGCCGCGGCAGAGGGCCACGATCAGCAGGATCTGGATCAGGTTGTCGAGGCCCAGCCCCAGGAAGCCGTCCAGGTCGCCGCGCACCCACCAGCGGGGGGACGGCCGCGGGACGGCTGCGGTGAGCTCAGCCACGGGGCAGCCCCGCCGGCACCCGATCCGGAAACAGCACCCCATCGAGGTGGTCGCACTCGTGCTGAACCACCCGGGCGTGGAAGCCCTCCACCTCCCGCTCGAACGCCTGCCCCTGGCCGTCGAAGCCGAGGTAGCGCAGACGGCGCCAGCGGGGCACCCGAGCGCGCCAGCCGGGCACGCTCAGACAGCCCTCCCAGGCGTCGTCGTCCCGGTCGTCGCCGAGGGGGGTGAGCACGGGATTGATCAGCACCGTCTCCGGGATGGGGGGCGCCTCCGGGTAGCGGGGGTTGTGGGTGATGCCAAAGATCACCACCCGCAGGGGCACGCCGATCTGGGGGGCCGCCAGGCCGGCGCCGTTGTTGGCGGCCATGGTGTCGCGCAGGTCGTCGAGCAGGGCCGGCAGGGCGGGGTCATCGAACCGTTCCACCGGCGCACTCACCTGGCGCAGGCGGGGATCTCCGATGGTGAGCACGTCACGGACGGCCATGGGCGCCTCAGGATCGGTCCCACTGTGCCGCCTTGCGGCCGCCCCGTCCGTACCATCCGCAGATGATGCTGCGCCCGGCGACGCGATGGCCGTGAGCTCCCTGCGGGTGGTCGTGCTCTGCTGCGACGGCCTCTACCAGCGCCACCTGGTGCGGCGGGCGGCCGAGGCGTTCACCCTGGTGGGCGTGGTGCTGCAGGTGTCGCCGCCGGCCAGCCGCAGCACGCTCTCCCGGCTGTCCAAGTACCGCCATCCCCTGCGGCTGCTGCGCCAGCTGATCGCCCGCGTGCTGCTGCGCCCCCACGACCGCCGCGGCGCCGCCCTGCAGCGGCAGCTCTTCCACCGGGACGGCGCCCCGCCCGAACTGCCGGACGGGGTGCCGGTGCTGGTCACCTCGGCCATCAACGAGCAGCGCACCGCCGATTTCCTGCGCCAGGTCGCCCCCGACATCGTGCTGGTGAACGGCACCCAGCTGCTGCGGCCCCCGGTGCTGGAGCTGATCCCCACCTTCCGCCACGGCCTCATCAACCTGCACACCGGGCTGTCGCCCTATTCCCGTGGCGCCAACTGCAACCTCTACATGCTCATGGAGGGGCATCCGGAGCTGGTGGGGGTCACGGTCCACCACATCGACCCCGGCATCGACAGCGGCGACATCATCCTGTCGGCCCACGTGCCGATGCAGCCCGACGACGACGTCGAGACCATCGAGGTGCGCAGCTTCCATGTCGGCATCGAGCTGCTGATCGAGGCGGCCCGCCGGCTCGAGGCCGGTACCGCCCCGCGGGTGCCCCAATGGGAGAAGGGCAAGCTGTTCCTGCGGCGCACCGGCTACATCTACGAGCCCTGGCAGCGGCTGCTGGCCAACCACCGCATCGGCCGGGGCCTGGTGCGCGACTACCTGGCCGACCAGGCGCGCCGCGACGGGGACGTGCGGGTGGTGCGGGGGGAGCAGCCATGAGCCGTCTGGGGCGGGCGGCCAACCGGGCGGCGGACCTGCTGTTCCTGCCGCCGCTGGATCGCCTCTGGCGCCGGCGTCTACACGGGAAGGTGCTGTGTCTGCTGTACCACCGGGTGGACGAGCCGGGCCGGGTGCCGTTCCTCGACAGCTTCGGGGTGCCGCCGATCCCCCCCTCCGCGCTGGCCGCGGAACTGGGTTTCCTGCAGCGCCACGGCGCCCGCTTCCTCACCTACGCCGATCTGCGGGCCGGCCGCTTCCCCACGGGCTCCGAGTTTGGGGTGATCGTCAGCTTCGATGACGGCCTGCGCTGCAACTACGAGGAGGGGATGGGCGTGCTCGACGGTCTGGGCATCCCGGCCGTGTTCTTCCAGTCCACCGCCATGCAGGCCGGCGGCGAGCTGGTCTGGGAGCATGCCCTCTACTGGTACGGCGCCCACCCCACCCTGGCGCTCCGGCTGGCGGAGCTGGCCCGCCAGCGCCTCGATCTGCCGGCCGATCTGGAGGGCGAAGCCCTGATCGCCCGGTTGCGGGATGGCACCCCCGTGGCCACGGTGCGCGAACTGCTTTCGGAGCTGGGGGAGCGCTGGGGCACGACCGACGAGCTGGTGGCGGCGGCCGATCGCCTCTACCCCAGCGAAGCCCACCTGCGCCGGGCCCGGGACGCCGGCCACGAGATCGGCAGCCACGGGCACCACCACGTCCCCCGCTGCAACATCAGCGCGGCGGAGTTCGAACAGGAACTGATCCGATCCAGCGCCGTGCTCGGGCGGGTGCTGGGGCAGCCGCCCCAGTCGTTCTCCTACCCCTTCAACAGCCATCTGCCCGGCGACGCGGAAATCTGCGGCCGCCACTACCTCCAGGTGGCCACCGTCGACGCCGCCCTGGTCACGCCCGCCACCCCGGCCCTGGACCTGCCCCGCTTCACCTGGCCGGGTCCCCACGCCAACCGGCTGCGCCGCCGCCGCTGGCTCTGCACCGGAACACTGGCCTGGCCAGGGAGATAGGGTCTGGTTTCCTTCCACGTTGCGATGGCCTGGCCCCTGGCCGTGTTCGACGGGACCATCAGCCTCACCACCCTGGAATCCCTGCTCCACGACTGGGGGTACTGGGTGGTGTTCGGCGCCATGCTGCTGGAGAACGCCGGGGTGCCCCTGCCCGGCGAGACGGTGACGCTGCTGGCGGGGTACGCGGCCGGCAGCGGCCAGCTGCAGGTGCTCGGGGTGATGGGGGCGGCGGCCGGCGGGGCGATCCTGGGGGACAACCTCGGCTACTGGGTGGGGCGCCGGGCGGGCTGGGGGCTGCTGCTGCGGGTCGGTCGGCTGCTGGGACGGACCCCGGAGCAGATGGAGGCCCTGCGGGAACGCTTCCTGCGCCATGCCGGCAAGTCGGTGCTGCTGGGCCGGTTCGTGGCGGTGCTGCGGGTGCTGGCCGGCCCCATCGCCGGGGCGGTGCACATGCCCTACCGCCGCTTCCTGCTGTTCAACATGCTGGGGGCCGTGCTCTGGGCCTCGACGATGGTGGGCCTGGCCTGGCTCGGCGGGCGCTGGATCCCCTTCGATCAGATGGTGAAGGGGGTCGTCGAGTTCGGCCTCGGCGCCCTGGTGCTGCTGGTGATCGTGCTGGTGGTGCCGAAGCTGGTGGCCCGCTTCGAGGAGGCCCAGCTGGAACGGGAGGCCGAGGAGCCCCCCGCCTGAGCGAATCGGGTCGTCAGATTCCTACAGCCCGAAGTGGCGGCAGATCAGCCAGGGCACCACCAGGGCCAGGCCGATCGAGAGGGGCGCCCCGTAGCGAGCCATGTCGAGGAAGCGGTAGCGGCCGGGGCCGAACACCATCAGGTTGGTCTGGTAGCCGATCGGGGTGAGGAAGCTCTGGCTGGCGGCGAAGGTGATCGCGAAGATGAAGGCCATCGGCGGCATCGCCAGCCCCTTGGCCAGTTCGGTGGCGATCGGGATCAGCAGCACCACCGTGGTGCCGTTGCTGAGCGCCTCGGTGAACAGCTGACCCAGCACGAACACCACCAGCAACACCCCATAGGCGGGCCAGCCCCTGAGGGACTGCAGCAGGTCGGTGGCCAGGGCCTCCGCCAGGCCGGTCTTCTGCATCGCCACGCTGAAGCAGGAGAGGGAGCCCAGCAGCAGGATCACGTCCCAGCGGATCGAACGCAGCAGTTCGCCGGAGCGCAGGCAGCCCGTGGCCACCATCGCCACCATCGCCAGCAGCACCGAGGCCATCAGCGGCAGAATCTTGAGCATCGGAAGCAGGATCATCAGGGCCGCGATCCCCATGCCGACGAGCTTGCGATCGGTGGTGGGCAGATCCTTCTCGAGCTCGTCGAGCAGCACCAGGTCGTTGTTGGCCTGCAGGCCGCGGATGGCATCCACCGGCGCCTGCAGCAGCAGCACGTCGCCGGCCTGGAGCACCACCCGGCCCAGCAGCTCGCGCAGCACCTGGTTGCCCCGCCGCACCGCCAGCAGGGTGGCGTTGTAGCGCTGCCGAAAGCGCATGTCCCTCACGCTGGCGCCCGCCAGGGTTGAGCCGTTGGGCAGCAGCACCTCCACCACCCGCTGGGGGGAGGTGGCCTCACCGGCCAGTTCGCGCAGGTCCTCCTCCTGCTCACCGATCGGCGCCAAGGTGACCGTGTGCTCCTGCTGGAGACGGAGCAGGTTGTCGCGGTTGCAGCGCAGCAGCAGCCGGTCGCCCGCCTGCAGGGGCAGGTCGGCGAGGGGTGCGCTGAAGCTGTCCTGGCCACGGTGCAGCTCCAGCACATCCACGTCGAAACGGCGCTGCAGCCGGCTGTTGTGCAGCGACTGGCCGATCAGCTCGGACTGCTCCGGGATCAGCACGTCGGTGAGGTAGCCATCCCGCGCGAGGCCGCCCAGCAGGTCCTCATCCCCCTGGCCGCGGTCGGGCAGTAGCCGGTCGGAGACGGTGAGCATGTACAGCCCCCCCAGCAGCCACACCGGGATGCCGATGGCCGTGAAGCTGAACAGTTCCAGGGAACCGAAGCCCAGCTGGCGGCTCACATCGCTGGCCAGCAGGTTCGTGGAGGTGCCGAGCAGGGAGATCGTGCCGCCCAGCACGGTGGCGAAGGACAGGGGCAGCAGCACCTTCGAGGGGGAGACGCCCCGCCGGTGGCACCAGCCCTCGATCACCGGCAGCAGGGTGGCCACGATCGGGGTGTTGGGGATGAATCCGGAGATGGGGGCCACCACACCCACCATCAGGGCGATCATCCGCTTGGGGCTGCGCACGGCGTCGGAACCGATCAGGGCCCGCAGCCGGTCGAGGCCACCACTGCGGAACAGACCGGCGGAAACGGCGAACAGCCCCATCAGGGTGATCAGGGCGGGGCTGCCGAAACCCTGCACCGCCTCATCGGGCTTGAGCACCTGGAAGCTGACCAGCAGGGCCGCCGCCAGCAGGCCGGTGACCTCCGGAGCCAGCCAGCCGGTGACGAACAGCACCATCGCCCCGACGAACACCGCCAGGGTGATGAGTCCTTCCGGGGTGGCGGCGACCGTGAGGAACGCTGGCATCGGGCCGTTCAGAGGTAGAAGCCGACCGTAGTGACGACCCGGGTGCCACGCTCGCGCAGGGCCCGCCGCAGAAGAATCGTCGACTGGTTGTGCAGCAGGTTCTCCCAGCGATGACGGGTGACGAACACCGGCAGCACCACCATGCAGAAGGCCTCCTGATCCTGGTGATGCTCGGCCTCAAAGCGCCGCACGAAGGCGACCACCGGGTCCACCAGGGAGCGGTAGGGGGACTCCAGCACCTCTAGGGGGATGTCCGGCAGCTGGCGGCTCCACTGCTCCCGGAAGGCCTCGGCGCGGCCACCGCCGAGATCCACATGCACGGCCACCAGGTCGCTGGCGTTGCTGCGGGCAAAGCAGAGGGCCTCGAGGCTGCCGCGGTGCAGCTGGCCCACCAGCACCACCGTGGGGATTCCGCCCCCGGCGGGCGGAGTGGCCGGTAAGGGCAGAGGCCCCTCGGTGGTCAGGCGCAGACGCCTGGCCACGGCGTCGTAGTGGGAGCGGATCCGCAGGTACAGCGTCACCAGCAGCGGAATCGCCACCACCACCACCCAGGCCCCATGGGTGAACTTGCTGATCAGAAGAATCACCGCCACCACGGCGGTGATCGCGGCGCCGATCCCGTTGATCAGCGCCCGGGAGCGCCAGCCCCGGTCCCGCAGCTTCCACCAGTGCACCACCATGCCGGCCTGGGACAGGGTGAAGCTGATGAACACGCCCACCGCATAGAGGGGGATCAGGCGGCTGACGCTGCCATCCACGATCACCAGCAGCAGGCCGGCCATGGCGCTGAGGGCAAAGATGCCGTTGCTGAACACCAACCGGTCTCCCAGGGAGCAGAGCTGGCGGGGCAGAAAGCCGTCCTGGGCCAGGAAGGCCGCCAGCCTGGGGAAATCGGCATAGGCCGTGTTGGCCGCCAGCAGCAGGATCAGCAGCGTCGCCAGCTGCAGCACGAACAACAGCGGGCCATCCCCGAAGATCCGATCCCCCAGCTGGTACAGAAGGGTGGGGCCGTTGTCCTGCACCACCAGCCCGCCCTGGCTGGCCAGGGCGCTGATGCCGCTGAACATCAGGGCCAGCATCAGCACCATCACCCCCAGCACCCGACGGGCGTTGCGCCATTCCACCGGCTTGAAGGCGGCGACGCTGTCGCTGATCGCCTCGATGCCGGTGAGGGCGGCACAGCCGGAGCTGAAGGCCCGCATCAGCAGCAGGGGGCCGATGGCCTGGAGTCCCTGGGTGCCCTGGTGGGCCGCCGCCAGCAGCCGTTGCTGCTCCGTCAGGGGCAGGGGGGGGAGCTGGCCCAGCCCCATCTTGATGAACCCCGCCACCAGCAAGGTGACGACGGCGCCCATGAAAAGGTAGGTGGGCAGACTCAGGAGCCTGGCGCTGGAGCTGACGCCACGCAGGTTGGCGAGCATCACGAGCAGCACCGCCAGCAGGCAGAGGGGCACCCGTGCCGCAGCCAGCCCGGGGAAATAGGAGGTGAGGGCGGCGATACCGGCGGCCACGCTCACCGCCACGGTCAGCACGTAATCGATCGATAGGGAGGCTCCGGCCACCAGGCCAGCCCCCTGGCCGAGGTTCTGCTGGGAGACCCGGTAGGAGCCGCCGCCCTGCGGGTAGGCCTTGATGGTCTGCCGGTAGCTGCTGGCCACCACCAGCATCAGACCCACGATCAGGGCCGTGATCGGCAGGGTGAACGGCAGGGCCGCCGCCCCGCCCATCCCCAGGACCAGCACGATTTCCTGGGTGGCGTAGGCGACCGAGGAGAGGGCATCGGAGCTGAGGATCGCCAGCGCTTCGGCGTTGCTGTAACGCTCCTCGTGATGGGCACTGGTGGGCAGGGGAGAGCCGATCAGCTGGCGCCGCAGGGTGTCGAGGCGGGACATGCCGGGTGAGCCCATCAATGAATGCCTTAGGACGCTAAGGGCCGTGGGCTGACCCGTCCTGCGCGTCCCACCCCGCCCGCTTCCGGCCTGGGCATGGATCGCCACGACAGGGCCGCTGGGGTCGACCGCTGGCTGGTGGTGTTCGGCCTGATCCCCCGGGGCCTGCCGGGGCTGGTGTTCGCCACCACGGCCCTGAACCAGGGCCTGATCGATCCGGTGCAGTTCTCCTCCCTGGTGCTGATGGTGACCATCACCACGGTGGTGGGACTGCTGCTGCTGGAGCGGCGCTTGCAACCCGGCGAGGCCGTCCTGGAAAGGGCGCACGGCTGACGAAATCCGCCGCAGGTTGTGATTAGTGTTTGGGCGATTTGTGAACCGCCGCGTTGAACAACGCCACCACCGCGAGCCACTGGCACGCCCTGGCACCGGAGGAGTGCATCAAGGGCCTGGAGGCCAGTGCCGACGGCCTGAGCACGGCCCAGTGCGCCGAACGGCTGGCCAGGGTGGGACTGAACCGGCTGGAACTCAAGGCCGGGCGCAGCAATCTGCGCATCCTCTGGGACCAGTTCAGAAACGTGATGCTGATCATGCTGCTGGCGGTGGCGGCGGTGTCCGCGGGTGTGGCCTACGCCGCCCAGCGCTTCCCCAAGGATGCGATCGCCATCGTGCTGATCGTGGGCCTCAACGCCCTGCTGGGGTACCTGCAGGAAAGCCGCGCCCAGCAGGCCCTGGAGGCCCTGCGAGACATGGCCCAGCCCCTGGTGACCGTGCGGCGCGACGGCATCTGGGAACGTCTGAGCAGCGAACAGCTGGTGCCCGGGGACCTGATCCGGGTGGAGGCCGGCGATCGGGTGCCGGCCGATGCCCGCCTGCTGGAGGTGGCCGAGCTGGGCCTGCGGGAGGCGGCCCTCACCGGCGAGGCCGAGGCGGTGAACAAGCTGGCCGAGCTGGTGCTCGATCCCTCCACCCCGGTCCTGGAACGGCAGAACTGTCTGTTCCAGGGCACCGAAGTGGTGCGCGGCCGCGGCTTGGCTGTGGTCAACGCCACGGGCATGCAGACCGAACTGGGCAAGATCGCCCAGATGATCAACACGGCGGGTGGCGAGACCACACCGCTGCAGGAACGGCTCGACGGCCTGGCCAACGTGCTGGTCGTATCCGCCCTGGCCCTCGTGGCCGTGGTGGTGCTGCTGGGCTGGCTGCTGGGCCAGGGCCTGCTGGATCTGCTGGAGGTGGCCCTGTCGATGGCGGTGGCGATCGTGCCGGAAGGGCTGCCGGCGGTGATCACGGTGACCCTGGCCATCGGCACCCAGCGGATGGTGCAGCGCGCCGCCCTGATCCGCCGTCTGCCGGCGGTGGAGGCCCTGGGTTCGGTCACGGTGATCTGCACCGACAAGACCGGCACCCTCACCCTCAACCGCCAGGTGGTGCAGGAGCTGCGCAGCGGCACCACAGCCCTGGCGGTCAGCGGCAACGGCTACGACCCCCATGGCGACTTCCACACCACTGAACTCACACCCCCCACCGGTGTTGAGGCCGGTCTGGCCCCTGGCGGCCGGATCCTGCTGCTCCAGGCCGGGGTCCTCTGCAGCGACGCCGAGCTCAAACAGGAACCCGACGGTCACTGGGAGATCCTCGGCGATCCCACCGAGGGGGCCCTGGTGGTGGCGGCCGCGAAGGCCGACCTGGATGGTTTCGCCCTGCGCAGCCACTACAAGCGGGAGGCCGAGATCCCCTTCAGCTCCGAGCGCCAGCTGATGGCGGTCTGGGTTCAGGACCAGGACGGCAGCCTGCAGGACCCCCTGGGGGAGACGGCGGCCGGCTCCACCACCTTGATGATCAGCAAGGGGGCCCCCGAAGTGATCCTCGGTACCTGTGATCGCTGGCTCGACGCCTCCGGTGTGGCCACCCTCAGCGACGCCCAGTGCCAGTGGTGGCTGGATCAGGCCCGGGATCTGGCCGCGTCCGGCCTGCGGGTGCTCGCCTTCGCCTGCGCCCCCCACCACCCCAGCCCCGAGCACGAACTGGAGCACCAGGTGCTGCTCGGGCTGATGGCCCAGCTGGATCCCGCCCGTCCCGAGGTGGCCGTGGCCGTGGCCCGCTGCCGGGAGGCCGGGATCCGCCCGGTGATGATCACCGGCGACCACCCCCTCACCGCCCGGGCCATCGGCGTCAACATCGGCCTGGTGGACCCCGGCGCCGAGGTGGTGCTCGGCCGGCAGCTGGAGGAGGCCGATGCCGAAGGGCTGGCCGCGATCGTCTCCCGCTGCAACGTGTTCGCCCGGGTGCCGCCCGAGCAGAAGCTGCGCATCGTGAAGGCCTTCCAGGGCCTCGGCCAGGTGGTGGCCATGACCGGCGACGGCGTCAACGACGCCCCGGCGCTCAAGCAGGCCCACATCGGCGTGGCCATGGGCATCACCGGCACCGAGGTGAGCAAGGAGGCCTCCGACATGGTGCTGCTCGACGACAACTTCGCCACGATCGTCAACGCCGTGGAGCAGGGCCGGCTGGTGTACGCCAACATCCGCCGCTTCATCAAGTACATCCTCGGCAGCAACGTGGGTGAACTGATCACGATTGCCTCCGCCCCGCTGCTGGGGCTGGTGGGGGTGCCGATGACGCCGATCCAGATCCTCTGGATGAACCTCGTCACTGATGGCGTCCCCGCCCTGGCCCTGGCCCTCGAGCCCGGCGAGGCCGGCCTGATGCAGCGCCCGCCGGCCGAACCCGGCGAATCGATCTTCGCCCGGGGGATCGGCAGCTACATCCTCCGCGTCGGCGTGGTCTTCGCCGTGATCACGATCACGATGATGGTGCTGGCCTCCAGGACCGGTGCCCCCTGGAAGACGATGGTGTTCACGATGCTGTGCCTGGCCCAGATGGGTCATGCCCTGGCGGCCCGCAGCGACCTGCCGCTGGTGCAGGTGAATCCCTTCACCAACCCCTGGCTTCTGGGGGCGGTGGTGTTCACCACGCTGCTGCAGTTGTCGCTGCTCTATGTCCCCGTGCTGGCGCAGTTCTTCGGCACCGTGCCCCTCTCCGCCCGTGATCTCGGCCTCTGCGTGGGCTTCAGTCTGGTGTTCTTCCTGTACCTGGAACTGGAGAAGGTGTGGCGGCTGTGGCGCCGCCGTCGCAGCGCCAACGCCTGAAGGATGACCCACCGCTCAGGGGCCGGGTCGCCGGCCTGGGCAGACGACGGCTCACTGATAACGACTGCTTGCAGTTCCCATAGGACATTCCTTCCCAGAAAGCCCACCACTCGTCAACGGGGATCTTAGTGTTCGCCACCACGCGGGCCATCCCCGGTCCCGATTGTTCTCCCGCCATGACCCTGTTCTTCGCCCAGACGGCCTGGCTGGTTCCGCTGTATCCGCTGGTGGCGTCCCTGCTGTCGCTTCTGTGGTCTCCGGGGCTGATCTCGCGCACGGGCCCACGCCCCTGCGGCTATCTCAACCTCACCCTGGTGAGCGTGGCGTTCGTCCATAGCGCCGCCGCCCTGATGGCGCTGCATTCCAATTCCGCCGCCGGTGCCGCTGCTCTCTACAAGCCCCTCTCCTTCGGCTGGACCTGGCTAGAGACCGCCGGGCTCAAGGTGAGCTTCGACGGCCTGATCACCGAGCCGGCCCTGATCGCGATGACGGTGATCACCGGCCTGCATGTGCTGGTGCAGATCTACGCCATCGGCTATCTGGAGATGGACTGGGGCTGGCCCCGCTTCTTCGGGTCACTGAGCTTCTTCGAGGCCGGTCTGTGCGCCTTGGTGCTCACGGACTCGCTGTTCTTCAGCTACGTGATCCTCGAACTGCTCACCCTCGGCACCTACCTGATCGTGGGCACCTGGTACAACCAGCCCCTGGTGGTGAAGGGCGCGAGGGATGCCTTCCTCACTAAGCGGATCGGCGACCTGATCCTGCTGGCCGGCCTGATCGCCCTGCTGCCGATCACCGGCACCTGGAACTTCCACGGGCTGCAGGCCTGGGCGGCCGATCAGATCAACAACGGCAACCCCCTGCCCCAGGTTCTGCCGCTGATCCTGCTGGCCTTGATCGCCGGGCCGATGGGCAAGTGCGCCCAGATCCCCCTGCACCTGTGGCTCGATGAGGCCATGGAGAGCCCCTTGCCATCCACCGTGCTGCGTAACTCGGTGGTGGTGGTGGGCGGCGCCTGGGTGCTGCTGCGGCTCGAGCCCCTGATCGAACTGAGCCCCCTGGTGCAGACCGTGCTCGTGATCGTGGGCGGAACCACCGCCCTGGTGGCCTCCCTGATCGCCCTGGCCCAGATCGATGTGAAGCGCGCCCTCTCCTTCCTGGTGAGCAGCTGGCTCGGCCTGCTGTTCGTGGCGGTGGGCCTGGGCGGCATCAGCGTGGCCGATCACCTGATGCTGGTGTATCCCCTGCCGATGGCGCTGTTGTTGATGGTGATCGGCGCCATCGTGATCACCAACGTCACCCAGGACCTCACCCAGCTCGGGGGCCTGTGGAGCAAGCGTCCGCTGATGGGCCTGGCCTTCCTCACAGGCGCCGCCGGCCTGATGGCCTTGCCGCCGTTCGGTGGCTTCGCCGCCCTGCGCGAGCTGATGGAGCTCACGGCCAAGAGCTCCCATCCGGTGCTGCTCGGTTGCCTGGTGCTGTTCACCAATGCCCTGATCAGCGCCGGCCTTATCCGGGTGTTCGGTCTGATCTGGGGAGGGCGTCCGTCGGTGTTCACCACCCGCTCCGCGGAGGTGCTGTGGCTGATGGCCCTGCCCACCTTCGTGCTCATGGGTCTGGTGCTGCACCTGCCCCAGCTGATGGTGATCAACGGCGTCTTCGCCCTGTCCCCCCTTCCGGGCTGGGGTCCGCTGGCGGTGCCCCTGCTGATCTCCACCCTCGTGGGCGGCGGCCTCTCGGCGGCGTTTTACCTGCGGCCCCACCCCCTGGCCCATCTGCCCGCCGCCCTCGGCGGCCTGCAGGACTGGCTGGCCCACGACATGCAGACCGAGCGCTTCTACCACCGCACCGTGGTGTGGCTGGTGGTGGCCCTGGCCCGGCTCAGCGCCTGGTCGGATGACAGGCTCATCGATGGCTTCAGTGGTGCCTCCGGGAGTGCCGCCCTCGAGGGTGCCCGCCGCCTCAGCTTCACCACCTCCGGCCGCACCCAGGCCTATGCCCTCACCCTCGTTCTCGGGGTGCTGCTGATGGCCGCCTGGCTGCTGGCCTCCGCCCCTTCCGTTCCGTCCGAACTCGTTCGCCCGTTCCGCTGATGGGATCGTCCTCACTCCTGCTTCTCCTGGCCGCACCCATGGCCGGCACCCTGCTGCTGCCCCTGCTGCCGGCAACCGTTCCTTCCGTTCGGGTCCGCGGCATCGCGGCCCTGTTCGGCGCCCTTCAGCTGCTGGTGGGCCTGCTCTGTTGGCAGCACCCCCCCGCCGACCTGCAGCTGTCCTGGCTGCCGAAACTCGGGCTCAGGCTCGATCTCGGTCTCGACGGGCTCTCGCTGCCGCTGGTGCTGCTCACCGCGCTGATCACCTCCCTTTCGATCCTCTCAGCAGCGGCGGACCAGTCCCGGCCGCGGCTGTTCTTCTCCCTGATGCTGGCCACCAACCTGGGTGTCGTCACGGGTTTGCTGGCCCGCAACGCCCTGCTGTTCCTCCTGGCCTTCGAGCTGGTGCTGATCCCGATCACCCTGCTGGTGGCGGTCTGGGGGGGCGAGAAACGGGCCGGCGCCGCGGTGCGTTTCCTGCTCTACAGCGCCGTCTCCGGCCTGGCCCTGCTGGCGGCCGTGCTGGCCTTCGCCTGGTTCAATCCCGCCGGTCCGCTCTTCGCTTTCGAGGATCTTCGCCAGGCCCAGTTCTCCCCCACGGCCCAACGCTGGATCCTGGCCCTGCTGCTGCTCTCCTTCGGCCTGAAGCTTCCCGTCTTTCCCCTGCACGGCTGGCAGCCCTTCACCTACGGCCAGGCCCCCACCCCGGTGGTGATGCTGCTGGCGGGCTCCGTCTCCAAGCTGGGCGCCTACGGCCTGCTGCGCTTCGGCGTGGGCTTCCTCCCGGACACCTGGGCCGCCTGGTCGCCATGGATCGCCGCCGCCGGTGCCATCAGCGCGGTGTACGGCGCCCTCAACGCCATCGTCCAGAGCGACATCCGCCGCCTGATGGCCTATAGCTCCCTCGGCCACATGGGCCTTCTGGTGCTGGGGCTCTCGGCCGCCACCCCCCTCAGCCTGCAGGGCGCGGTGGCCCAGATGCTCGCCCACGGCATCATCGTGGCCCTGCTGTTCGCCTGCGTGGGGCTGATCGAGCGCAAGACCGGCACCACCGCCATCCCCGAGCTGTCGGGCCTGATGAATCCGCTGCGCGGACTGCCCTTCACCATGGGCATGCTGCTGCTGGCCATGATGGCGGCCGCCGGCATCCCCGGCCTGGCGGGCTTCCCGGCCGAGCTGCTGGTGTTCGAGGGCAGCTGGACCACCTTCCCCCGCGCCACCCTGGTCAGCCTGATCGCCTCGGGCTTCACCGCCGTCTACGCCATCCGCCTGTTCAACAGGGTGGGCTTCGGCCGCCTCGACAACGAGCGTGCCGACTGGAGCTCCACCTGCTGGAGCGAGCGGGCGCCGGCCATGGCCCTCACCGTGCTCGTGATTGCAGCGGGCCTCTGGCCAACGGCCCTCACGGGCTGGAGTGAGACCGAATCCACTGGCCTGGCCCTGCGCTCCCAGCCGTTCCTCAGACGGGACGGCGCCCAGCCCTTCTCCCTCGTCGCCGTCACCCTCCCTACAGCCTCGGAGCTGCGCACCTCATGACGCCCCCCACCGCCACGGCCCCCGAGCCCGTCACCGCTCCCCTGATCCCGCCCTCCACCCATCGCTATGCCGATGTGATCCACCGGCTGGAGGCCGGCGGCTCGATGCTGCCGGACACGCCGGAGAACCTGATGCAGATCATCGGCATCTACAAGGCCTATGCCGTGCCAATGGACTTCTACTGGCGCGACCTGCTCTACATCGCCGAGCAGGTGTTCCTCGATCCCCTGCCGGCCTTCAAGTACTTTCCCAGTCAGGAGTATCTCGATCTCCCCAATTCCTACGCCGGCGATCAATCGAAGCTCCGCATCTGGCGCGGCGGTGAAAAGGCCCATCCTGAACTGCTGGCGTTCATGGAGAAGGGCGAAACCGGCAAGATGTCGAAGCTGCTCCATCACCTCTGGCACGACCGGATCAACATGGAGTTCGCCGAGGCCTGCATGGAGGCCATGCTCTGGCACCAGGGCATGGGCGGCCGCTTCTACGACTACCTCGCCAGTGATGCCTACCGGGCCAACGCCGATCGCGCCATCAAGGCCTACTTCCGCGGCAACCCCCTGATGCTCGGCCTCTATCGCCTGTTCCCTGAGATGTTCATGGAGCAGGTGAAGAAGATGAGCTACTACGCCAACCTCGGCCTGTTCTGGGAGGTGATGGCGCCGGTGTTCTTCGAGATGAGCGACATCTACGACGAGGGCGGCTTCAAGGGCGTTCCCGACGCCATGAACTTCCTGGTGAACGGCATCTTCGCGGTGGCGGGCCGGCCCATCTATCACCACGTTTACATCAAGGGTGAGTGTTTCGAGATCATCCCCAAGAGCGAAGGCTTCACCTGGCTCTATGAAGCGGCTCTGCCCTACGTGGAGGCGGTCTTCTATCGCACCGCCCCCTTCCGCGGCACCAAGAGCTACAACGCCCAGGCTTATCAGGTGCCTGCCGATCAGGCCGATTTCCACTACGGCATCCTCTATGCCGACGTGTTCCCCGTGGGCTCGGCCGGCATCCCTCCCACCCTGCTGATGCAGGACATGCTGCATTTCCTGCCCCCCTATCTCGTGGATCTGTACAAGACCCACAAGCGGGGTGAGGAGGATCAGCTGATCCAGCTGGGCATCACCTTCCAGCGCTCCATGTACAACGTCACCTCGGCGGTGATCCAGGCCCTGCGCTGCGCCCTGCTCTATCCCCTGGATGACACCGACCCCGTGCATCTGATGGCCAACCGGAAGTTCTTCGAAGCCCAGATGGACCGGTTCCTGCGGCCCGAGGCCCGCCTGCCCCAGATCCAGACCCAGGACTACCGCTAGGAGATCCCCATGGCCAACATCATCGAAACCGCCAAGGGAGCCGGCGTCTTCAGCACCCTGCTCACCGCCGTCGAGGTGGCCGGTCTCACCGCCGCCCTCGAGAGCCCCGGCCCCTTCACCGTCTTCGCCCCGGTCGACGACGCCTTCGCCGCCCTTCCCCCCGGCACGGTCCAGACCCTGGTGGACAACGTGCCCCAGCTGGCGCGGATCCTCAAGTTCCATGTGCTCTCCGGGGCCTACCTGCGGGAGCAACTGGTGACGCAGCCGGAATGGGAGAGCCTGGAGGGGGCACCGGTGGCGATCCGCCGGGCCGAACCCTTCGAGGTCAAGAACGCCACCGTTGTTTCCGCCGACATCGTCTGCGACAACGGCATCGTGCACGTGATCGACCGGGTGATCCTGCCGGGATGACCAGAGCGGGCCTGCTGGGGCTGGCGGTGGTCGGTGCCCTTGTGGGCTGCGCCGCCGGCAACGGGGACCCCGGCAGCCCCACCATGGCCAAGATCCGTGAACGGGGACGGCTGGTCTGCGCCGTGGATGGGGCGGTGCCGGGGTTCAGCACGGTGGACCCCGGCGGCGCCTTCGTGGGCATCGACGCCGACTTCTGCCGGGCGGTGGCTGCCGCGGTGCTGGGGGATCCGGCCAAGGTGGAGTTCCGGCCGGTGACGGCGGGGGAGCGCTTCGTTGCTCTCAACAGCGGCGAAGTCGACCTGCTCTCGATCAGCTCCACCCACACCCTCAGCCGCGACGCCCCCGGCGGCAACGCCCTCAGCTTCGGACCTGTCTTCTTCTATGACGGCCAGGGGGTGATGGTGCCCGCGGCCAGCGGCATCCGCCGCCTGCGGGACCTGGCCGGCAAGCCGATCTGCGTCGAGAGCGGCACCAACACCGAGCTCAACCTGGCCGATCGCATGCGGGAGCTGGGGGTGGCCTACCAGCCGCTGCGCTTCCAGTCTGGCGAGCAGGCCTACCCCGCCTACGAGCAGGGCCGCTGCGCCGCCATCACCAGCGACAGCTCCCTGCTGGCGGCCAAGCGCAGCGGCTTCAAGGAGCCGGCAGCCCACGTGCTGCTGCCGGAGCTGCACAGCAAGGAACCCAGCGCCAAGGTGACGATCCAGGCCGATCCGGCCTGGGCCGATGCGGTGCGCTGGATCAGCCACACCCTGGTCCAGGCGGAGGAGAGCGGCCTCACCCAGGCCAACGTCGAAGCCCGCCTCGCCGCGGCCCGGCGGGACCCCAGCCAGGCCGAAGCGCGCCGCTTCCTGGGGGTGGAGGGGGATTTCGGCCGCCAGCTGGGCCTTCCCGCCGACTTCACGGTGCAGGTGGTGCAGGCGGTGGGCAACTACGGCGAGCTGTTCGAGCGGCACCTGGGCAGCGCCACCCCCCTGGGCCTGGAGCGGGGCCTCAACCGGCTGTGGAACAAGGGCGGTCTGCACATCGCGCCCCCCTTCCGCTGAGGAGGTTCCGGGCGGCCTACCTGCGCCGGCCCGCACCTGCAACAATGCGGCCACCTTAAGGAAGCAAGCATGCTCTGGAACCGGACCCGCACCCTTGGGGCGTCCCTGCTGGCCGCCGGCCTGCTCGCCGGTTGCGCCGGGGAAGACGGCGGCGTGCAGAGCCAGAAACTCTCCACGATCACGGGGCGGGGCAAGCTGATCTGCGGTGTGGAAGGCAAGCTGCCCGGCTTCAGCTTCGTGGGCCCCGACGGCAAGTACCTCGGCCTGGATGTGGATGTCTGCAAGGCGGTGGCCGCCGCGGTGCTGGGGGATCCCGACAAGGTGGAGTACCGCGACCTGAACTCCAGCGAGCGCTTCGCCGCCCTGGCCAGCGGCGAGGTGGACCTGCTCTCGCGCAACACCACCATGACCCTGAGCCGCGATGCGGCCGGCGGCAATGGCCTCAGCTTCGCCCCCACCACCTTCTATGACGGCCAGGGCGTGCTGGTGCCGGTGGCCAGCGGCCTCAAGGACCTCAAGGGCCTCGCCGGCAAGCCGATCTGCGTCGAGAGCGGCACCACCACCGAGCTCAACCTGGCCGACCGGATGCGGGAGCAGAACATCCCCTACACGCCGCTGAAGTTCCAGACCAGCGACCAGACCTTCGCCGCCTACCTGGGTGATCGCTGCGTGGCCGTCACCAGCGACCGCTCCCAGCTGGCGGGCAAGCGCACCAGCTTCCCCAAACCGGATGCCCACACCCTGCTGCCGGTGGTGATGAGCAAGGAGCCCCTCACCCCCGCCACCACCAACGGCGATCCCGCCTGGGCCGATGCGGTGCGCTGGATCGTGTTCGGCCTGATGCAGGCCGAGGAGAGCGGCATCACCCAGGCCAATGTGGACGCCAAGCTGGCCGAAGCCAAGGCCAACACCAACCAGGCCGATCTGCGCCGCTTCCTGGGGGTGGAGGGTGACTTCGGCAAGCAGCTCGGCCTGCCCCCCGACTTCGTGGTCAAGGCGGTGAAGGCCGTGGGCAACTACGGCGAGATCTTCGATCGCAACGTGGGTCCCGCCTCCGCCCTCAAGCTTGACCGGGGCCTCAACCGCCAGTGGAAGGACGGCGGCCTGATCTACTCTCCGCCCTTCCGTTGATGGCGCCGGTCCCCCCCGCCGACCCGACCCCATCGCCCCTGCCTGCCCCCAAGCCGCCCTGGTGGCGCGACCGCCGCGTCATTCCCTGGGTGGTGCAGGCCGTGGTGGGTCTGCTGGTGCTGCTGCTGATCGCCTTCCTGCTGGGCAATCTGATCCGCAACCTGACGGCGGCCGGACTGCTGCTGAGCTGGCGCTGGCTGCAGCAGCCGGCCGGCTTCGACATCTCGGAATCGGTGATTCCGTTCAATGCCCAGCTGCCCTACTGGCGCGCCCTGGCGGCCGGTCTGGTCAACACGATCCGGGCCGTGCTGGTGGGCCTGGTGGGGGCCACCCTGCTGGGCACCCTGGTGGGCATGGCCTCCTTCAGCCACAACGGCCTGCTGCGGCGGCTGGCCCGGGTCTACGTGGAGGTGGTGCGCAACATCCCCCTGCTGCTGCAGCTGGTGTTCTGGTACTTCGTGGTGTTTCTCACCCTGCCGAACGGCCTGGCGGCGATCCAGCTCCCCGGGGTGGTGCTGGCCAAGTCGGGGCTGTACATCGTCGGGCTGGGCGAGGGACTGCGCTGGATGGGTCCCACCCTCGTCAACGGGGTGTGGCAGGCGCCGGTGCGCCTGAGCGTCGAATTCGGCGCCCTGCTCACCGGCCTGATCGTGTATTCGGGGGCCTTCATCGCCGAGGTGGTGCGGGGCGGCATCGCCGCCGTTCCCAAGGGGCAGTGGGAGGCGGCCTCCTCCCTGGGACTGAGCTGGTTCGCCACCCTGCGCCGCATCGTGCTGCCCCAGTCCCTGCGGGTGATCGTGCCGGGGCTGAACACCCAATACATCTCCCTGGCCAAGAACTCCTCCCTGGCGGTGGCGGTGGGCTACACCGACCTCTATTCCGTGGCCGAAACCACCCTCAACCAGACCGGACGGGCCGTGGAGGTGGTGCTGGTGCTGCTGGCGGCCTACCTCACCCTCGACCTGCTGATCTCGGCCCTGATGAACGGCCTCAACCACCTGGTCCAGATCCGGGAGCGCTGACATGAAATTCCAGCTACGGCGGCTGCGCGCCGAACTGTTCGCCACCCCCGCCGACGCGGTGCTGAGTCTGGCCCTGATCACGCTTCTCGGCTTTGGGGCCTTCGGCTTCCTGCGCTGGGCCCTCACCCAGGCCCAGTGGGCCGTGGTCAGGGTGAACAGCACCCTGTTCGCCGTGGGCCGCTATCCGGTGGAGCAGCAGTGGCGCCTCTGGCTGCTCACTGCCCTGCTGGTCGCGGCCAGCGGCGCCACCTGGGGCCTGCTGCGGGCCCACCCCCGCCCCGACCGCACCGGGGTGCTCTGGCCGCGCAACGACCGGCTGGCCGTGGGGCTGCTCGCCCTGATCGCCCTGGCCGTGCCCTTGGCCCTCGGGCTGACCCTCGCCATCCAGGCCCGCTGGTGGGGGCTCACCCTGCTGCTGGCGCTCTGCCGCTGGCTGGCCGGCCGCTACGGGGCGACCCTCTCCCCCACCGGCCGGCGGCTGGCGGCCCTGGTCTGGCCGGTGCTCTACCTGGTGGGCATGGTGCTGATCAGCGGTGGCCTGGGCCTGGTCACCGTCTCCCCTTCGGAATGGGGCGGACTGATGCTCACCCTGCTGGCCTCCAGCTTCGCGATCCTTCTGTGCTTCCCGATCGGTGTGCTGCTCGCCCTCGGACGCCGCAGCGACCTGCCGCTGCTGCGCTGGGGTTCGGTGCTCTACATCGA
>NZ_JAGQBG010000020.1 GCF_024345515.1 Cyanobium sp. N5-Cardenillas
GGAAGGCCTCACCACCCTGCGCACCTCCTCGGCTCTCCTGGCCGAACTGCAGTTGCGCACCCCCGAGGGTGTCCAGCTCAAGAGCGCGGAGGCCGAGGGCGACAATCTGGTGCTCAAGGGGCAGGCCCTCGATCCCCTGGCCTTTGCCCGCATCAACGCCCTGCAGCTGGAGCTGGCCCGCTCTCCCCTGCTGAAGTCCAAAGGGGTGACCCTCGTCAAGCTGGAGCGTGTCCCCGCGGCCCCCCCGGTCCCCGGGCAGACCGGACCTGTGCCCGCCGCCGCCGTCAGCTTCGAGTTGTCCGGACCCTTCGCCACCCTGGCTCCCGCCCGTCAGCTGGTCGTCATGCGGCAGCTTGGATCGGAAGGCATGGCGCGCCGGCTTCAACTTCTGCAGGCGGAGGGCCTCATCCCATGACGAATCTTCAGCAGGGGTCCTCCAGGCTCCCCGTTGCCACCCTGCGCCTGATCTGGCTGACCCTGCCGGCGGCGGTTCTCGGCGGGCTGGGTCTTGTCATCGTCCTGGCCGGCCTGTTGCCCCTGTGGGCCGCCTTGCAGCGTGACAGCCAGCGACTCCAGGAGCTGGAGCAGCTGCGTGACCAGGTGGCGCTGATGCGTGGGCAGCTGGTGGCCACCCAGGAAAACACCGAGGCCGCCATGGCCAGCAAGGCCAAGATCGAACGGCTGATCACGGGCAATGGCGACCTTTCCACGTTTGTGGCCATGCTCGACCGTGAGGCCGGGGCTTCGGCCGTTCAGCTGACCCTGTTCGAGCCCACCCAGGCGGCCCCCGCCCCCGGCGCCCCGCCTGCGGCACCACCTGCGGCAGCCCCGCCACCGGGCACCCCCCCCGCAGCCGGTGCACCGCCGGCTGATCCGCTGGCCCTGCAGGGTCTCACCCAGCGCACGCTGCTGGTGTCGGCCCGGGGTTCATTCCCTTCTCTGCTGGCCTTTCTGCGGCGCCTCGAAGCCCTCAACGTGCTGGTGGTGCAAAGCGACCTCAACCTCTCCCTCCCCGATGCGGGACCGACCCAGCCGGGCCAGCCGAAGGCCAGCAACGACGTGGTGATGAAGCTCACCCTTGGCCTTTACAGCCGCTCCCCGGCCCCGGCCAAGCCCCCTGCCGCGGGAGCGGCGGCAGCGGCGGCGGCCCCAGCACCGGCGCCAGCCCCAGCACCGGCTCCAGCCCCCCCCCCAACTCCCAACTGACCATGCCGATGCAACCGGATCCGTCAACTGGCCGTTTCCCACAATCGCGGATACCATTCGTCCGATTCGGAGAGCAACGGAACGTGGCAAAACGTCAGTGGCGGCACGTTTTCTTTGCTTCTCTCGGTGTGGTGACTCTGCAACAGGGGGCTAGTTTCTCGGCCATGGCGGCTGCGGCCACTCCATCCCCTTCGGTTGCTCCCAGCGCGCAGTTCCCTGACCTCGCCCAGGGCGGCGGTGTCCAGGCCAGCGGCGCCCTGGACATCAAGCTGCGGCGACTGCCTGATTCCGTTGAGGTGATGATCGAAGGGACCGGCCCTTCCCCCGTCCTCCAGCAGACCACCCAGGGAGCGGTCTGGGTGGGCCGGCTGCAGACGGCCGTTCCCATGGCCCTGCGTCGCGGCCCCGTACGGCTCTCCCTGCCCGAGGCGGGGCTGCAGAGCATCAGCTTCGAGGGTTCGGGCAATCTCTTCGAACTGAAGGTCTCCCCCACCCCGGGCTTCCCGGTCGGCCGGCCCGTTGTGAGCGCCGACGGCCGCAGCCTGATCCTCACCTTCAACGCCCCTGCGCTCAGCACCCTCCAGACCCTCACCCCCAACGTCAACACCCCGGGACGGGTGCCCCAGCCCGGTTTCATCCCGCCCCTGCAGCCGCGCGCCGTGGCGCCGCCGCTGGGGGACATGGCCGTGGGCACCATGACGATCAGCAACCCCAGCTATGTGAGCGTCAGCGGGCCACCGGTCACCATGACCCTCCGCAACGCCCCTGCCAAGGATGTGCTGATGGCCCTCAGCCAGCTCGGCGGTTATGGCTTCGTCTACGTCGGTGACACCTCGGCCACCGCCGCCTCGGGAGGAACCGCGCCAGCCTCCACGGCCCCCGACATGCGGCCCATCTCAATCTCCTTCCGCCGGGAGAACTACGGCCGGGCGATCAACTCGGCCCTCCTGGCCGCCGGACTGCAGGGCAAGCGCGACGGCAACACGATCTTCGCCGGCCCGAACGTGCTGGCCAAGAGCTTCGGCTCCCAGCTCTCGAAGGTCTACCGGCTGAACCAGGTGCCGGCCAACGCCGCCGCCGACTACCTGGCCAACCTGGGGGCCCAGGTCACCAAGACCAACACGATCACCACGGCGGTGTCCGAGGGGGTCGCCGCCACGGCCGCTCCCGTCGGCAGCCCCACCGCCTCCACCACCACCGCCAGCACCACCACCACGGTGGAGTCCTTCGGGGCCACCAACGGGCCCCTGATCGGCCTGCGGGCCACCACCGACACCCGGCTGGGCACCATCACCCTGGTGGGGGCTCCGCGGCTGGTGTCCATCGCCGAGCAGTACCTCAAGCAACTGGATCTGCGCCAGCGGCAGGTGGCCCTGTCGGTGAAGATCCTTGATGTGAACCTCCAGAACGACACCGATCTCTACAACAGTTTCGCCTTCCGCTGGGGTAACAACTTCATTGTCAACGACAACGGCACCCTGGCGGCGAACTTCGGCGGTGTTCTCGGGGGCTCCAGCTTGCAGGGCCCCTTGGATGGCCAGTTTCCATCCGCGACACCATTCCAGGGATTTCGTGGGGAAGTGAATCCCGGTGCTGCGGTCAATCCGACGACAGGCCTGCCGCTTTATCCCAATAACAACTTCTTCGACTTCTTCCAGGCACGCATCCTCGCCGATAACTCCAAGGTGCTCGCCAGTCCCACCCTGATTCTTCAGGAAGATCCAAGGGAACTGCGTGAAGATGCCACTGGCGGCAGTGGTGGCGGCGGGGATACGGCCGGCTCCAGCCTCTTCTCCTCCTCCTTCGACAACATCGATGCCCCCATCGGTCGCAAGAAGGGCAATGAAGGTGTTGTGCGGGTTGGCATCAATGTGCCCACCAATGTCACCTCCAACGTGACCGGAACATCGGCCACGGTGAGCTGCACGATCAGTGAACTCTCGACGGCGGGTCTGGTGCTTGGGGCCCGTGTGGAGAAGATCGACGACAACGGCTTCGTCACCTTCTCCCTCTCGCCCAGCATCTCTGCGGTGGAGCGGGAAGTCACCGCCGGTGACCAGTGCCCCCCGATCAGCATTCTGCGCATCCGCCGCCTGGATACGGGGGTGGTCCGCGTCCGCGATGGCCAGACCCTGATCCTCACCGGCGTGATCTCCGATTTCGACCGGGCCTTGGTGTCGAAATGGCCAATTCTTGGGGACATCCCCATCATCGGGCAGTTCTTCCGGGCTTCGTCGAACAACCGCGAGAAGCGGGAGCTGGTGATCATGGTGACGCCACGCATCATCAATGACACCGAGGGCGGCACTTTCGGTTACGGCTATCAGCCCTCGACGCCGGCCTCCCGTGCGTTCCTCGGAGGCTCGCCCCAGCCCACGCCCTGAACCGAGCTGTCTGATCAGAAGGCCAGCGGCAGCAGGAACTTCATCGCCAGGGGAGCCACGGCCGAGGCGAAACCGGCGGCACCGCTGAGCATCTGGCCTCCCATGCCTTTGCCTTCGTTGGCCTTCCTGCCGGGTTTGACCAGGGCCGTGGCCACCTCGGTCAGTTGCTTGGCCTGGGCCTCCTCGCCGGCCTGTCCGTAGAGGACGGCGGCGTAGTTCAGGTCGGCGGCCGCCAGCTCGGTCTTGCCCTGTTCGGTGCGGCTGAGGCCCCGGGCCACCCAGCTGATCGCCGCCTCGGGCTGCAGCCGGATCGCGTCGGAAAACAGCTGTTCCGCCTGGGGATGGCGGCCTTCCAGGGCGGCCGTGACCCCTGCGTTGTGGAGCTCGGGATAGCTCAGCACCGACGGTCCCACGCCGCGGGCGTCCTGCCAGTGGCTGCGGGCCAGTCCGCCGGGATCGAGCTGGGCACCGCTCAGATCGCTCTGGCGCAGGTCGGTGCCCTCCAGGTTGGCCCCGCGCAGATCGGCGCCCCGCAGGGAGGCTCCCTGGAGGCTGGTGAAGCGGAGGTCGGCTCCCTGGAGGCTGGCCCCATCCAGCCGGGCCTGGCCCAGGTTGGCGCGCTGGAGCTTGGCACCGCGCAGATCCGCGTCCCGCAGGTCGGCATGGACGAGATCGGCGTCCTGGAGTTTGCAGCGGGGGCAGTTGCGCTGGTTCAGCAGCCGGATCAGGTCGGTGTCGCTGCTGGCCTGACCAGGAGCCGGCGCCAGCAGCAGGGTCAGCAGCGCTGACCCGGTGATCAGCAGACCCCTGAGGTGGCCCCGGCCGGTAGCGGAGAGACTCCGGGCGGACCCATGGACGCTGGTCATGGTGGCCTGTTCAGGGGTGCTCCCGTTGTACCGCGTTCTGCGACCGGTTGCCGGCTCGCAAGGAGCGGCGCAGGGCCCGTCCCAGCCGGCGTGCCTGGCGTCGCCCGATTGGCCCGGGGACGCCGGCGAACCGTTGTTGCTGGTAGTGCGCCACGAACGCCTCCAGGGGACCGCTCAGGGCCGGCCAGCGCTGTTGCAGCCGTTGCGCGAAGACCGGGAGGGTCTCCCCCGCCGCGGGTGCCATGCCCTGCCGGGCGAAGGCCCGCAGGGTGCGCTCCAGCTCCAGCCGCAGGGGATCGCCACGGCGGCGACGGCCCAGCCAGCCCAGGCCCCCCAGGCCGGCGGCCAGGCTGACGGCCACCGCCAGCAGCACCACCACCCCCAGCAGGTGACTCCGGTCGCCCAGCAGCCGGGCCACCAGGGCCTGCTGCTGCTCGCCGTCGTACCCGAGCCACCAGCGGGCCCAGGCGATGTCCAGGCCCCACCATTGCTGCTGGATCCAGTCCAGCGGGCCGCCGCCGGCACGGCTCCCGGCGCCCGCAGCCCCTGAGCGCGCCAGGGGGTCCCCCGCCGCCCAGGCGGTGGGATCGACGCGCCGCCAGCCTTCCCCGTCCAGCCACACCTCGCTCCAGGCATGGGCGTCGGCCTGGCGCAGGTCCACGTAGCCGGTGCCGCCCACCGGCTGCACCCACTGGCCGCCGCGGTAGCCGCTCACCACCCGCGCCGGCACCCCCGCCGCCCGCATCAGGGTGGTGAAGGCGCTGGCGTAGTGGCCGCAGAAGCCCAGCCGGCTCTCGAACAGGAAGTGGTCGAGCGGGGCCTGGCGGGGCAGGGCCCCGGGCTCGAGGGTGTAACGGAAGGGCTGGCCGCGGAACCAGCCGGTGGCGGCGTCCAGCCGCTCCCGGTTGCTGCCGAGGCGCCGCCAGCCGGCGGCCAGGGCCTCCAGCCGCGGGTTCTCCCCCAGCGGCAGCAGCAGGTCGATGGGGCCGGGGGGGGCGGTGCGCCAGCCGGACTGATCGGATTTCTCTGTCAGGGCGTAGACGCGGCGCTGGCTGCCCGGGGCCCGGTTCAGCAGTTCGCCGCTGCGCTGCAGGTTCAGGTCGGCGGACAGGGGCCGGCCGGATCCGCTCCAGGGCACCGCCGCCAGGCCGCTGGGTTCGATCAGCCACAGCTGGATCCCCTCCCCCGGGGCGGCGGGCGGCGGCGGCGGCGCGGGCTGGCCGGCCGCCGGTCGGGCGAAGGATGGCGCGGCGCTGCGCCAGCTGCGGCCATCGAAGCGTTCATGCACCATCACCCTCCAGTAGCGCTGCTCCAGGGGCGGGGGCTCGCCGCCGAGGGGGAAGGCGACGCGGGCGGCGGCCTGGCGGCTGACGGCCAGCCTGGCGATGGAGCCCGGTTCCATGCTGTCGCTGAGGCCGGTCATCGCCCCCATCCCCTGGCCCGCACCGAAGTTGGTGAAGGGCATCAGCCGGGGCAGCAGCAGGAACAGCACCAGGGCGATGGGCATGGCCGCCAGCAGCACCTGCAGGCTGCGGCGCAGCAGGGCCTTCCAGTCGGGGCCGGCCCCCAGTTCCAGGGCCAGCAGCCCGGCCAGGGCCATCAGGATGGCCAGGCCCTGCAGCAGACTCGGGGCCAGCTCGGGGCGCAGGGCCGCCAGCAGACCGGCACAGACCAGCTGCAGCAGGGCCACCACCCGCCGTTCCTCGAGGCTGCGGGCCTCGCGCAGCTTCAGGGCCGTCAGCACCGCCAGGCCGAAGGCCAGCAGGCTGAGGGACAGGGCGGGCGACAGGCCCAGCAGCCCCACGGCCAGCAACCCCATGGTGAGCCACTGCAGCGGGGCGGCAGCGCCGCTCATCGGCAGCAGGCCAGGGCCGTCAGGCACCGGTCCCGGTGGAGCACCCCCCGCCCGGGCGCGACGGTCTGGCCGTTCAGCTCCAGGCCGTAGCTGAGGCCCCGGCCGTGCCAGCTCCAGATGCGCTCGCTCAGGTGTTCGAGGGCTGTCTCCAGGGGCAGCCCGGGTTCCGGGGCCAGCAGGGGGGCCGCTTCCGGGCGATCCAGGAAACGCTTGGCGTATTCGCCCCGCCCCTGGGCCAGCAGCTTCCAGGCCAGTCGGCTGGGGCTGTCCTGGGGGCGATGGGGGGCCAGGTCGCGCCAGTCGTCGCTGCCGTCCTGGCGGCTGGCCAGGGCCGGCTCGCCGACCAGCGGTGCCGACCCGGCGGCCAGCAGCCGCACCGGTCCGGCCCGTCGGGCCGGGTAGATCAGCTGGGCCGTCTCCGGATGCCAGCGCGACCAGCAGCAGAACAGCCCCAGGGGCGCCGTGGTCTGGATCCGCAGCAGCCCGGGCCGTTGCCAGCCCCGGGCCAGCGGGGTCCAGGCCACGGCCAGCTCATGCTCCCCCGCTGCCAGCGACAGCGGCGGACCCGACGCCTCCCCCCCCAGCCGCAGGCGCACCCCCTCGCTGCGGCCCGGGCAGCGCAGCCGGATCGGATAGGGGACCGGGGCCCCGGCGAAACCCGGTGCGGGCGTGCCACAGCCCAGTTCCACGCCCTGCAGGTTGAAGTGGGTGAGGTGCAGGGTGAGCAGGAACAGGCTCAGCATCAGGAAGCTGAGCAGCAGCGTGCCGTTGCTCTGCATCTGGACGCCGATCACTTGCAGCAGCACGGTGCCCGACAGCCAGAGCCAGCCGAAGCGCGTCGGCAGGATGTACAGGTTGCGCATCCGCAGGCGCACCCGTTCGCCCTGCTGGGGCCTACCGAAGTCCATCGACACCTGCCTGGAGCCGCTGGCTCAGCTCCCCGTCGCTGCCACCGCGCTGGCCGCCGTCCATGCGGTGCTCGCAGACGGGGGCCAGCACCGCCTGGACGTCGTCCGGAATCACATGGTCGCGGCCCTCCAGCAGCGACCAGGCGCGGGCGGCGGCCACCAGGGCCAGGCCGGCACGGGGGGAGAGGGGATGGCCCTGGGCCGGCTGGCGGCGGCTGCGCTCCAGCAGGTCGAGCACGTAATCGAGCAGGGCCGAGCTGCAGTGCTGCCGGTCGGCGCGGTCCTGCAGGGCCAGCAGGTCCTCCGGCCCGAAGGCGCCGCTGAGGCCGTCGGGCCGCAGGCCCTCGCCCTGCAGCAGGGCCCGCTCCGCCTGGCGGGGGGGGTAGCCGAGGCTGAGGCGCATCAGGAACCGGTCGAGCTGGGATTCCGGCAGGGCTGAGGTGCCCCCCTGGTCGAGGCCGTTCTGGGTGGCGATCACCAGAAAGGGCCGGGGCAGGGAATGGCTGGTGCCGTCCACGCTCACCCTTCCGGCGGCCATCGCCTCCAGCAGGGCGCTCTGGGTACGGGGGCTGGCCCGGTTGATCTCGTCGGCGAGCAGCACCTGGCTGAACAGCGGACCGGGCTGGAAGCGGAAGCTGGCGGCGGCGGGATCGAACACGTTCAGGCCCGTCAGATCCGCCGGCAGCAGATCGCTGGTGAAGCTCACCCGCTTGAATCCGAGCCCGAAACTGCGGGCCAGGGCCTCGGCCAGGGTGGTCTTGCCCATGCCGGGCAGGTCCTCGATCAGCAGGTGGCCGCGGGCCAGCAGGCAGGCCAGGGCCAGCCGCACCTCGTGCTCCTTGCCCAGCAGCACCGCACCGATCGCGCCGATCACCGGCTGGAGGGGGGAAGGGGGCACGGGGGAGTGCGACGCACCGATGGCCCACCCATTGCAGCAGCCCCGCCACCCATCCGTGTTACAACCTCCTGAATGTTCCCTGGAGCCGGTGCCAGCTCCCCACCCGGTGACGGGGCCTCCTGAACCGCCGGAGCTCCATGGGGGCAACCTCCAGGCGGCCGCCCGACGGCTCGGCTGCCGTCCGGACCAGCTGCTGGATGCCAGCGCCTCCCTGGTCCCCTTCGGCCCGCCGCCGCGGCTGTGGCTGCTGCTGCGGCGGGCGCTCGGCAGCGATCTGCGCGATTATCCTGACCGGGGCTATGGGGCCCTGCGCGGGGCCATCGCCGCCTGGCACGGGCTGGATCCGGCCGGGGTTCTGCCCGGCAACGGGGCGGCCGAGCTGTTCACCTGGGCCGCGCGGGATGCCGCTGCCGGCGGACTGAGCCTGCTGCCGGCGCCGGGGTTCGCCGACTACCGCCGGGCCCTGGACTGCTGGGGCGGCGCCTGGCGCCCCCTGCCCCTGCCGCTCGACTGGTCCGGTGCGGGACCAGGCCCCTGGCCCCTGGCCGAGGCCGCCGCCAACACCGCCGAGGCCGCCGGGTCCGGACCGGCCGTGCTGTGGCTCACCAATCCCCACAACCCCACCGGCCAGCTCTGGAGCCGGGCCTCGCTGGAGCCCCTGCTGGAGCGGTTCGCCCTGGTGATCGTGGATGAGGCGTTCCTGCCGCTGGTGCCGGCCGGCGAGGAGCAGTCGCTGGTGCCGCTGCTGGCGGCCCATCCCCAGCTGGTGGTGATCCGCAGCCTCACCAAGCTGTTCTCGATCGCCGGTCTGCGGCTCGGTTACGCCCTGGGCAGTGCCGAGCGGCTGGCCCGCTGGGCCGCCTGGCGTGACCCCTGGCCCGTCAACGGCCTGGCGGCGGCGGCGGGGCAGGGCCTGATGGCCGATCAGGCCGGCCTGCGGCGCTGGCAGGGGCGGGTGCAGCACTGGGTGGCTGGGGAGGGCCCCTGGCTGACGGCCCGTCTGGCGGCGGTGCCCGGACTGCAGCCCCTGCCCTCGGCCGCCAACTACCTGCTGGTGCGGAGCACCCCTGGGGCCGACTCGCTCCAGCCGCTGCGGCTGGCGCTGGAACGCCGGCACCGGATCCTGGTGCGCGACTGCCGCTCCTTCGAGGGTCTGGGGGAGAACTGGCTGCGGATCGCCCTGCAGGACAGGGCCCGCAACCGGCGCCTGCTGGCCGCCCTGGAGCGGATCAGCCGCGGCCGATGAGCTGCTCCAGCACCTGCACCAGCCGCCGGTCGGCGTCCCGCACCGCCAGGGACGCCATGCCGTCGCCCATCGGCACGAGGGGGTCGGCGGCGGCGGCGGTGCCCCGCAGGCGCGGCCCCAGCAGCCGCCACACGGCCCGCTCCAGGGCGGGCTCGCCGGGCTCGTGCTGCCAGACGATCACCGCGGCACCCAGGCTGGCGGCGGCGGCGGCGTTGGCGTCCTGATGGCGGTCGGCGGCTGCCGGGAAGGGCACCAGGATCGCCGGCGTGCCGCAGACGGCCAGTTCGCTGAGGCTGCCGGCGCCGGCCCGGCTGATGGCCAGGTCGCAGTGCTGCAGCAGGCCCGGAAGCTCATCGCTGAAGGCCCGCTCGACCACACCCTCAAGGCGCAGCTGGCCGGCGTCCGGATCCTGGCTGCCGGTGAGATGCACGATGCGGCAGCCGCTGGCCGCCAGCTGCGGCAGCAGGGGCCGCACCATGCGGTTGAGGCGCAGGGCCCCCTGGCTGCCCCCCATCACCAGCAGCAGGGGGCCGTCGCCTCCGGGCACCCACTCCGGCAGGGGGGTGGGGGTGAGGAAGTCCCGCCGCACCGGGGTGCCGCAGACCAGGGGCCGGCAGCGGGGCAGTCGCTCGGCCGCCTGGGGAAGGCCCACCGCCACGCGCGTGCACAGGGGGCCCAGCAGCCGGGTCACCCGCCCGGGGATGGCGTTGCTCTCATGCAGCACCACCGGCACCCCGGACCAGCGGGCCGCCAGGATCGCCGGCGCCGCGATGTACCCCCCGCTGCTGAACACCACGCTCACCCCCTCCCGCCGGATCAGGCGCCGCATCGGCAGCACGGCCAGCAGCAGCTGCAGCAGGTTCCAGAGCTTGCGCAGCCCCCGGCCCTGCAGGCCACCGGCCCGCACCATGTGCAGGGGGTAACGGCTGGGGACCAGGTCGGTCTCCAGCCGGTCCGGTACCCCCACCCAGTGCACCTGCCAGTCGGCGGGCAGGGCTTCGGCCACCGCCAGGGCGGGGAACAGGTGGCCACCCGTGCCGCTGGCGGCGATCAGCAGGGTCGGCATGGGCGGGTGGGACAAGCGCGCCTAACTTAAAAGCCGATTCCGGTCCGCTCACCGCCGCCCCGGTTCCCTCCCACTCCATGGCCCCGTCCCGCCCGCCGAACGCCTCCCTGTCCCCGGTTCGGTCGCCGCAGCGGCTCGGCACCTTCCTGGCGACCATGGCGCTGGCCGGTGTTGCTGTGGCCCCCGCCCTGGCGGCTCCCCCTTCCCCCGCCCAGCTCCAGGCCCTCGAGAGCGCCCTCAACAGCAGCTCCGACACCGCCCTGGCCGCGTTGCTTCAGGCCGGCCCCGGGCTGGATCCCGCCCAGCTGGAGAGCCGTCGCCGTCTGCTGCGCCAGCAGTTTCCCGATGCCCGCTGGCAGCTGCGCAGCGGCACCCAGCTGCGCAACGGCCAGCCCACGGTGACCCTGCGGGTGGACGGCACCCGGCGCCAGGGCGGTACCACCTACCGGCTGGAGGCGGAGCAGCAGCTGGCCCTGCAGAGCGATGGCACCCGCATCAATGGCCAGACGGTGCTGCGGGAGCGATCCCTGCTGCGCAGCGGCGACAAGCCCCTGCCGGTGAGCCTGCTGATCCCGGACGCCGTGCTGACCGGCCAGCGCTACGACGTCGACGTGATCTTCGACGATCCCCTCGACGGGGCCCTCGCAGCCGGCGGCATTGCGGCGATCACTCCCCAGCAGCAGGCCACGATGGCCAGCCCGAGCATGGAGCTCGGCGCCCTCGGCGGCGGCGGACTCTTCAAGACCGTGCAGGCCCCCCTGACCCCCGGCTCCCAGACCTGGGCGGTGCTGCTGGTGCACCCCGACGGCATCGTCAGCGCCACCAAGCGGGTGCGCGTCGTGGCTGATCGCCAATCGCTCGAGCCCTGAACCATGGGCCGACCGCATCGGATCTGGGTGGTGGATGACGACCCGGATCTGCGCCACCTCCTGTCCACCTACCTGGGGGACCAGGGCTACGAGGTCCGCTGCATGGGCGATGGCGCCCAGTTGATGGCCCGGCTCGAGGGCCAGCGCCCCGATCTGCTCGTGCTCGACCTGATGCTGCCCGGCGACGACGGCCTCAGCCTGCTGCGGCGCCTGCGGGACGGGGACGATGACCTGCCGGTGCTGATGCTCACGGCCCGGGCCGATGCGGTGGACCGGATCATCGGCCTGGAGCAGGGGGCCGACGACTACCTGGCCAAACCCTTCCTGCCCCGGGAGCTGACGGCCCGCATCGAGGCGGTGCTGCGGCGCCGCGGCACCCTCCCCGGCGGATTGCCCCAGCCCGACGGGGAACGGATCGGCTTCGGCGACCTGGAGGTGGATCTGGCGGCCCGCACCCTGGAGCGCCAGGGGGAGGCGCTCACGATCACCGGTGGCGAGTTCGCCCTGCTGGCGGCCTTCGTGCAGCACCCCCACCGCCCCCTGTCCCGGGAGCGGCTGATCGAACTGGCCCGGGGCCCCGGCAGCGACACCGACAGCCGCAGCATGGACGTGCAGGTGTCGCGGCTGCGGCGGCTGATCGAACCGGAGCCGGCCCGGCCCCGCTATGTGCAGACGGTCTGGGGCTACGGCTACGTGTTCGTCCCCGATGGCAAGCCCCGCCAGTCCTGAACACTTCTGGCGGCCGTCCCTGGGGCGCACGCTGGCGTACCTGCTGGCCGGCACCGGAGCGGCGGCCCTCAGCCTGTTGCTGCTGCACCTGCTCGTGGGTCGGCGCCTGGCCCAGCAGCTGCTGATCCAGACGGGCTCGGAGGTGGCCTCGAACCTGGTGCTGGGGGAGGTGGCCCTGGAGCGTTTCAGCCCGGAGGTGCTCGGCCAGATCAGCGGCATGCAACTGGTGGTGGGGCGCCGGCCGGAGCCGGCGGCGACGGCGGCCTGGGTCGGCCGGGGAGACCAGCGGCTGCGCTGGCAGACCCAGAGGTTGCAGACGGAGCTGTGCCGCCGGCTGGGCCGTTGTCCGGCGGTGCAGCCCGCCGTCTCCCCACGGCGGGGGGTATGGGTGGAAATGGCCTCACCCCTCGAGCCGGTGTGGCTGTTCGTTTCCCTGCCCTCACCGCGGGGCTGGCCGCCCGATCCATGGGTGCTGTCCCTGTCCATCGGCCTGGGGGCGCTCGGGGCTTTGCTGCTGTTCCTGACCTTGGAGATCCAGCGCCCCCTGACCCGCCTGCAGGAGGCCCTGGCCGGCGTGGGCCTCGAGGCCCTGCCCGAGGCCCTGCCGGACCAGGGCGCCCCGGCGGTGCGTCAGCTGATGGCCCGCTTCAACGCCATGCTGCTGCGGCTGGAGGACTCCGGCCGGGAGCGCACCATGATGCTGGCCGGCATCGCCCACGACCTGCGCAGCCCCCTGACCCGGCTGCGCCTGCGCCTCGCCCTCGCCGCCGAAGGGCCGATGGCGCCCCAGGAGCTGGAGCGGGCCCAGGCCGACATCCGCTCGATCGAGCGGATCACGCGCCAGTTCATGATCTTCGCCGGGGCCGAAGCCGGCGAGACGCCGGTCCTGGTGCCGCTCGATGCCCTGGTGGCGGAGTCGGCGGCATCGGTGGGAGAGGTGCCCCTGGAGCTGGATCTGGAGCCCCTGGTGCGGCGGGTTCGGCCGATCGCGCTGGCGCGGGCGGTGGGCAACCTGCTCGACAACGCCCTCACCTATGGCCGGCCGCCCCTGCGGCTGGTCCTGCGGCCCCTGGGCCCGGCGGACGGGGCGGTGCGGCCCCAGGGCGACTCCGGGCCGGTGGAGAGCGGCTTCGAGATCCAGGTCTGGGACTGTGGTGAGGGCATCGACCCGGCGCAGTGGCAGAAGGCCATGACCCCCTTCCAGCGCCTCGATCAGGCCCGCGGTGGTGAGGGGCACTGCGGCCTGGGCCTGGCCATCGCCGCCAAGGTCGCCCGCGACCATGGCGGCGATCTGCGCCGGTTGGAGGCTGCTGCCACCGCCGAGCCGCCGCCGGGGCGTTTCGCCGTGGCCCTGAGGGCCTGGCCCCTGCCGGGGGCGTGAGCCAGCATCAGTCGCATTTGGTCACAGTTGGCGAGTGGCCAGTCGGATTGCCGTCACACCTGCCGGTCACGATGGAAATGTTCAAGAAAGTTCCTCCCATGCCCTCCCACCTGCTTCAACCCCTGCGGATCGCCGTCCTGGCCGCCGTGCTCAGCTCCACCGGTGTCGCCATGGCCCAGAGCGGCCCCTCCGAGGCCGGACGGCCGACGCCTGCGCAGATGCAGAAGATCTTTCCCGAGCAGAAGCGGCTGGCGATCAGCGACCAGCAGGCCCGCATCTCCATCCTCCAGAACGGTGAGCGCTGCCTGAGCGCCGCCGCCAGCAGCGAAGCCCTGCGCGCCTGCATGAAGCAGCAGCGGGACGCCAGCCAGCGGCAGCGTCAGCAGCATCGAGCCGCGATGCAGGCGCTCTTTGAGCGCAACGGCATCGCCATGCCCCAGTGGGGCAAGGGTGATCGCAAAGGCAAGTGGGGTGAGGGCCGCCCCGGCACCCCCGGCACCCTCTGAGGCCGGTCACAGCCAGTCATGGCTTCGGCGCGACCGGTTGCCATTTGGACAGGTTTTCATCCCACGCTTGTTCCTAACCATTCCGCCGCCGTCATGAAGCCACGCCATCGCCACTTGTCTGAGGTGTTGCTGTTGCTGGCCCTGGTCGCCCTTCCTGGTTCGGTCCTGGCCCAGAGCCAGGCTCCAGGGGCCGGCCAGCGACGCCTCAGTCCACAGCAGCGCCAGGAGATGTTCCAGGCGCGTCGCGACCTGGAACGCCGCAGCCACGCTGCCCGTATCGCCATCCTTCAGGAGGCCGATCGCTGCATTGCCTCTGCCAACACCTGGGACGCCTTCCAGGCCTGTGAGCGGCAGGAGAAACTGGCCCGAGAACGCTTCAAGGCCGACATCCGGTCAGAGGCCCAGGCCCTCAGGGCCCGCTTCGGTCTGCCCCCGCGTCAGGACAGGACCGGCTCCTCCGCAAGGGCACCGAAGGCGACCATCTAGGCCCGTCGCCAACCCCGCAGAGGCGCCCGGCTCAGGCTTCGTCGAGGGCGGCCACGCCGGGGAGCACCTTGCCTTCCAGCAGCTCCAGGCTGGCGCCGCCACCGGTGGAGATGTGGCTCATCTTCTCGGCCACGCCCACCTTCTCCACGGCGGCCACGGAGTCACCGCCGCCGATGATCGTGCAGCAGCCCCTGGCGCTCAGGTCGGCCAGGGTGTGGGCGATGGCGTTGGTGCCGGCGGCGAAGGCGTCGAACTCGAACACCCCCATGGGGCCGTTCCAGATCACGGTCCGGCAGTCGGCCAGGGCGTCCTGGAAGGTCTTCACCGAGTCAGGGCCGATGTCGAGGCCCATCCAGCCGTCGGGGATGGCGTCGATGGCGGTCGTCTGGCTGTTGGCGTCGGGGGCGAAGTTGTCGGCCAGCACCACATCGGTGGGCAGCAGCAGCTGGACGCCCTTGGCGGCCGCCTTGGCTTCGAGCTCCTTGGCCAGTTCCAGCTTGTCCTCCTCCACCAGGCTCTTGCCCACCGCCAGGCCGCGCGCCTTGTAGAAGGTGAAGATCATGCCGCCGCCGATCAGCACCTTGTCGCACTTGTCGATCAGCGACTCGAGCACGCCGATCTTGCTGCTCACCTTGGAGCCGCCCACGATGGCGGCCAGGGGGCGTTTGGGTTCATCGATCGCCCCCTGCAGGTACTGCAGCTCCTTCTCCATCAGGAAGCCGGCGACGCTCGGGCTCAGGTAGTTGGTCACGCCCTCGGTGGAGGCGTGGGCCCGGTGGGCTGCGCCGAAGGCGTCATTCACATAGACGTCCGCCAGGGCGGCCAGCTTCTCGGCGAAGCCGGCGTCGTTCTTCTCTTCCTCGGCGAAGAAGCGCACGTTCTCCAGCAGCACCACATCGCCATCGGCCATGGCGGCCACCTTGGCCTCGGCGTCGGGGCCGATGCAGCTGTCGGTCTTGGTCACGGATTTGCGCAGCAGCTCGCTGAGGCGGGCCGCCACCGGGGTGAGGCGCATGGCCTCGTTCACCTGGCCCTTGGGCCGGCCGAAGTGGGCGGCCAGCAGCACCCGGGCGCCGTGGTCGATCAGGTGGCGCACGGTGGGCAGGGCGGCCCGGATGCGGGTGTCGTCCGTGATGGCGCCGGCGTCGTCGAGGGGCACGTTGAAGTCGACCCTGACCAGCACCCGCTTGCCGCGGAGATCATCGGCGCTGAGGCTGGAGAGGGATCGCTTCGCCACGGTTACGTGTAAGGAAAGGCGGGGGGAGATTAGCCTCCGGCGCCTCCCACCCCGCCACTGGCGCGATTCGGTTCTTCCCACCTCCCGTCCCTGGCGGCCGCAACGGTCGGCGCTAGGACAAGGGGGCTGGGCCTTCCGCCATGTTCGACACCGTCCTGTTCCCCATCGACCAGAGCCGCCAGACGATGGAAACGGCGGCTGTCGCCCTCCAGCTGGCCCAACGCCACGGCAGCCGCATCGTGCTTCTGTCGGTGGTGGAGGCCGAAGAGGGCGTGATGCACGATCCGGCCGCGGTGGCCCAGCTGCTGGAGCAGGCCCGTGCCAGCTTCACCCAGGCCGGCGTGGCCTGTGAGGTGCTGGAGCGGGAGGGGAAGCCGGCCTTCGTGATCGGTGATGTGGCCGATGAGATCAATGCCGATGTGATCGTCATGGGCACCCGGGGCATCACCCTGGAGGGCGACCACCAGAGCACCGCTGCCCGGGTGCTGCAGCTGGCGCCCTGTCCGGTGCTGGTGGTGCCCTGATGCCGGATGTCGGCGACACGGTCCGCCTCAGCACGGCCGCCCCACCGATCCAGTGGTATCCCGGCCACATCGCCAAGGCGGAAAAGGCCCTCAGCGCCAACCTGGAGAAGGTGGATCTGGTGATCGAGGTGCGTGATGCCCGCATCCCCCTGGCCACGGGCCACCCGCGGCTGCAGCGCTGGATCCGGGGCAAGCAGCACCTGCTGGTGATCAACCGCCGTGACATGGTCAGCGCCGCGGCCCGCCTGGCCTGGGACGGCTGGTTCCGCGAGCGGGGCCAGGTGCCGTGGTGGTGCGATGCCAAGGTGGGCACCGGCGTCAAACAGCTGCAGCAGGCGGCGATCCGGGCCGGGGAGCAGCTCAACGCCCGCCGGGCCGGCCGCGGCATGCGGGCGCGGCCGGTGCGGGCCCTGATGCTGGGCTTCCCCAACGTGGGCAAGTCGGCCCTGATCAACCGGTTGGTGCGCCAGAAGGTGGTGGAGAGCGCCCGCCGGGCCGGGGTCACCCGCAGCCTGCGCTGGGTGCGGCTGGGCCAGGACCTCGATCTGCTCGACGCCCCCGGCGTGCTTCCCCCCCGTCTCGATGACCAGCTGGCCGGGCTGCGGCTGGCCCTCTGCGACGACATCGGCCAGGCCTCCTACGACGGCGAGGCGGTGGCCCTGGCGTTTCTCCGTCTGCTCGTGCAGTTGGAGCCGGTGGCGGCGGCCGGGGTGGCGCCTGGGCTGGTGGAGCGGCGCTACGGGGTGGCGGTGCCGTCCTTGTCCGGAGGGACCGGCGGGATGCCCGTTCCCGATGGCGAAGCCTGGCTCGCCGCGGCCGCGGCCCGCCACACCAGCGGCGATACAGCCCGCATGGCCCAGCGCCTGCTCGATGATTTCCGCCGCTCGCTGCTGGGGCCGATCTCCCTGGAGCTGCCTCCTCTGGCCCTGCCTCCACTGGAGGCGCCCCCCAGCTGATGGCCTGCTTCGGGGAAGGAGAAGGGGAGCTGCTGACGCTCCACTACCCGAAGCCGCTGCCGATGCGGCTCGACCGCTGGCTGGTGTCCCAGCGGCCCGAGCAGAGCCGGGCCCGCATCCAGAAGTTCATCGATGCGGGCTACGTGCGGGTGAACGGCGTCACGGGCCGGGCCAAGACACCCCTGCGCACCGATGACACCGTCGAGCTGTGGATGCCGCCGCCGGAGCCCCTGCCCTACCTGGTCCCCCAGCCGATGGCGCTGGACGTGCTGTTCGAGGACGAGCATCTGATCGTGATCAACAAGCCCGCCGGGCTCACGGTCCATCCGGCCCCCGGCAACAAGGACGGCACCCTGGTGAACGGCCTGCTGCACCACTGCCCCGACCTGCCCGGCATCGGCGGTGAGATGCGGCCCGGCATCGTGCACCGCCTCGACAAGGACACCACCGGTTGCATCGTGGTGGCCAAGAGCCAGGAGGCCCTGGTGAAGCTGCAGGTGCAGATCCAGAAGCGCATCGCCTCGCGGGAGTACCTGGCGGTGGTGCACGGCCAGCCCGCGGCGGACAGCGGCACGATCGTGGGGGCCATCGGCCGCCATCCGGTCGATCGCAAGAAGTACGCCGTGGTGACGGACAGCACTGGCCGCCATGCCTGCACCCACTGGCGCCTGATCGAACCCCTCGGCGATCACGCGCTGCTGCGCTTCAAGCTCGACACGGGCCGCACCCACCAGATCCGGGTGCACTGCGCCCACACGGGCCATCCGATCGTGGGGGATGCCACCTACGGCCGCTGCCGCAAGCTTCCGGTGGCGCTTCCCGGCCAGGCCCTGCACGCGGTGCGGCTGGCCCTCGACCACCCGATCAGCGGCGAGCGGCTGGTGTGCGAGGCCCCCCTGCCGGAGGTCTTCGAGAAGCTGCTGCTGGCCCTCAGGCGCCGCAGCACCTGAGGGCCAGCTCGACCTGCGGCTGTGGCGGCTTGTCTCACCGGGGGCCGCAGGCAGACTTGGCTTCCTGGCAACCGGTGTCATGGCCCCGCCACCGCGTCGGCTGTTCGTCGATCAGTTCTTCGTCGGCTGGGTGTACGGCCCCTGGGTGGTGGCCGGCCTGCTGGTGATCCTGGCGCTGCGGCTGCTGCTGGCGGAGGATTTCAACCTGCACAGCCACGCCTGGGGCCTGTTCGGCAACGCCGCGATCTGCTTCTCGATCGGTTGCGTCTGCAAGCTCTCCTGGGCCATGGCGCGGGTCGGCGCCGTGCGCCAGCTGGAGCTGCAGCTGCGCCGGGAGCTGGGTCTGCGCTGATGGCGATGACCCGTTCCCAGCTCGGGATGGTTGTGACCCTGCCCTGGCTGGCCGCCGGGGTGGTGCTGCTGGCCATGACCCGCCTCGAGGGCGAAACCCGACAAGCGCAGCTGGGCCTGTTCGGCAGCGCCGCCATCTGCTTCTCGATCGGCTGCCTGGCCCGCACCAGCCTGGGCCTCCACGACCTGATGCAGGCCTCCCCCACCAAGGACGCGGCGCCAGCCCCGGGCCCCCGGCAGCCATGATCCGGTGCCACGCCCACCGCTGGCTGGCACCGGCTCTGGCGCTGGCCGTGGTGGCACCGATGGCCCAGGCAGGGGCCCAGAGCCGCCGCCTGCCGCCCCCCTCCCCGGCGCTGCTGCGCAGCCTCCAGGGGTTCCAGCAGGATCTCGAACGGCTCGACCGCAGCCTGCTGCCGGCGGCGCCGGAGGCGGACAACCCCGGCCCGGCAGAGGCGGCCTCCTCCGGCGCGCTACTGCTGCCGGCCCCGGCCGCGACGGCCCTGCCGCAGGCTCCTGAGGCGGTGCGCATCGAGCGACGCCAGCGGCTCAGCCTGGCCGAGGCCCTGGCGGTGGCCGTGCGCAACGATCCGGATCTGGCCGCCGCCGTGCTCGGGGTGCGCGAGCAGCAGGACCTGGCCGGCTCGGCCCGGGGACGCTGGTGGCCGGAGCTGGGCCTGAACCTGGCCGGTGGCTTCCGCCAGCAGCGCTCCTACAGCCAGGTCTGGGCCGCCAACGACGGCATCTATCCAGCGGGTTCCCCGTTTCTGGTCAGGCCCCAGGGCTGGAATGTGGTGCAGACCAATGTCGGTGCGGCCGCCGCCCGGATGGAACTGGGCTGGGAGCTGATCAGCCCTTACCGCAGCGCCAGCATCGCCGAGGCCGACGACGGCCTCAAGGCCTCCCGCCAGCGCTACGCCGATCGGTTGCGCCAACTGCAGCTCGATGTGAGCGTCGCCTACTACGGCCTGCAGCTCGCCGACCAGCTGCAGCGCATCCGCCGGGCCGTCGCCGACAGCGACACGGTGGTTCGCGACCAGGTGGCGGCGCTCCAGCAGGCGGGTCTGGTGCCGCGGCTGGATCGGCTCCGGGCCGAGGCCGCCCTGCAGCAGAGCCTCTACCGCCTTGAGCAGGCCGAGGCCCTGCAGCTCAGCCGTCAGCGCCAACTCAGCAACCTGATCAACGTGCCCTTCGACGTCAGCCTGCGGGCCAGCGATGCGGTGCGGCTGCAGCCCCCCTGGCCCCTCGACCTGGAGCAGACGATCGTGCGCGGCTGGCGCGACAACCCCCAGCTGCGGGCCCTGCAGGCGGCCCGCGACGCCCTGCTGCGCCAGGCCGACCGCCGCGCCGCGGAACTGCTGCCCAGCCTGCGGCTCGTGGCCACCGGCGGCTACGGCCAGGGGCTGATCACGCAGCCGGTGATCGAGCTGGAGGGCTGCTGCAGCTCGGCCCTCATTCCCCAGCTGCTCAACCAGCGCTCCGACTGGGCCGCGGGCCTGCAGCTGCATTGGCGTTTCTTCGATGGTGGCGTCACCGCCGGCGCCGTGGCCGCCAGCCGCACAGCCGCGGCGCGCACCGACCAGAGCCTGGCCCGCGAACGCAATGCCATCCGCCAGCGTCTCGAGGCCGCCTTCTACGACCATCGGGCCGCCCTGCGCCAGATCGTGGCCGCCCGCGCCTCCTACAGCGCCTCGCGGGAGGCCTTCCGGGATGTGCGGGCCCGCTACCAGCTCGGACTGGCCGACTACAGCGATGTGGCCACCACCGTGGCCACCCTCACCGGCGCCATGGAGGGGGTGGCCGAATCCACCACCCTGGCCAATGTCAGTTACGCCCAGCTGCTGCGCGAACTGCTGCCGGTGCCGGACCGGCCCGATCAGCCGGTGGCACTGCCGCTGGTGCTGGGCGGCTCCTGAGCGTCGCCTTGCCGTTGCAGCCACCGCTGCCAGCGGCGCTGGCGCCAGGCGAACGAGCGCCACAGCAGCAGCAACAGCAGGGCCGCGAACCAGAACCACACCTCAGGGGCGTTGGCGTGCAGCAGCACCACCAACAGGGCCGCCTCCAGCACCAGCCAGGGCAGTTCGCCGGTCACGGCAAGGCGTCCCGTTGCCGCAGGGGCGGCTGGTCCTGGCGCTCCTGCTGGCGCAGGGTGCGGTAGCTGCCGGTGAGGTCGCGCAGCAGCGGCAGCACGTAGCTGACCGGTGGGCGCCATTCCACATACCCGTGGGCCTTGAGGGTCAGCCCCTCGCGGATCGGGAAGACGCTGCTGCCGCGGCTGAGGGTCCAGCGGAAGCCATCGAAGCCGGGGGCGTTGCCTGTGGGCTGCAGGGCGATCTCGGTGCGCAGCACCGGTCCGTGGCGCACCAGGGCCTCCGCCAGCTGGGGGTTGCCCATGGTGGTGTTGACGTCTTCGCGGGTGGCCGGAAGCAGGTTGACGCTGACGACACGACCGCGGATGCCACCGAAGCGGCCCCGCTCGTTCCAGTCCGGCACCACCTCCATGGCCAGGCCGGGGCGCAGGCGGCGCCCATCGGCCGGGGCGAAGTAGGCCACGGCCTGCAGGGTCTGGCCAGCCTCGGGCCCTCCCAGGGTGCCGAGGCGCTGGCCCGGTTTCACCGTCTGACCGCGCACCACCTGCAGATCCAGCAGCCGCCCGTCCCGGGTGGCGCTGAGGGTGCCGTCGAAGCCCAGTCGGGTCTGGGTGACCCGCACGGCGCGGCGGGCGTCACTGATGGCGAAGCGACGCCGCTGGGCTTCGGTGTCGATGCCCAGCTTCACCGTCTCCCAGGCGTCAATGGCCTCCCGTTCGCGGATGCCGAGGTCGGCGACGCTGTTGTCGAGCTGGATGGCCCGGTCTTCACTGGCCACCACCTCGCCGGCCAGGGGGGCCACCACCTCGCGGCGGGCGAGATGGCGGAAATCGGCCACCTTCTGGTCGTAGACGCGACGCAGGGCGTCCAGGCGTTCGCGGTTGCCCTCCAGCTGGCCCAGGGCCGTGTCCCGCAGCCGCCGGGCCGAGGTCAGTCGCGCCTGGTCGCGCCGATCGAGATCGGCGTTGATGCGGATCAGCTCCGCCAGGTCCTTCTCCTGGCGGCGCAGCTGCTGCTCCAGGGTGGGGAGGTAGAGGCGCAACAGGGTCTGGCCCCGGCTCACCCGCTGGCCAACCCGCACCGGCAGGCTGAGGATCTGACCCTCGGCCCGGGCATCGATCACCGTGGCACCGCCGGGCACGATCACCACCCCCCGCCCGATCACCTCGGTGGGCACCGGCCAGATCAGGAACCAGCCGGCCGCCAGGGCCCAGGCGGTGCCGAGGGCCACCAGCACCTGCCGCTCCGACGCTTCCTCCGACGTTCCCATGGCCACCCTCAGCCCCGCAGCCGCTCCACCAGGTGGGTGCCCACCCGCAGGGCGTTGGCGATGGCGGTGAGGGAGGGGTTCACGGCGCCGATGGTGGGCATGAAGCTGGTGTCGACGACGTAGAGGTTGTCGAGTTCGTGGGCCTTGCAGTTGAGGTCGAGCACTGAGGTGGCCGGATCGCTGCCGAAGCGGCAGGTGCCGGCCTGGTGCCCCACGGCGGCGATGCCCATGCTGTTGGCGATGTAGAACTGGCGCTCCACCAGGTGGTTGCGCAGATAGAGGCGTTCGAGGAGGCCCTCCAGCCGGCTGACCAGACGCGCCGAGGCGGTGAGATTGTTGGGGGTGTAACGGAGCTGGATCTGCCCCGATCCGGTCACGGTGACGCGGTTGTTCGGATCGGGCAGGTCCTCGCTGGAGATCCAGAAGTCGAGGGCATGCTCGGCGATCTTGTCCATGCTCCAGCCGGGCATCAGGAAGGTCTCCAGTGGCGCGTAACCCTTCATGATCGTGCCGTTGGTCTTGCCCGTCATCTGGATGTTGCCCATCGGGTAATCGAAGTCGGCATCGCCCAGGTACCAGTCGTTGATCGACACCGTTTTCTGGAAGACGGTGTGGTTCGGCTCATGGGCCAGGGCCACCATCGCCTTGCTGTTGTGGAACATGTAGTGGCGGCCCACCTGGTCGGAGCCGTTGGCCAGGCCCCGGGGATGGCGGTCGTTGGCCGACAGCAGCAGCAGCCGGGCGCTGTTGGCGGCGCCGCAGCTCACCACCACCACATTGCCGCTGACCGTCAGGGGCTCGCCGTCCCGCTCCAGTTCCACCGCCTTCACCGTGCGGCCGGATTCATCGGTGATCAGGCGCTTCACCTGGGCCCGCGTCAGCAGCGACACGTTGGGGCAGGCCAGGGCCGGCCGGATGCCCAGCACCTCCGCGTCCGACTTGGCGTGCACCAGGCAAGGGAAACCATCGCAGCAGTTGCACTTGCGGCAACGGCTGAAGGCCATG